>CAYRAY010000200.1:0-1000 GCA_964422405.1 uncultured Clostridia bacterium | reverse complement strand
CGAATGCCTTCATCACAGAGGACATATCTTTCGAAAACCGCATCGTATAATCTCTGGCATCCTCGCGCGTCTGGATTCCCATCTGGTACCAGTTTAACGCAACTTTCTCAATATAGCGAATGCTGGTATGGCCGCCTCCGGCACAATATTCCGCCAGATATTCCAAAAGTTCCACGGACATTCCCAGACTGTCATAGAAAAACGCAAACTTCTCACATTCAATCTGGGTAAACGTTTTTCCAAGATACTGCTGAACCGCATATAGAAGCACGGAAAATTCTTCATCCTCAGAAAGCTTCTTCATCCGCTCATAGCTGTTTCCCATCTCCGGAATTTCACGCACCGGTGTTCCGCGTCCATCCTCCGGAATTGAGCTGATAGAACTGCTCACGTTCTCTGCCCCACGGATGCCCTCCATTCCGCGGATATTCTCAGCTTCTTTGGAACTGCCTCCTGCCTGCATCATTTCTTCTTTTGTGTTTTCTTTTGTCTTCTCTGTCTCCACGTTCTCCTCTGCAAGCACACCGGTCTCTCTCCAATAAGAGAGCGCACGTTTCACATCTGACTCCGTATGATTCAGTGCATCCGCAATGGAAGAAATCGTCACCTCTTCTGTTTCATGGCGCAGCAAATAAAGGAATACCTTTACATACTCCCCGTTGGCCGCCGCCATATATGTATCAATAAATTCATTTGAAACCACCGTTACATTGACAGACATGGCATTTTTCAGTCCCAATTTCATCTTTTCTCACCTTCATTTTTTCTGGTTTCATTTTATCATAAACAAATCAAAATTGAAATAGGCGGATTTATCCACCATATGGATTGTGGATAATGTGGATAACGTGGATAACTACGTTACATAATTTTGGTGAAACCTGGTGAAAATCGTCGAATTCCTTGTAATTCCGATATTTTCCAGTCGGTTGACAAAAATATTATGTAAATTAGAAAATCCACAAAGTTTTCTGCGCTAAAATGTTGAAAACTTTGTGGA
>CAYRAY010000199.1:0-1000 GCA_964422405.1 uncultured Clostridia bacterium | reverse complement strand
TATGGAAACGATTGATGAAGGTGATGTTAGCAAAAAATCATATAAGCGTTTACATAGGTGGAGATTTTCACCGACTGTAGCATATGGAAACAATGAAGTGCATTTGCACCCTTATCGTATAAGAAGAATTTCTGCTGCAGAGGCACTGGCTCTGCAAACATTACCTAAGGAATTCTCTTTGCCGGAGGATATGACATTGACTAATAAGTTCAAAACTATAGGCAATGGCGTTCCGTACTTGCTTTCCTACGGCATAGCAAGGACTATTAAAGATTTTATGGAGGTGTTATGATGAAGTCATTTCAAGAGATGCTGGCTGACCTTGAAGAACTACGAGGCTTACCTCTTAACAGTATTTCTGGTCAAGCGACTCCCTTTAATATCCAAGAAATAGATCGTGAAAATGATCGAATATTGCTAAATGTAAATGGCACATCAAAATCCCGTCCGTTAGATGAATTGCGTAGAATTTGGGATGTAATGTGTTCGCTTCCTGCTGCCCATGTAGATAGTGTGCTTGGAGGATCTGGTTCAAGTAGAAGTCAACCCGAAACAATTCTTGCAAATTTGCCCTATGTTGAGTGGCTCACTGTAGCGGGGAAAAAGAATATTGCATATGTAGGAGAAGATACCCACGAAAAGGGAACACTCTATAAAATGGATGATGAAAAGGCTGCAGAATATCAAGCATTGATGAGTCTGCCTCGCCCGCGCAATCCTCTTTTACCACCCCTTGACGAGCGTGAAGAGCCAGTTCCTACTCGTGAGGCTTTGATGGATTTGGATAACAAGGCATTCATTTTTACTTGCCTGGGCATCATGTCTACGCATAGACTTTTTAACGGCTACACCCTTCCAATCCTGGAAAGCCGTGAACAGTGTGCATTGAAATTCAGACATAACAATATTCATGGCATATTGTTTAAACGGTCCCCTGGAATGAACGATGAAGAGTTCCGTGCTGCAGTACAGGACGATGCTGGTCATTCTCGTTACTATG
>CAYRAY010000198.1:0-1004 GCA_964422405.1 uncultured Clostridia bacterium | reverse complement strand
AAAGTGAGGAGCGTGCGATATGATTTCAAATCAGATTCTTCAAACGACCATCGAGGGATTAAAGGGAATTACCAGAGTGGATCTTTGCGTGTGTGATACAGAAGGTAAAGTTCTGGCGTCCACATTTCCAGATGCAGATGAATACGAGAATGCAATCTTATCTTTTGTGAGTTCTCCGGCAGACAGTCAGGTAATTCAGGGATATCAGTTCTTTAAAGTGTTTGATGAGCATCAGTTAGAGTACATCATGCTTGCAAAAGGCGGCAGTGATGATGTTTATATGGTGGGAAAACTGGCAGCATTCCAGATTCAGAACCTGTTAGTTGCCTATAAAGAACGTTTTGACAAAGACAACTTTATTAAGAACCTGCTGTTGGATAACCTCCTTCTGGTTGACATTTATAACCGTGCAAAGAAACTGCATATTGAAACAAATGTAAGACGTGTGGTTATGCTGATCGAGACTAAGCACGAGAAAGACAACAATGCACTGGAGACTGTCCGCAGCCTGTTTGCGACAAAGACGAAAGATTTTATTACTGCAGTTGATGAGAAGAATATTATCTTAGTAAAAGAAGTGAAGTCCAGCGAGACATATGATGATCTGGAAAAGACAGCAAATATGATTCTGGATATGCTCAACACAGAGGCAATGACAAAAGCGCATGTGTCCTATGGTACGATTGTAGGCGATCTGCGTGAAGTTTCCCGTTCTTATAAGGAAGCGAAGATGGCATTGGATGTGGGTAAAATCTTTTATCCGGCGAAAAATGTGGTTGCATACAGCAATCTGGGAATCGGCCGCCTGATTTATCAGCTTCCGCTTCCGCTGTGCCGTATGTTCATTAAGGAGATTTTCGAGAACAAATCTCCGGATGAATTTGATGAGGAAACACTTACTACGATCAACAAGTTCTTTGAGAACAGCCTGAACGTTTCCGAGACTTCCAGACAGCTTTATATTCACAGAAATACGCTGGTATATCGTCTCGACAAGCTGCAGA
>CAYRAY010000197.1:0-1005 GCA_964422405.1 uncultured Clostridia bacterium | reverse complement strand
TACCCATACCACGAGCAACAACGGCTGCGTGAGAGGTCATACCGCCACGAACGGTCAAGATACCTTGCGAATACTTCATGCCTTCGATATCTTCGGGAGAAGTTTCCAAACGAACGAGGATAACCTTTTCGCCCTTCTTGCCTTCTACAACAGCGTCTTCTGCGGTGAATACGATTTTACCTGCAGCTGCGCCGGGGGAAGCAGCAAGACCCTTACCCACTACGTTGTTCTTGTCAGCGTCCTTCAATGCTTTTGCATCGAATTGAGGGTGAAGGAGCATATCCAAGCTCTTTGCGTCGATTTGCATAACGGCTTCTTGTTCGGTGATCATGCCTTCGTCAATCAAATCGCAAGCGATTTTGATAGCAGCGGCAGCCGTTCTTTTACCGTTACGGGTTTGCAACATATACAACTTTCTGTCTTGAATGGTGAATTCCATATCCTGCATATCGCGGTAGTGGTTTTCGAGAATGTTGCAAACGTTGAGGAATTGTTCGTAAACTTCGGGGAACACTTCCTTCATTTGAGCGATGGGCATCGGAGTGCGAACGCCCGCAACGACGTCTTCGCCTTGTGCGTTGGTCAAGAATTCGCCCATAAGACCCTTTTCACCCGTAGCAGGGTCACGCGTGAACGCAACGCCCGTACCGGAGGTTTCGCCCATGTTACCGAACGCCATCATTTGTACGTTTACTGCGGTACCCCAGCTGTAAGGGATATCGTGGTCCATACGGTAGATGTTGGCACGGGGGTTGTCCCAAGAACGGAATACGGCTTTAACCGCTTCGAAAAGTTGTTCTTTGGGATCGGAAGGGAAGTCTTTGCCGAGTTGCTTTTTGTATTCTGCTTTGAATTGGTTAGCAAGTTCTTTCAAGTCGTCTGCCGTGAGGTCAACGTCTTGCGTAACGCCCTTTGCTTCCTTCATCTCGTCGATGAGCTTTTCGAAGTACTTTTTGCCGACTTCCATTACGACGTCCGAGAACATCTGAATGAAACGGCGATAGC
>CAYRAY010000196.1:0-1017 GCA_964422405.1 uncultured Clostridia bacterium | reverse complement strand
GGGAAAGAGTGTCACAAAGAAAGTGGGGAATTATCATGCAAAAAATATTAGAAGAAGCACTTGAAAACGGAAGAGTACATATTGCGGCGGGGGAATGCGCATCGTATATTCCGGAACTTGCAAGAGCGGATAAAAATAATCTTGGTGTCTGCGTCATGACAAAGTCTGTGGACCGTTATTGTGCTGGAGATACAAAAACGCGCTTTACCATTCAGAGTATTTCCAAGGTCATTTCACTGGCAATCGCGCTGGAGCACCTCGGATATGATAAAGTATTTGAGAAAATGAACATGGAGCCGTCCGGAGATGCGTTTAACTCGCTGTTAAAACTGGATATGACCAGTGATAAACCGTTCAACCCGATGATCAACGCTGGTGCGCTGGCAACAGTCGGCTATCTGATCCCGGAGCTGAGTTTTGAGGATATGTTGAATTACACACGACGCGTCTGCATGGATACGGGAATTGTTGTGGATGAAAAGGTGTATCAGTCGGAGATGGCGAACTGTTCCAGAAACCGTGCCATCGGATATCTGCTCCAGAGTAAGGGGATTCTGGAGAGCGATGTGGAAAAGACATTGGAGCGTTATACGAGAATGTGTTCACTGAGTGTGACTGCGGAGAGTCTGGCATGTCTTGGATTGGTTCTCGCCAATGGCGGCAGACATCCGGAGACCGGAGTGCGCCTAATGAATGCGGAGGTAGTAAAAATCGTGAAGACGATCATGATGACCTGCGGCATGTATGACGGTTCCGGTGAGTTTGCCGTTCGCGTAGGTCTTCCGTCAAAGAGTGGTGTCGGCGGCGGCATTCTGGCAGTTGTTGAAAAACGCATGAGTATCGGTATTTATGGTCCGGCTCTGGATGCGAAAGGCAACAGCATTGCCGGTCAGTATATTCTGGAATATCTCTCAAAGATCCTGAATCTCCATATGTTTGCCAGCGAATCCTAAGGGAGCGCTGCAGAGCAGAGAAGAATCAAAGAATGATATAACTTTAAGTTATAAAATAAATAGC
>CAYRAY010000195.1:0-1017 GCA_964422405.1 uncultured Clostridia bacterium | reverse complement strand
ACACCATGCGCCGGGAGAGATATGCGCAGAACAAGGAGCACATCAACGCCCAGAAACGTGCGGCGTATGCGGTAAGGGTAGGAAAGAATACACAAGAAAGCATTTTCAAGCCGTTCACTCTTGCGGATTGCTCGGTTTCTGAACAGATATACTCGTTTCCTGATGGATATGGCGGCGTTAAGAAGGTTACCGATGCTACCGTATACACAGCACCTGATAAAACCAAGTTTATTTTCCCTAAGAAATACAATAAAGCCCATCAAACGATGACGCCATCGCAGGCAATAGAGTGTTGGAACAGAGTTCCCGATGAGATCCGAAACATGGCGCAAAAAGAGATTGTATTTGTGGATTATTATAATCCAGCGGATGCCTACTGGAAAAAAGTATACAAGAACTTTCCTCACTCTTATGCGACCGGTGGAAACATCATTACTTTCTACCGATATGACGTCCAGCATGATTCCGACTATGTTGTCAGAACTTACTGCCACGAGGTAGGGCACTTTATCGACATGTCGCTTACAAATGCACGCGGCCGATATTGCACAGATTCTGAGTGGACAAAAGCAATGGAAGATGATATACTCATAAGTGAGAAGAAGTCTCCCACTGTTTATGGTCAAAACTCAAATGCAGAAGATTTTGCCGAAAGTGTTGCCGAGTTCGTTCATGACAGAGCGGCATTCAAACAGCTATTTCCAAACCGAACAGCACTTCTTGAAAAAATCATCAAAAAGTAAAGAGAGGTTTTGCTCTATGGCCACCCACAAGAGAATCAACGAAAAAACGCCGAATGGCGGGGACTACTCTGAAATTTTTTATTTCAACGATAAGGATGAACCCGCTGATGAAACTGTTGCAACTCACTGTGTTGTCCGTGAATGTAAAAAGAACGGAGACCTTGTCGCTGAAACATTTGCAAAATAATGCGCCCGCACGCCCGCACTATAAATCAACCACGATGCACACGCACCGTGGTTTTTGTTTGCCCATTTTCAGGAGGTGCAGCATGAA
>CAYRAY010000194.1:0-1032 GCA_964422405.1 uncultured Clostridia bacterium | reverse complement strand
CTTTTCGGAATCTTGGGACTGGATTTTGGGTAAAAAGAAGGAGCGTCACTCCAATGATATCTAAATCAAACTGATTTTGTATCATTGTGCGACACTCCCATTCACTCTCCCTCTTAGGTCTCCTGCAATTCCCGAAGTTTCTTGATATCCGTCAATTCCACTGCACCTCGCGTCAATTTTACCATTCTCTCATTTTGGAAGTACTTTAACATTCTGGTCACAACTTCCCGCGCCGTTCCCATATGATTGGCAATCTTTTCATGCGTGATTTTTAAATGTGCAGTTCCATCTAACGCACTCTCCTCCAGCAAAAATGTTGCCAGCCGCTTATCGAAACTCTTCCACATAATCTGTTCCATCATCCACATGACGTCCGAAAACCGACTTGAAATCACCTCATTGTGATAATTGGCAAGCGGTGCCGACTCCGCCAGAACAGACTGATACACATCCGGAGGAATAATCATCAGTTCCGAATCCTTCTCCGCTTCAATAACCATGTCAAACATAATATTCGGCATCGCGCAGGATGCAGTAAAAATGCAGACATCCCGCTCAAATAGGCGATAAAGCGTCACTTCGCGGCCCTCACTTGAAATACTGTATGCACGAAGCTGACCTTTCTGAATCAGAACAATCCCGAGGCAATTGGTCTCTCCGCTATGTAAGACCATACCGCTCGGTGCCTCACGGTAATACGCCGCATTTTCGATTTTTTGCTGTTGATCCTTTGTCAGCTTATCCCAAACAGGAAAATAAATTGAAAAATCCATCGATTCCTCCCAGACTTACCATTCCAGCTGATGCAAATGTCCTTCCATTGTCATCTTCTCAAATCCATTCTGACGCAGCCCCTCATACAACATGATCGCCACAGAATTCGAAAGATTCAGCGAACGAATATCACCCCACATCGGAATCCTCACACAAGTTTCCGGATACTTTACAAGAATCTCCTCCGGAATTCCTCGGCTCTCCGGGCCAAACATCATAAAACAGTCCGGCTCATACTGAACATCTGTATAGACATGC
>CAYRAY010000193.1:0-1040 GCA_964422405.1 uncultured Clostridia bacterium | reverse complement strand
CTCTCTGTCTTGCAAGAAGAAAAGCTCTTACCGCAGGATGAGCCGACACGGCGGAGGCGTACATTGACATTTCGGGCTTTCTTATTTCGTCAGACACATCGTCCGAGCCTAAGAAAACGTGCTGCGTGCCGTCGAGCCATTTGAGCGAGATTTCGATTTCACCGAAATGCTTTTGAAGCTCGCTCTCGTCGTGAGGGTCGATTTTGTTTCTGTATGCGTAAAGACCGACGGTTCTGTACATCGCCCCGGTATCTATGTAAAGATATCCAAGTTCCGCGGACAAAGCCTTTGCAAGGGTGGATTTGCCCGAGCCGGACGGCCCGTCAATCGCTATGGAATAAAACATATAAGACTTCCTTTTGTTTTAAATTAAATTCAACCGTTCGATGCGCTTTTCGCCGCAAGGTGAGCGGTGGAAAAAGCGATTTGCAGGTTGAAGCCGCCGGTGTATGCGTCAACATCGATAACCTCGCCGGCAAAGTAAAGCCCGGGGACTATCTTTGACTCCATACTCGACGGATTTATTTCCTTTACGTTTACGCCGCCAGAGGTAACAATCGCCTCGGCAATCGGACGAAACGCCGAAATATCGAGTGAAAATTTCTTGAACGCCTCGGCAATCGTTCTACGCTCGGCTTTGGTCACGCCGTTGGGCTTTGTGTCGTAAGCAAGACCGCAGTATTCGCAGAACGGCTCGCACATACTCTTAGGGAGCATATCGGCAAGGACATTTGCAAGATTCTTGTTGCTTTCCTTTTCAAACAGCTTGACGAGCTTTGAATCAACCGTCTGCAAATCGAGTGCCGGCTTCAAATCGATATCGGCACGGTATTTGTCGGGCGTGAATTTTTTCATATGAGCCGAGGCACTGAGAACAAGAGGCCCTGATATGCCGAAATGAGTAAACAGCATTTCGCCCATTTCCGAGAACACGGCTTTGTTTTTTTGCTTGTCGGTCATCGTAAGCTTTACGTTTTTCAAGGAAAGTCCGCTCATATCCGAGCAGATTTCGTAATTTTCGCATTCAAGCGGTACAAGGG
>CAYRAY010000192.1:0-1041 GCA_964422405.1 uncultured Clostridia bacterium | reverse complement strand
TGCAGGAGCTTTATACAAAATCATCAAAATACGAAACTGACTGTTCGTCAATTGGTATGGTGTAAGAAGCTGATTCACATATTTATCAAAAATTAAAGAACTCTTTTTAATCAGTACAGAAACTTTTTCCTGTTCCATTTGTGCTCATCTCCTTTTTACAAAAAGATAGTTTCCTATGTATTTTAGCATATATCAAATACTTATTCAATATATCATGTTGTAATATTCAAAAAATGAGACAATAACCATCAAATATACCAAAAGAGTCTAAGTCACCGCTCCAATAAGTGATAACTTAGACTCTTTTTTCATTTGTTGTTCTGTATTCTGTTCGCAGGAGTTTTCAGTGTAATGGCATAGACCGTATTTATTTGCATCGGATAACTTTCTGCAACATTGCCATCGTAATAGACCACGACTTCATCACCGATATTGAAACTGGTTATACTGTCCTTGTGCTCCACATTCAGAGATACACAATATTCGCTATTGTCATGTTCAATCAGAATGGTATTTTCGTTCGTTTCTTTGACAATCCCCGTAATGCTTGGCTCGTTGCCGATAATGTAATTCATACTTCTGTTTCTGCAGCCAGCCAAGCTAAGTACACAAATTATTGTCAAAACTATAGTTATCGTTTTTTTCATACAATCACTCTCACGAGAATGTTGTGCGGTATTCTCAAACCTACCGACGGCATGAAACAGAGACTTGGTAATGCACAAAATTGTTCCTTTCATATACCTCCTACTAAGCATCATCTTAGCTTTTGTTGGAAAATCCATTTATCAGCAGTATCAGGTTTCAGGGCGTTGACAGCCAGAACAGTATAGTAAAAGAGAGAATAACACCACGATGCTATATACTCTCTCTTTTCGGCTAATTTTAGTGTTAGCCCTCATGATTTTATAACCACCGTTATTTTCGATCATGAGAGCGTTTATATGTCGATCTATTTCTCGAAAAGAAGGACGACCGTCTCGACGTGCGTCGTAACTCTGTGATGAACACGTTTCCATCGCCACGTCACACGCTGATGAA
>CAYRAY010000191.1:0-1056 GCA_964422405.1 uncultured Clostridia bacterium | reverse complement strand
GATGTGCTTTGCGTGCTGGAGGCAATGAAGATGGAGAACGAGATCATGGCGCCGGCAGACGGTACCGTAGCAGGCGTAAATGTTTCCGCCGGCGAAACCGTGCAGACCGACGCGGTCCTGCTCTCGCTGAACTAACGCGCGACGATCCGAACAGAAAAACAGAAAGGATCGATCGTGCATGAACTTAATAGATAGTATTACAAGCTTTTTAAAGTCGACCGGCTTTGCGATCCTTGGAAACGGCGGAGCCGACCTGACATGGAAGACCCTGATCATGCTGGCGATCGCCTGCGTGCTGGTCTACCTTGCGATCGTCAAGGGCTTTGAGCCGCTGTTGCTATTGCCCATTGCGATCGGAATGTTGCTTACCAATCTGCCCGGCGGCGGAATGTTCCATGAGGAATTTTTTATGACGTCAGGTCCGATCGATTACGGTCAGATCCTGCGCGAGGGCGGACTTTTGGATCTGCTCTACATTGGCGTTAAAGCCGGCATCTACCCGTGCCTGATCTTTATCGGTATTGGCGCGATGACCGATTTTACCCCACTGATCTCTAACCCCAAAAGCCTTTTGATGGGCGCCGGCGCACAGCTTGGCGTGTTTGCGGCGTTCTCCGGTGCGCTTTTGACGGGCGCATTTACCTACGGCGCGGCGGCGGCGATCGGTATTATCGGCGGCGCAGACGGACCGACCGCGATCATGGTCACAAAGGAGCTGGCACCCAGCCTGCTTGGTGCCATTGCCATTGCGGCGTACTCCTACATGGCGCTGATCCCCATGATCCAACCGCCGATCATGAAGCTGGTGACCACACCGGCGGAGCGCAAGATCCGCATGACGGCACTGCGCACGGTCTCGCGCACGGAAAAGCTGATCTTCCCGATCGTTGTGACCGCTGTGGTCGGTCTGATCGTTCCGGACGCGCTTCCGCTGATCGGCTGCTTGATGTTTGGCAACCTGTTAAATGTTTGCGGCGTGACCGAGCGGCTTTCTAAAACGGCGCAGAACGAGCTGATGAACATTATCACGGTGTTCCTTGGCATTTCGGTTGGCGC
>CAYRAY010000190.1:0-1060 GCA_964422405.1 uncultured Clostridia bacterium | reverse complement strand
CTTGACCACCTGCATTTGCAGCAAGCGCCTTGCCGCTTTGCAGCGGCAGGATAAGCCAGCATAAACCTCTCGAATGTGCAAAAAAAGGAAGGCTCCGGCATACTGCCGGAGCCTTCCTTTTTTTATAACAGATTCAAAGCCGGGTCAGGAGCGTTTCTGCTTATGCCTTGCCAGCGCAGCCGAACAGCTCGATCTTCTCCTTGCACTTTGCCTCGATCGCCTTTGCGCCGGGAGCCAGCAGCTTGCGGGGGTCGAAGCCCTTGCCGGACTGATCCTTGCCTTCCTCGATATACTTGCGGGTAGCTTCCGCAAAGGCGAGCTGGCACTCAGTGTTGATGTTGATCTTGGAGACACCCAGGCTGATCGCCTCAGCGATCATGGAGTCGGGGATGCCGGTGCCGCCGTGCAGGACCAGCGGGATGTTGTTGGTTGCCTTGTGGATGCGGTCCAGAGCCTCGAAGTCCAGACCCTTCCAGTTTTCGGGGTAGACGCCGTGGATGTTGCCGATGCCTGCTGCCAGGAAGTCAACGCCCAGCTCCGTGATCTTTGCGCACTCCTCGGGGTCAGCGATCTCGCCGGTGCCAACAACGCCGTCCTCAACGCCGCCGATGGAGCCGACCTCAGCCTCGATGCTTGCGCCGTGAGCGTGTGCCAGCTCGACCAGCTCCTTGGTCTTAGCAATGTTCTCTTCGATGGGATAGTGGCTGCCATCGAACATGATGGAGGAGAAGCCTGCCTCGATGCAAGCCTTGCAGCCCTCATAGGAGCCGTGATCCAGATGCAGAGCAACGGGAACGGTGATGCCCATGGACTCGACCATTGCATCGACCATCGCTGCGACGGTCTTGAAGCCGGTCATGTACTTGCCAGCGCCCTCAGAGACACCCAGGATGACCGGGCTCTTCATTTCCTCGCAAGCAGTCAGGACAGCCTTGGTCCACTCCAGATTGTTGATGTTGAACTGAGGCACACCGTAGTGGCCATCGCGTGCTTTCAGGAGCATTTCGGTTGCATTTACCAACATTATTCATTACCTCCACAAATTATCGGGTCAAAAAAA
>CAYRAY010000189.1:0-1088 GCA_964422405.1 uncultured Clostridia bacterium | reverse complement strand
CGATGTGCTCAGCAGCCCAGGTTCTTTCCTCGCCCTGCAGGATGAACTTCTCAGCTGGAACCTTACATACCGGGCAAACCTCCGGAGCAACATCACCTTCATGAACATAACCACATACAGAACATACCCATTTAGCCATAATCTCAATTCTCCTTTTTGATTTATAAATTTATTTGTGCGTTTTAAAATTTTTAAAATTAATGTGTCTCTTGTGTGAGACAGTCAGGACAAATACCGTAAAAATATGTGACATGCGACAGGATTTGTCCTTTAAAATCTTCCTGTGCCTGTTTCGTCACTTCCAGAATCGGTTCCATCATAAGATCGATGACGGCACCGCAATGCTGACAGACAAAATGATAATGTGGGGAAACATCTGCATCAAAATGATCTTTTCCGTCTCCGCAAGTCAGCTTCTGTGCCTCGCCCAGTTCTACCAGAAGGTTTAAATTCCGGTAGACGGTGCCGAGACTGATGTTCGGGAACTCTTCACGAATTGCAGTATATACGGCGTCTGCAGTCGGATGGTCTTTGCGAGACATCAGATTTGCTTTGATGGATTCCCTCTGACGACTATATTTCATTGCTTTCATAAATTGGCTCCCTTTTCATGATTTATAGTAGTTCGATTAACCAAAGTATCTCTTTAACAGACCTTCAAATGCTTTGCCGTGTCTAGCTTCGTCACGAGCCATCTCATGAACGGTATCATGGATTGCATCGAGGTTCAGTTCTTTTGCACGTTTAGCAAGGTCGAATTTACCAGCAGTAGCGCCGTTCTCAGCTTCTACTCTCATTTCCAGATTCTTCTTGGTGCTGGAGGTAACTACTTCACCTAACAGTTCAGCAAATTTAGCAGCGTGCTCAGCCTCTTCGTAAGCAGCTTTCTCCCAGTACAGACCGATCTCCGGATAGCCTTCTCTGTGAGCAACACGAGCCATAGCGAGGTACATACCAACTTCAGAACACTCACCTTCGAAGTTAGCTCTCAGATCAGCGATGATGTCTTCTCTAGCGCCCTGAGCAACGCCAACGATGTGCTCAGCAGCCCAGGTTCTTTCCTCGCCCTGCAGGATGAACTTCTCAGC
>CAYRAY010000188.1:0-1112 GCA_964422405.1 uncultured Clostridia bacterium | reverse complement strand
GACCAGAAGCAGTGAAGTTCCCCATGCGATCCGCACATGAGCCATGTCCTCGCCGACCGGTGCCAACAGCACACCGTACAATCGTTTCAAGAAATGTTTTACAGCCGCCTTGAGACCACCGCCTCCGTTGGACGGCATACTGTCAAATTTAAACGGATATTTAACCGTAAATCCCAGTTTCGTCCAGATGGAGGTAAAGACTGATGTCACTGGAAGTCCTGTGAGCATCAATGTGCGAAGCCAGATCAAAAGCCACATGGCAATCGCCGGAATCCAGGAAAGAAGAAACCGATTCTTCACCTGAACCAGAAAACTCTTTGTCACAAACAGATACGCAAACGCAGTTCCCGCAAGAATTGTGGAAAAAACCAGTGACGTCGGCTTTAAGACCATAGTCAGCAAAAAGGCATTTCCCGCCAATGCCAGGTCCTCTGTCTTCTGGTGTTTCACAAACTGCAGAAGATAATACACCATAATCAGCTGAAACAGTGCCGTCGCGGAATCTGTCTTCGCCGTGATTCCCATGTTCATAATGCCCGGAATGCTGGCAAGAAGCGTCATACAGAGCGTCGGCATCCAACGGTATCTGCCAGAAAACAACCGAACAATCTCTCCCGCCGCCACAAGAATTCCAAAGGTCATCCACATCTGAAAGCTCAGGAAAAAACTAAAGGACGGAAGTCCGGAAATTGGCAAAAGCAACGTCTCCAGACCCTTGGAATACGTGTAAACTACGTTGATGCTTCCAAGATTTTCATAGATTCCTCCGCCATCATTCAAAATGTACTCGGAACGGAGTCCATAGTGCAGAGAATCATAATCTGCACAGATGTTCATACGGCCAACCTGCAAAAAGATCATGGCGAACAAAAACGCGTACATGAGCGCAGTTCCCGCAGAAATTGTCTGCATCGTTTCTCCATTCTTACCATTTTCTCCTTTTTCAACCTGCTCCGTCCATGCAGTCCGATATACTTTCCATGTATCGAAACCTGGCCAAAACGGAAGAAATGTGCAAATTCCGATTCCAATCGCTGCAATCCGTGTCGCCGAAATACTGCCGATTCCAGCCAACGACATCAGACAATACAAAAGAATCAGTACCACTGCGC
>CAYRAY010000187.1:0-1113 GCA_964422405.1 uncultured Clostridia bacterium | reverse complement strand
ATTTTATTTGCAATAGATTGTATCGCTTTGACGGTAATCGTATTACTTCAGGAAGGTAAGGCAGTAGGACTCGGAACAATCAGTGGTGCTGCTGAGACATATTGGGGAAAGAACAAAGGACGTTCTGCTGAAGGCGCCTTAGTAAAGGGAACGAAGATTGCAGCAATCTTATTTATCGTACTTGCAGCAGTTTTGAACTTGAAAGTATTTGCATAATTGAAGTATGAACCAAAGATAATTACGAGACACTCTTATTGAACAGATAAGAGTGTTTTTTGTTCTACAATTAGATGCTTACTGTTGCAGCAGATAAGGAGAAGATAAGTGGATAAGACATTTGAAAAGAGAAAAAAGGTAATCTATGAATTTATCTGTAGTGAATTCTATACACCGATGAAGCTTAAAGAACTTGCCATCTTTCTTCAGGTTCCAAGACAGGAGAGAGAGGCGCTCAGAGAAGTGCTTGATTCTTTGGAAGCAGAAGGTAAAGTGCAGGTGTCTTCAAAAGGAAGATATACGAAGGGTGAAACGAAGAAGTATACAGGTGTATATCAGGCTCATCCGCGTGGGTTTGGATTTGTTACGATGGAAGGTGCTGACGAGGATATTTTTATTTCAGAAGACGATAGAATGGGCGCTTTTCAGGGAGATACGGTAGAATATTCGTTAAAACCTGTTTCCGGTGGTAAGAGACGGGAAGGGAAGATTATACGTATCTTAAGCAGAGGAACCACTCGCGTCGTTGGATATTTTGAAAAGAATAAGAAGTTTGGTTTTGTCAGACCGGATGATGCAAGATTTTTAAAGGATATCTTTGTTCCGCTTGAACGCTCGAAGGGAGCAGTGACCGGACACAAAGTTGTAGTAGAACTGACAGAATACGGAAGTGAGAAGAAGAAGCCGGAAGGCAAGGTGATTGAGATACTTGGTCATGTCAATGACCCGGGAACAGATATCTTATCGATTGTGAAGGGGTATGACCTTCCGGTCACATTTTCGGAGAAAGTACTCAATCAGGCTGAACGTGTTGCTAAGGACGTAAGCGAGGCCGATTGCCAGGGAAGATTAGACCTTCGCGACACATTGATGGTTACGATTGATGGCGAGGATGCG
>CAYRAY010000186.1:0-1121 GCA_964422405.1 uncultured Clostridia bacterium | reverse complement strand
CCGGTGATTGGACTCGAACCCACAACCTGCTGATTACAAATCAGCTGCTCTGCCAATTGAGCTACACCGGCAAAGGTGCACGAGGTATATCTCTTGCTTCGCGTTCCCGACATTCCTTCGGTATACCGCGGCTTCACCTTTCGGTGGTGCCTTGGGGCGGAATCGAACCACCGACAGGCAGATTTTCAGTCTGCTGCTCTACCGACTGAGCTACCAAGGCAAAAATGGCGACCCAGAACGGGCTCGAACCGTCGACCTCCAGCGTGACAGGCTGGCGCTCTAACCAACTGAGCTACTGGGCCATTTGCGTTACTCAAACAACGCTCGTCTATAATAATCTATTTTTTCATTTTTGTCAAGCATTTTTAGCCCGTTTTTCAAAAAAATAAGAAAATTATATTTTTCCTTACTTATAAAGCTTTGCAAGCCCTCCTTCCGACGTTTCACGATAGGATTTTCCCAAGTCTTTTCCCGTTTCGTACATCGTTTGCACCACCAAATCGAAGGAAATTTTTCTACTCCCCGACAAAAATTCCGCAAGGTTCGCCGCGTTGATCGCGCGCATCGCCGCCACGGCGTTACGCTCGATACACGGTATTTGCACTAACCCCATAATCGGGTCGCAAGTAAGCCCTAAATGGTGTTCCATCGCCACCTCCGCCGCGTACTCGATTTGATCTATCGTCATACCGTGCAAATGCGCGAGCGCTGCCGCCGCCATGGAACACGCGCTCCCGATTTCCGCTTGACAACCACATTCCGCGCCCGAAATAGAAGCGTTCGTTTTAATGAGATTGCCGATTAACCCCGCTACGGCAAGCGCGTCGATAATCTCTTCCTCACGTCTCTTTTCCCTACCGCAAACGTACTGTAAAACGGCGGGAAGTACGCCGCACGCCCCACAAGTCGGCGCGGTCGCAATCACGCCTCCCGACGCGTTTTGCTCGATCACGGCGAAGGCGTAGGCGCACACCAAACGATTTTCTCTCGTTTCCGTACTTTCAAACAAGCTACCGCCGCCGTACAACACGCCGGCTTTGCGTTCTACCCCTAAGCCGCCCGGCAACGTTCCGATCGCTTCAATCCCCTCTTCGATTGCATTTTGCATGGTTTTCCAAACC
>CAYRAY010000185.1:0-1123 GCA_964422405.1 uncultured Clostridia bacterium | reverse complement strand
GCTTTTAGATACTATTTATTCAGCCGCTGTAGAGGCATCGAAAGCAGGGCATACGATGGTAAAACCGCTTGCTATGGCGTATCCGTTTGATGAGAAGTGTCAGGCAGTAAATGATGAATACGTATTTTGTAACAGTTTTCTTGTGGCACCGGTTGTGTATGAAGATGTGAGAGAACGAGCTGTTTATCTGCCGAAAGGTGAATGGGTTGATTTCTGGACAGGTGAAGTTCTGACAGGAGAGCAGACTGTGCAACGGGAAGTGCCACTGGAACAGATACCGGTATTTCTGGCACAAAACAGTTTACTGAGAGTTGCAGTTGATACGAAGAGTGATCGGATTAGCGATACAACAGGCCAGAAGAAGAAAGTTCTTTTGATTACAAAACATACAGGAAGAAAAGTACATACCGTTTATGAAGCAAATCAAACTTTTATCTATGAGGTGGATTATGAAGGAATGACACTTACGGTCAAGGGAGATACAGAGTTAGACATTGTAACAGCCGGATTTACTCCTGAGAAAATTGTGAAAGAAAAGAAGGAGGTGCAGCAAAATGTCTAAAGAATTGAAGTGGAATGCACATTTAGATTCAGAAAGCGGGTTGCTGGAAATCACGATGCCGTATTGCAATGACGGGGAAGAAGAAAAGGTATTCCGGTTTGTTTATGAACTTACATGCGGAGGCGAAAAAGCAGCAGCCTTTGAAAAAGAAGTACTGGCACTTCCGAAACATCAGGATGATGTACATATTTTTATCAGTGTTTTACGTCCAAAACTCTGGACACCGGAACGTCCGCATGTATATCAACTGACGGTAAAGACAGTTTGCGAGAATCAGGTAATGAATACTGTGAAGAAGCAGATTACGTGGAAACACTGTGAAATGTCGGGAGATGTGTTCCTACTCAATGGCAGTGCACGGTTTGTAAAAGCGATGCAGGTGCATCCGGTAGTAGAAAAAACACATACGGAGTTTACGGATAACATGTATTACCGAGCGGCTGTCAGAGCGAAAGAAGCAGGATTTCAGGCAATTGTGGCAGAGCAACCACCGGTTTCGTTTGTGGAATTATGTGAGCGTTTTGGATTACTGGTGTTGGAACCGTCTGAACTTCCAAAGAC
>CAYRAY010000184.1:0-1124 GCA_964422405.1 uncultured Clostridia bacterium | reverse complement strand
CTTCAAGCTTTTCCACGCTGTCTACGATTTCGTAAGTCTTGTTTTCCATAACTTGACAATCCTTTCTTATTTTCGAGGTATTTCTTATCTTTGTTAATATTTTAACACAGTCCTGCTCTTTTGGCAATAACCAAAATGTTAAAGGGGGTTATACAAAATGATATACCTTGAAAAATATATTAACGGAGCATTCCGCTCCGGGGGTTACAAATATTTGCGTTTTGCCTCGCAAAGCTCGGTGATAAACAGCTTGTCGAGCTTGGACAGCTTGTAGCCGTTCTTGTAAATCAGAACGTCTTTGTACACACGCTTGTTTTCGGGGCATTTACGGCTGACAAGGTTGTACCGACGCAGCGTTTTTTCGCTCGGAGGCGACACCCACATAAAGGTTTCGGGGTTTTCCGACAGCAGGTCGTATTGACTTGCACGCTCGAAAACGAAAATTCGCCTTGAAATGACATCGGTAAGCTCCTCCTTTGCGACCTTTGAGGCGGGAACGGAGGGGACATAGGGGTCTGCGTGAGCGATTTCGATATAGCTTTCCAAATCGGCAAGGGTAATATCCTCTTTTTCGGCAAGCTTGCTTTCGGCACTCATAATAAGAACGTAGGAAAATTCCGAAATCAGCTCGCTTGCAAGCCCTTTTTCCTCGATTAACGCCTTAAAATACTTGTCGTAGCTTTCGGCGTAGCGTAGAATTCCGAGCTTGTAGTCGTGTTCGAGAATGTTGGACAAAACACGCTGAGAATTTGTTTCCTTGTAGAAAATTTCGGCAGGGCTTTCGCCGAGCTTGTTTGAAAAGCTCGCAAACGCCGCCGAGATGTAGTTTGCTCTCGGAACGGATATTGAAAAACGCTGTTTTTTTGCGGCACCGTTCTTGTACAGCTTCTCAACAAGGTCAATCTGCGACAGAATGCCCTTGGCGTATTCAATAAATTCCTCGCCCTCGGGGGTTGGTGTCATACCCTTGGCTGTTCGCTCGAATATGATGATTCCCAAATCGTTTTCCAGCTCCTTTATGGAACGGCTGATATTCGGTTGAGCGATAAGCAGTGTTTCGGAAGCCTTGTTCAGCGAGCCGACCCTCGCAACCTCCACGGCGTATTTCATATGAAGAATGTTCA
>CAYRAY010000183.1:0-1126 GCA_964422405.1 uncultured Clostridia bacterium | reverse complement strand
TCATGATACTGTTCCAATAACGTTACCTTCGTGACGTCCGGTCCTGAGAATGCCGCTGTTTCCTCTTCCTCATCGTCCAGATATGTTTTTTCATATCCCGGACCATTGTCCTCATCCTCATCTTTGCTGTAAGAAACGTCAATGGAATTTTTTGGAGTGTACTTAACGACTGCACCATAGGAATCTACCGAAACCGTACTGAGCATTAGCGCCGCCGTCAGTGCTATGGCTCCCTTTCTGCCTATTTTCATCTTCCTTATCCCTCCTGCACTTCCTGTTCTCCTTCTTCTTCACTCTCCATAGATGCCACAATATAATTTCGTTCATCCAGGTCATAATAAATATCATCACCGAAAAACGCATTCAGCATCGTATCACTGCGATCCATCATTTTCATGGTATATAATGGACACTTGTAACTTGGTGTAAACTTTGTCTTCAACGGATAGTTACCAAACGTAACAATAATGGCATTTCCGGTATCTGTCTTATTGTTCAGTTTCTGAAGCTCTGACGGATAGATCAGCGGTCTTGTCTGAAGCTGACTGGAAACATTAATATTTCCTGTCTTATCTCCCATTGCAGTCGAGATACTGGAGGTTGATACGGTCATGTTACCGCACAATTTCGAAAACTCTTCACAAGTCTCAATATCGTTGGAACCGATGAACATTTTCATACCGCAGTTACTCTTAATGATATTTGCCACGGTATCTCCGTATACGTTGTTCAGCTGTGCGTAAGACTGAACTACCATGTTGAACCAGATTTTTCTGCTTCGTCCTACTGTGATCATCTTATCGAATTTATCAATCTTCGGCATATTACCAAACTCATCCAGGATGAAATATACATTGCGCGGGAGACTTAAA
This sequence comes from uncultured Clostridia bacterium, assembly GCA_964422405.1. Lineage (GTDB taxonomy): Bacteria > Bacillota > Clostridia > Christensenellales > Borkfalkiaceae > Scatosoma. The sequence continues at coordinate 254 of CAYRAY010000183.1, read as the reverse complement.
TCTTCCCGGCTGGATGCAACTTTGATCAGCGCCTTATAGATACAGAGGATAAAAACGGCTGCCAGCGCATGTCTGGTATCTTTCTCATCCGGAATCTTCAAAAACAATGCCGTCGGCTGCATCGCAAACTGGAGCGGGTCAATATCTGTCGCCGATGTCAGAGAACAAAGGCCTTCGTCGTTGAACATGGACAATTTATCAAATGCAATGGACATGTAGCTTGCAAGTGTACTTTCGGCTGCAGAAAGTACCTG
>CAYRAY010000182.1:0-1132 GCA_964422405.1 uncultured Clostridia bacterium | reverse complement strand
GGATATAACCATCTGGAGTTATGGTGTCTCTTAACATAGCTCCAGATTCTCCGCAATAATAGTCTACACCATTCCAATCAATCCAGCCAGTTTTCATATAGCCTTCTTCATCAAAGAAATACCATTCGCCTTTGATTTCTTCCCAGTTGGATTTTGTATAAGTGCCGTCGCTATGCTCATACCACCATTTTCCATCGGCTGTACTCTTCCACTCACCGCGAATCGGCATCTTTGGAGCTGTGCCATTTCGGATTGCTCTTGCCATATCTGCATCCAGAGTAACGCCGTCCGACTCTCTCCACTCACTCTTATTCTCCAGATTAACTTTGTTCACCGGACGTACTTTTACATAATAAGTACCCTGTCTTCCCATCATAGTTGTGAAATCATAATGTGGTTCTTTCGTCGTTAAAATGCTTGCGCCCTGTCCATCTCCATTTCGATACAAACGAACCTCATAACTTCCGGCACCACGTACTTCATCCCAGTATGCGTAACCGCCTTCTGTCAGATGAACTTCTGTCTGTTCCGCAACAGATTCTTTCAAAGAAGGAAGTTTGACCGTTAACTTTAACGTTGTCGAAGAATCCTGTTTGCTTGCTTTCACATAAGTTGCACCTGTCAGTTTGACCGCACTTGCCTTTGAGAGAGAAAAATAATATCCATCGTTCGCACCAAGATAGATTGTAATCTGCGGAACATCATCTTCTGTCCATTCAAAACCAGTATTTTCGATTTCATAATAATCATAATAATACCGATTGTTGCTTCGAACTTCAATCTCGATATCTTCATCTCCGTAACGCATCTCCGGCTGTATGTCTCTGGTTACCTCCACATTTACTGACGTAATCTTTTTTCTGCTTGCAGCCAAGGACGTAATCGTTCCAACATTCAAGACCATCGCTGACGTCAATAATAATCCCAACATACATGTGCCATATCGCTTTAATCTTTTTTTCATTTAAATCCCCCCCATTCTATTTTCTTTCTATTTTTTCTATACGTATTCAACTCCTATTTCAACTCTATTACAGGAAATGCACAATGTCAAGCGACTTCCTTAATTCGTAAGAGTATCAACGAAATCTTAAGAGAATATCCATCTTTATAAAACACAAAAGACTAATCC
>CAYRAY010000181.1:0-1142 GCA_964422405.1 uncultured Clostridia bacterium | reverse complement strand
AAAACATCCCAGATCATCGCCGGACGTTCTCTGAAACTGATGACAAAATATTCCGCCGCCGCAAAGATAAACAGTGCCAGATTCATGATCGGCCAACTGTATTTCGTCGTCTTAAATATCACGAGAAGTCCCAGATAGATCAGATAAAAAATCACAAGATTCAGGATTGCAGCCAAGAAGTCGATCCGAACGAGATTTCCTGTGACAAGTTCTCCGAATCCATACATCAGTCCAGGCACCAGCCAGATCCACAGACGACGCAGTTCTTTATTCCTCATAGAATCGCGCCTCCAGCATCAGGCACAGAGCATGATAGACCGGAAGATGAAGTTCCTGAATCTGATACGTTTCTTTTGCCGGAACAATGATGGATGCATCGGCGATCTTCGCGAGTTTTCCTCCATCTTTTCCTGTCAGTGCCAGAACCTTTAAACCTTTCGCTTTTGCCGTCACTGCCGCATACATGACATTTTCTGCATTTCCGGAGGTACTGATTCCAAGAAATACATCTCCGGCTTTTCCATAGCCGTTGACCTGCTGCGCATAGATCATAACCGGATCCCGGTCATTGGCAAACGCCGTATTGAGGGACGTATGAGCAGTCAGCGCGATTGCCGGAAGTCCGCCCTGCAGATTCTTTGCGAGAGCTGCACCGCGCTCCGGATCCGCTTCAAGCAGTGCCGCGCGCATCTCTTCGCTGACCGGACGATTTTTCACAAATCCCTTCATCAGTTCCCCTACGATATGTTCGGAATCTGCCGCACTTCCGCCGTTTCCGACAATCAGCAGTTTTCCGCCGTTTTCATAACATTCTACAAGAATCTTGTAAACCATTTCAATATCGTCCCGGACGGACTCCAGAACAGGATAGCGATTCACAAGCTCATTTATTATCATGTTCATCTCTCCTTCTGTTTCCTAATCTGGGCATTTGGATAGACTCCACCCATCTTACCTATTCTACCATATCTCTCTCCGTCTTTCCACCGGGATTTTCAAAATTCAGAGCAAAAAGAAAGGGGCGATTCCAGCATCCTGAAATCGCCCTAATAAAATACTTTTTATGAGATATTATATATAATCGACTTCTTTTTTCGTTTCATTTACTAATAAGCATATCTGTAAGTGATTTAATTTGGGAG
>CAYRAY010000180.1:0-1149 GCA_964422405.1 uncultured Clostridia bacterium | reverse complement strand
TAATGAAGGCAGTAATAACGGCACTGACGCGGTATGCTACTATCTGGCTCGTAAAGGCACGGTGATTACATGGAAAGACCTTCCCACACTAAATAATGTAACACCAGAGTCGGGATATGGCACCGAAATCAAGAATTTCTCTTTGTCAAAGAAAACCGATGCAAGCGGAAATGTAACCGGTTTTTTGTGTCCTATGACTACGGTTCCATTACGCTGGCCGGGGATTACGATTTTGGCAAATCCGACAATGGAATCTACAATATCACGCTGACCGGCGTTTCCCAGGCACAGGGCGACCAGGACAGTTACACCGTTACATCTACCTGCGCCATTGTATTCCCGGACGAGGAGCACATTCTTCTTCTGAATCACCACACAGAGCAATCTAACGAAAGCGTTACCTACAAAGGTGGTGGCAACAAAGTCTATACCATCAAAAAATAAGCTTCCCAGAGAGACACCGCCGGCATTGCCGGGGCGTTCGAGCCTTTCAAAATATCGTTTTTGCGCCGGCGAATGACTTGCCTCTCCCTTTGGGAGAGGTGTCACGGCAAATGCCGTGACGGAGAGGGCTTCCCCCTACTCTGCCCACCGTGAGGAGCGGCGTTTTTATCGCTCACTCTCGTGCCATTCCACACCCTCAAAAATGAAGTCGTCAATATCCTTTTCCCCATCGCCCTCATGCCACCGTTCCAATTCCATCTTTCCCACCCCTTTCTGCAATATTGACCCATTATATGCAGAGGTAAGTGAAAATTGTGCCGTTTTTTCATTGACAGCCGGCTATTTTTTCGGTACAATACATATGTTGCATACGCCCCAGTAGCTCAGTTGTATAGAGCGTCCGCCTCCTAAGCGGAAGGTCGGAGGTTAGAGTCCTCTCTGGGGTGCCAAAAACCGCTGTGATCGAAAGATCACAGCGGTTTTTATTACAGCGAATCTTTTAACTGCGTTTCACTGGTGCCATTACTACCGATCATCTGTACCGTATCGGTGTCAACTCTGGTTCTCCAATCTTCGCAGAATTCCATATATGCAATATCAATCACTGTGGTTTTGGCAAAGTTCGGTATGTGATAGTACAGTGTCATTACATATATATTTCAAGCTTTTTTTACAAAAAACTTGCACAAAAAATTCGTCCGTCTC
>CAYRAY010000179.1:0-1153 GCA_964422405.1 uncultured Clostridia bacterium | reverse complement strand
TCTCAGGGTCTGCTGCTGATGATCCCCAACATGTACAAGATCGCTGCGGAGCAGCTGCCCTGCGTGTTCGATGTTTCCGCACGTACCGTTGCTACCCAGTCCCTGAACATCTTCGGTGATCACAGCGACGTTATGGCTTGCCGCCAGACCGGCTTTGCAATGCTGGTCGAGAGCAGCGTGCAGGAAGTCATGGATCTGTCCCCTGTCGCACACCTGTGCGCCATCGAGGGCAAGGTTCCGTTCCTGAACTTCTTCGACGGCTTCCGTACTTCTCACGAGTACCAGAAGATCGAGAAGTGGGACTACGCTGATCTGAAGGAAATGTGCAACATGGAGGCTGTCGAGGAGTTCCGCAAGAAGGCGCTGAACCCCGAGAACCCCAAGATGCGCGGTTCCCACGAGAACGGCGACGTGTTCTTCCAGCACCGCGAGGCTTGCAACGCCGTTTACGACGCTCTGCCGGCTGTTGTTGAGAAGTACATGGCTAAGATCAACGAGAAGCTGGGCACCAACTACGATCTGTTCAACTACTACGGCGCACCCGATGCTGACCGTGTGATCGTGGCAATGGGCTCTATCTGCGACGTTGCTGACGAAGTCATCGACTACCTGAACGCGAAGGGCGAGAAGGTCGGTATCATCAAGGTCCGCCTGTACCGTCCCTGGGTCTCTGCTTCCCTGCTGAAGGTCCTGCCCAAGACTGCGAAGAAGATCGCTGTCCTGGACCGTACCAAGGAGCCCGGCTCTCTGGGCGAGCCCCTGTACCTGGATGTCGCAGCTACCCTGCGTGAGGCCGGCATGAACGATGTCGTCCTGACCGGCGGCCGCTACGGCCTGGGCAGCAAGGACACCCCGCCGTCTTCCATCTTCGCTCTGTTCAAGGAGCTGGAGAAGGATCAGCCCAAGGAGCGTTTCACTCTGGGCATCACCGACGACGTCACCAACCTGTCTCTGCCTGAGATCAAGCCCGCTCCCATCACCGCAGCTGCTGGCACCAAGGAGTGCAAGTTCTGGGGTCTGGGCGGCGACGGCACCGTTGGCGCAAACAAGAACTCCGTCAAGATCATCGGCGACCATACCGACAAGTATGTTCAGGCATACTTCCAGTATGACTCCAAGAAGACCGGCGGCGTGACCATCAGCCACCTGCGTT
>CAYRAY010000178.1:0-1158 GCA_964422405.1 uncultured Clostridia bacterium | reverse complement strand
GTATTTACCCAGGGATTTGCCGCAGGACTCGGAATTTCAGAGCCGGTCAACAGCCCGACTTTTACCATTGTCCAGCAGTACGATGACGGAAGACTTCCGCTCTACCATTTTGATGTGTACCGCATCGGTGATATCAGCGAGATGGATGAAGTTGGATATGAGGACTGCTTTTATGGAGAAGGAGTCTGCCTGATTGAGTGGTCCAATCTGATCGAGGAAATTTTGCCGGATCATGTGACCGAGGTTACCATTGAAAAGAATCTGGAAAAGGGATTCGACTATAGAAAAATTACGGTGGAGGAAAGATAATATGCGTATTTTAGGAATCGAAAGCTCTTCACTGGTGGCATCCGTTGCGATTGTGGAGGATGGCGTGACCATGGCAGAATATTCTGCAAATTTTAAAAAGACCCATTCTCAGACCTTGCTTCCGATGATTGATTCGATGGTGAGTCTTCTTGGCGTGGACTTATCCACAATTGATGCGATTGCAGTATCCGGAGGCCCTGGCTCTTTTACCGGACTTCGCATTGGTTCCGCAACAGCAAAAGGACTTGGTCTGGCGTTAAATAAACCGCTGATCCATGTGCCGACATTGGATGGAACAGCCTACAATATGTTTGGCGCATCCGGTTTGATCTGCCCAATCATGGATGCAAGAAGAAACCAGGTTTATACAGGAATTTACCGTTTTGAAAAAGAATTTCAGACCGTTATGGAACAGGATGCGCTCGATATGAACGACCTGATCCAGCGTTTGAATGAAATGGGGGAGCGCGTGATCTTTTTAGGTGATGGCGTTCCGGTATATGAAAAATTGATCGCAGAACATCTGACTGTTCCGTATGATTTTGCACCGGCACACACCAATCGCCAGCGCGCCGCATCAATCGCTGCTCTGGGAGCCGTATATTTTGCTGCGGGCAAAATTGAGAGCGCTGCAGAACATGGTCCGGACTATCTGAGAAAATCTCAGGCAGAGCGGGAGCGTGAAGAACGAGAAGCAAAGGCGGCAGAGGCATGAGACTCCGTAAAATGACAAACGAAGATGTGACTCAGGTGGCGGAACTGGAAAAACAGTGTTTTTCGGATGCATGGTCGGAGTCTTTGATTGAAGATTTGCTGATCAGCTCCTTTGATGAGGCCTGGGTGCTCGAG
>CAYRAY010000177.1:0-1159 GCA_964422405.1 uncultured Clostridia bacterium | reverse complement strand
CTTACAACCTACGATAAACCATCGGCGCACCTACGCAGGCTCCTTCCGTCACGCCTGCCTTACGGCATCCGTGCCACCTTCCTCCCGGAGGAAGGCTACGAAGAGGCGTCGCCGTTCACTGCGTTCACTGTCTCCCTGCGGGTCGGCCAAGCAAAAAGAGCAAGATCATTATTTCAAGATGATCTTGCTCTTTTTCCTTTTTATAGTCCTGGCGATAAGGGCATTTTGCCACCACCACAACAGATCCGTCCGGCGGTGGCAACCAGGCCTTGTTACAAGGAGAACACACCGTCCGCACACGTCACGGTGCAATCGGATGGGACGGTGGTGCCTTTGATAAGTGCCGCCCACTGTGCCTGCGTGCCGGCAAAGACGATCTCCTCCAACGCATAGCACCCATCAAAGGCGCCCTCGCCGATGTATGTCACGCCCGCCGGTATCTGGATCTCCTGCAGGGCGGTGCAGTGGTAAAACGCACAATATCCTATATCCGTTACGCGATCCGGGATCTGGATGCTTTTCAGCCCGGTGCAACCGGCCAGCGCAAAATTCCCGATCTGGGTGACCCCGGCCGGGAGCGTGATGCCCGCAAGCGATGTGCAGTAAAAGAACGTGCTGTCCTCTATGCGCGTCACGCCCTGGCCAAGCGACACATCCGTCAGGCTCGTACAATCGCGGAAGGCGCCCTTCCCGATGACCGTCACGCTGTCCGGGATCACCACACTGCAAAGACCCACCCGCGCGGCATCCAGCGCTTCGGAAAATGCCTCTTCCCCGATCGCCCGGACCGGTAGCCCGCCATACGTAGCCGGGATCACGATATCGGCCGCACCGGTCCCGATATCCTGCAAAATATAATAGGTCTCATCCTCGCTCAAAACATAGGTGGGGGCCATCGTCTTCTCGCATGCGGCCATCGCAGGCAGGAAAAAAGATGCCACGAGCAGTAGAATGCCCCATTTTACCCATCGTTGCGTCATGTCCTTCTCCTCTTCTGTCCTGTCATAGTCTGCAATACAAAAAACGGTGCACTCCGCCACCTGGCAGTAAAAACACACCGTTTTCATCATATATGCGTGAAACAAAAAGGCCTGCTATCTGGGTATAGCAAGTGCTGTCTGTCTGTCTGTCTGTCTGTCTGTCTGTCTGTCTGTCTGTC
>CAYRAY010000176.1:0-1191 GCA_964422405.1 uncultured Clostridia bacterium | reverse complement strand
GCATGGACAGCTTACCAATGTGGCTTTTCTCTTGAATAACGTAGACGGAGCCATTTCCTATGGCGTTTATGTGAACAACGGCGGATATCTTCCATGGAAGGGAGATGGACTGGCAGCAGGCGGTACAGAGAATTCTACTTACGTAGAAGCAATCCAGATGGCGATTACCGGAGAAGCTGCAAAATTGTATGATATTTATTACCGCGGAACTTCTGCACATGCCGGACAGCATGATTGGGCATGCAATGAAGAACTGATGGGAACGGTAGACAGAGGTGACTGGCTGACAAGCATCGAGGTTCGTCTGGTTCCGAAGGGATCTGCGGCACCAGGTGGATATGAAAGAAGATTCTTCTCAAACCACAGTGAGTATATTCGGATTTCAGATTATGGAAGTACGTATTATCAGGGCGGTTTCGGCTATACCGGCTGGGTAGATCACGATCGTGCCCGTTATTATTTTCAAGACGGAAGAGCATTGACCGGTTGGCATTATATTGATGGTTTGAAATATTATTTCAATAACAGCGGTGCGCTGATCATGGATGTCGATGCGATCATTGGTCAGCAAAGCAGCTATCAGCTGAAAGTCAATAAAACACTGAATTGTATGACTGTGTATGCGAAAGACGGAGATAATGGTTATACGATTCCGGTGAAAGCGATGCTTACGTCTGTTGGAGATGATACGCCGATTGGTACTTTTACAACTCCGGAAAAATATCGCTGGAGACTGATGGTAAATGATACTTGGACACAGTATGCGACTAGAATCAAAGCTGGAGAAGGATTCTTGTTCCATTCGATTACCTATGAAAAAACGGACAAGATGACGTTATTTAACAACGGTTACAATAATCTTGGCGTCAGCCGTTCTATGGGATGTGTGCGTTTGACGTGCGCAAATGCAAAGTGGGTATATGATAATTGTAAACTGGGAACGGAAGTTGTGATTTATGAAGATGAGACAACTCCAAGTCCGTTCTTTAAGCCGTATCAGGTTTGGATTCCAAAAGATCAGAGCTGGGATCCGACAGACCCGGCATGTCAGGATCTGTAAGATTCAAAAAATGAACAAAACTTTTATGCGGGGGAGGGTGCCGAACTGGTATCCTTCCCATGTTGCGTGACAGGGAAGATAGAAAGAGGAATAAGAAGTGGCTTTATCACCAATGATGGTCCAGTATATGG
>CAYRAY010000175.1:0-1249 GCA_964422405.1 uncultured Clostridia bacterium | reverse complement strand
ACGTCAGAAGAAACGATCTGATCCTCGTTGTAGCCGAAGGACTCAGAAGCAGCAGCCTTCATAGCAGCGTTGATAGCTTCCTTGGTGACATCCTTGCCCTTGACGACTGCGACCAGCAGAGTGGTGGAGCCGGTGGGAACAGGAACGCGCTGTGCGGAGCCGATCAGCTTGCCGTTCAGCTCGGGGATGACCAGGCCGATAGCCTTAGCAGCACCGGTGGAGTTGGGAACGATGTTCACAGCGCCGGCACGGGAGCGGCGCAGGTCGCCCTTGCGCTGGGGGCCGTCCAGGATCATCTGGTCGCCGGTGTAAGCGTGGACAGTGGTCATGATACCGGAAACGATGGGGAATGCCTTGTTCAGGGTATCAGCCATGGGAGCCAGGCAGTTGGTGGTGCAGGAAGCAGCGGAGATGACCTGATCCTCAGCGGTCAGGGTCTTCTCGTTGACAGAGTAGACGATGGTCTTCAGGTCGTTGCCTGCGGGTGCAGAGATGACGACCTTCTTAGCGCCAGCCTGGATGTGAGCCATGCTCTTCTCCTTGCTGGTGTAGAAGCCGGTGCACTCCAGAACGACGTCAACGTTCAGCTCGCCCCAGGGAGCATCCTTTGCGTCCTTAACAGCGTAGATCTTGATCTCCTTGCCGTCGACGATGATGGAATCCTCGGTGGACTCAACGGTGTGCTTGCCTTCGCCGATCTTGCCGCAGAAAGAACCCTGAGCAGTATCGTACTTCAGCAGGTGAGCCAGCATGCTGGGGCTGGTCAGGTCGTTGATTGCAACAACCTCGTAACCCTCAGCGTCAAACATCTGACGGAAAGCCAGACGACCAATACGACCGAAACCATTGATAGCAACTCTAACAGCCATGTTAATAGTACCTCCTAATTATTCTACCCTTATCGGATAAATCACGGTATCCCTATTTTAGACCAAAACGCAGAAACTTTCAAGTCTCTGCTAAAAAATTAACAACGCGTTTTACTCTTTTTTTGCTTTTGTACGATTTTATCAATTCTTCTGAAGTGCTTTTGGGCATTTACACAAGGCTTTTCGGATCATTTTGCGTGCTTTTCTTTCCAGCATTTCACTGCACAGATGCCGCCCATGCAGCCCACACAGCAAAGCCCCAATCCGCTGGCAAGCTCCGGCACAAGATACAGCGCCGCCCCCTCGGTCAAAAGGACAAAAAGGGTCTGCGGCAGCTGCCAGCACAGGCACAGCGCAAAGGCGGCAAGCCCCGCTGCGCC
>CAYRAY010000174.1:0-1256 GCA_964422405.1 uncultured Clostridia bacterium | reverse complement strand
TGCCTTTGACAATGGCGAAAGCAGGCGAGACCGTTACCATCCGCAAGATCACCGGAAAAGACGAAGTCCGGTTGCATCTGGCTGAGCTGGGGTTTGTGCTGGACAGTGAGATCACGGTGGTCAACCAGATCGCAGGCAACTTGATCGTGCAGGTCAAGGAAAGCCGGATCGCACTGGACAAGACCATGGCAAACCGCATTATGATTGGCTGAAAGCGCTTTGCGCTGTAGGTGAGAACCGGACAAAACCTGAGCCCGGCTCCCGGAGATAGACATACAGAGGAGGAAACTGTTGTTATGAATACTCTGAAAGACGTCAAAGTGGGCGAGACCGTCACCGTTGCAAAGCTGCACGGCGAAGGCCCGGTCAAGCGCCGCATTATGGATATGGGCATCACCAAGGGTGTGAGCATCTATGTCCGCAAGGTGGCACCGCTGGGAGACCCCATGGAGCTGACGGTGCGCAATTATGAGCTGACCGTCCGCAAGGCAGACGCTGAGATGATCGAGATCGTCTGATCGCAAAGGGAGGAAGACATTGTATGAGCATTAAAATTGCACTTGCCGGCAACCCGAACAGTGGCAAGACCACCCTGTTCAATGCGCTGACCGGCTCCAACCAGTATGTCGGCAACTGGCCCGGCGTTACGGTGGAAAAAAAGGAAGGCAAGCTGAAGAGCGATAAGGATGTGGTCATTCAGGACCTGCCCGGTATCTACTCGCTGTCTCCTTACACACTGGAGGAAGTGGTCTCCCGTACTTATCTGGTCAAGGAGAAGCCGGATGCCATCCTCAACATCATCGATGGCACCAACATCGAGCGCAACCTCTACCTGACCACCCAGCTTATTGAGCTGGGAATCCCGGTGGTGATGGCGGTCAACATGATCGACATCGTGCGCAAGAACGGCGATAAGATCGACCTGAAGAAGCTGAGCCATGAGCTGGGCTGCGAGGCAGTGGAGATCAGCGCACTGAAGAACGAAGGCACTGAGGTGGCAGCCAAGGCTGCGATCGCAGCTGCAAGATCCGGCAAGGCAATGGATCTGCCCCATGTGTTTACCGGCAGCGTGGAGCACGCTCTGGCTCACATTGAGGAATCCATCCAGGGCAAGGTAGATGAGCGTTTCCTGCGCTGGTATGCCGTCAAGCTGTTCGAGCGTGATGAAAAGGTGCAGCAGGAGCTGAACCTCTCCGCAGAAATGCAGGCTCACATCGACGAGCACATTCAGGACTGCGAAAAGGAAATGGATGACG
>CAYRAY010000173.1:0-1266 GCA_964422405.1 uncultured Clostridia bacterium | reverse complement strand
TCCCAGCACGCTGTTGCGCACCGTACCGTCAATATCACAGCCGGCGGTCACGCTGGAATTGACGACCTCTGCCGCTCCCCCGATATACTGCGGCGGCGCCGCTTCGTGCCGACTGTAAATACGCCACGCTTCGTCACGCAGATTCAGCGCCGGATGCTCGCCCAAAAGATCCATGTTCGCCTCCCACAGCGATTGAATGGTTCCAACATCCTTCCAATATCCGCTGAACGGGTACGCCATCATGCGCTCGCCTGCCGCCAGCATCGCAGGGATCACATTCTTGCCAAAATCGTTTGCCGAGCTTGGATCCTCGCTGTCGGCACGCAGGTATTTTTCAAGCTTTTCCTTGGTAAAGATATAGATCCCCATAGAAGCCTTGGTCGAATCCGGCACCTTGGGCTTTTCGCTAAAGCGGTAGATCTGCCCGTCCTCATGCGTGCTCATGATACCAAAGCGGCTTGCCTCCTCGATGGGAACGTCAATGACCGCGATCGTACAATCGGCACAGGTGCGCTTATGATGCTCCAGCATTTTGGCATAATCCATTTTATAGATGTGGTCGCCCGAAAGGATCAGCACATACTCGGCATGATAGCGGTTGATAAACTCCATGTTCTGCCAGATCGCATTTGCCGTGCCCTTATACCAATCGGCTCCGTTTTGCCCTTGGTAGGGCGGCAGGATCTTGACACCGCCAAAATTGCGGTCCAGATCCCACGGCAGACCGTTTCCGATATAATCGTTTAAGATCAACGGCTGGTATTGAGTCAGCACACCAACGGTATCCAGCCCGGAGTTGATGCAGTTGGAGAGCGTAAAGTCGATGATCCGGTACTTACCGCCAAACGGGACGGACGGCTTAGCGGTCTTTTGCGTCAGCGCGTAAAGTCTACTGCCCTGACCGCCAGCCAATAGCATGGCAACGCATTCTTTTTTCTTGAACATATTCAAGCCTCCAATTTCTATCAGTTTCGTATAACGAGTTGTCAAAGTGAGAACAAGGAGCAGTCCTGCCACTCTTTTAAGCCTTGGTCCGTTTTCTGCGCACAGGCGCCTTTCTCTTACAGCGCAGGATCAACGCGGACATGGGTGGCGCCGTTACGCGGATCGCGTGCTCATAGGAGCGAAAGGCATAGCGCTCTGTTTTTAAGAGCGCGGTGTTGCGCATATCGGAGCCGCCGTATTCTGCCGCATCTGAATTAAAAATCTCCTCATAGGTTCCGGCGTACGGAACCGCCAGCATCAGATCCTGTTGCACCAGCGGCA
>CAYRAY010000172.1:0-1273 GCA_964422405.1 uncultured Clostridia bacterium | reverse complement strand
GTATGCCTTTTTGATGCCGCTTCTGCCCATGATGATACCGCCCGTAGGGAAGTCGGGGGCAGGGATATATTCCATCAATTCGTCCACGGTGATGTCGGGGTTGTCTATCAAGGCGATTGTGCCGTCGATAACTTCTGCAAGGTTGTGGGGCGGAATGTTGGTTGCCATACCTACGGCGATACCGTCTGCGCCGTTGACAAGCAAGTTGGGATATCTTGCAGGCAACACCGTCGGTTCTTCTTCCGTCGCGTCGAAGTTGGGGATAAAGTCTACCGTTTCCTTGTCCAAATCACGCAGCATTTCCGCCGCCAACTTGGTCAATTTTGCTTCGGTATAACGCATAGCTGCCGCACTGTCGCCGTCGATCGAACCAAAGTTCCCGTGGCCGTACACCAAGGGGAAGTTGATGGTGAAGTCTTGCGCCAATCTTACCAACGCATCGTATACGGAGCTGTCGCCGTGGGGGTGATATTTACCCATACAGTCACCGACGATACGGGCGCACTTTCTGGTGGCTTTATCGTTATACAAACCCATTTCGTGCATCGAATACAAAATACGTCTGTGCACGGGTTTTAAGCCGTCGCGCACGTCGGGGATTGCACGGGATTTGTTTACCGCCATGGCATAGGCGATAAACGAACGTTTCAATTCGTCGTCCACTTCGATGTCGAGCATTTTCGTCATCGCAAGCGTTTTCTTAAATTCCTCGGTCAATTCGGGGCTGGTTTCTTTTTTAGCCATTTTCTCTTTTTCTCCTTATAACCGCATTATACGTCGAGGTCGGTCACCAACGACGCGTTCTCTTCAATAAACTTTCTGCGCAATTCGGGGTTTTCGCCCATGAGCATCGAGAACATCTGATCCGCTTCCGCCGCGTCTTGCATGGTTACGCGGATTAAGGTACGGGTTGCAGGGTTCATCGTCGTGTTCCAAAGCTGGTCGGTACTCATTTCCCCAAGCCCTTTATAACGCTGATACTCCACCTTGTTCGGGTTGTTCAAGGCGTATTCCACCTTTTCTTCTTCCGAATACAAATAATCGTCGTGTCCTTTAAAGGTCGCCTTGTAAAGGGGCGGTTTTGCCGCATAGACGTGACCATGTTCGATGAGCGGCCGCATATAACGGAACAAGAAGGTGTACAAAAGGATACGGATATGCGCGCCGTCAACGTCGGCATCGGTCATGGAGATGATTCTGTCGTATCTGAGCTTGCTTTCGTCAAATTCGTCCAAAATACCGCAACCGAACGCCGTAATCATCGCCTTGATTT
>CAYRAY010000171.1:0-1275 GCA_964422405.1 uncultured Clostridia bacterium | reverse complement strand
CCGGCACGCTCTTACAATCCTCTTTTTATTTACGGTCCGAGCGGACTCGGAAAGACTCATCTTCTGTATGCGATAACCAATGAAATACATAAAAACTTTCCTGACAGCACAATAATCTACGTCAAGGGCGAGGAATTTACCAATCAGATGATTGACAGCATAAGCCGCGGTCTTACCGGAAAATTCAGGGAAAAATACCGTAAAGCCGACGTTCTTCTGATAGACGATATACATTTCATTGCGGGAAAGGAATCGACTCAGGAGGAATTTTTCCATACGTTCAATGACCTTTACGACCACGGAAAGCAGATAATTCTCACATCCGACCGTCCCGCAAAGGATATACAGAAGCTTGAGGAAAGGCTCCGTACGAGATTTGAATGGGGACTCACGGCGGACATTCAGCCTCCGGATTTTGAGCTTCGTATAGCAATAATGCAAAATAAGGCTCAAACTCTCGGAAGAACGTTTCCGAACGATGTTTTATCCTTCCTTGCCGAAAGGCTCACCAACAATATCCGTCAGATAGAGGGCGCTATCAAAAAGATAATAGCGTACAGCTACTTAAACGGAGAGGAAATAACGATTCCTCTCGTAACCTCCTGCATATCAGACCTGCTTTCGGCTACGGGACAGGTTACCGTCACACCCGAAATGATAATCAAAAAGGTCGCGACGAAATACGGAATAGAGGTAAAGGACATATACAGCGACAAAAGAGCAAGCAATATTTCGCAGACGAGACATATTTGTATTTACATAATGAGAAAGGTACTTGAGCTTTCATATCCCGCGATAGCAAAGGTGCTTTCAAAGGACCATTCGACTATGATGGCATCGTATAAGAGAATAGAGACCGAAATAAAGAACAATTCGGCTTTTGAAATAGAAATAAACGAACTGATAAAGGAAATAACCTCTTAATAAGAAAAAATGTTGAAAATAAAATCTGTTTTTAAACAGCTTTTAAACAACAAATCAAAGGATTTCAACCGTTTTTCAACAGATTTTCTTCAGGCTTTCCCCAAAGCCGACGGAATTTTTAAACAGATGATTTTCCTTACGCTTCAAGGCTAAAAAGCACTTTTCCACAGTTTCCCCACCCCCTACTATTACTACTACGTCTACTACTACTACTAAAAATAATTTGAATTTGAATTTGAAAAATTTTCAGAGAAAAATCGGAATTTTTTAAAATAAAAGATCCGTGAAACCGCGGAAATTCAGCGTTTCGATAAGTTTGATGTTACGCACTCTCCTTCAATCTGCTGCGCA
>CAYRAY010000170.1:0-1284 GCA_964422405.1 uncultured Clostridia bacterium | reverse complement strand
CTTGTCATAACGGCTTACTCCTATGTCATCGAAATCCATGACTGCTCAATGATCCATTTATATAAATTTCTTACACAAGGGTCATGCAAACACGTCTTTTCGTATTCCGTCCTTTTATCAAAATTGTGTATATGAACTGGGCAATTTTTACATTCTGTTAAACAACAAAACTGCGTAGCCAATTCATCAAGAGTGTCTATTGGTCTATCCATTTCCTCTAATAGCAATTTTCGCTCTTCTTCTAGTTTTTTCTTCTCTTTTACTACTTTTGCAAACTCACATTTATCATCACAATCTGATGTATACTGTTTACCAAATCTAAGATAACAATGCTCATAACATGGATTAAACATATATTTCACCTCCGTAAACTAAAGTTTTTCAATCTTTTCATTCATAATACTTCCGCAATTTGGGCAATACTTTGATTTAATCTTCTGATTGGCATAGTAAGTTTTGTATACTTTTTTGTCGCATACAGAGCAATATACACCCGCATTAGAACATTCATCTAATAGTTTCCAATGACCATGCTTTACACTATTGTCTTCTGTAATAATCAATTCATTGAGTTTATTAGAACCCGAAAATCTTGTTTTGTTATCAGTTAATCCGATGTCCAAAAACCCTTCTTCTCCATACTCATCATTTAAAAATAACAAACCAATATGTTTACCTTGCAGCAAATGTCCAATATCATTTTTTGATATTAAGCCTTTAATATATTTCCCGTTTTTCTTTGCGTTTTTAACATCTCTTTTATAACTTTCATCGTCTACATATAAAATGTGCCATTCTGGTTTCATATTTCACCTCGTCTACTTATAAAACTTGATGTTCCAACAACCAATCTAAACATTCTGATTCAGAAATCATATCTACGATCTCTACTTCTTCTGGCAAGAATGGTGGACATTGTGGACAATCAATTTCATAATGTTTATTTTCTCTTTTCATAGTCTTCTCATATGTCAACGCCTCTTTAAATGATTCTGGATAATATATCTCTCTTACATATTCTTCTAACTCGCATTCACCCATATCGCTGCTACAAAGATAACTCGGAGATTCAAAATACGAGTTTTTATAATGCATAAAATATAATGGCTCAATGTGATTATTAAACTTAACTAGGAAGTACACTGACGACAATTCAGTTTCCCGTTTTAACCCCAATTCACGCTATTAAGGTATTCATATAATTCTTCTCTTGAATGTATTTTTGTATTATGTAAAAATCCAGAACAACTGTTTTTTGTGGTTATTTTTTCTCTACATCTATCT
>CAYRAY010000169.1:0-1289 GCA_964422405.1 uncultured Clostridia bacterium | reverse complement strand
CCAATGCGCAAGGTTTCCGAAACCAAACATTAAAATTATCACGTCTAAGGTAAACGTTAGCGTATTCGTTAAATACAGAATATAAAATATTCCGTAATAAACAAAATTTATAATTAAGGAATTTATTGCGTTATAAATGGTTTTTCCAAGTCCTATAAATATACTATCTATAATAACCGACCCAGCATACGCAATGTAAAACGGCGCAAGTTTTATTGTAATTGAAAATATTTCATTCGCATTCGACAAATTTTCTGCATATCGATAAAACGGCGTCCACAACGGTATTGTTATCGCCCATAAAACGATTACCGCACTTGCGACGAAATAATAATTAAATTGTTTCAAATTGCCATAGCCGTCTTTACAATCTCGTTTGATAATTTCAGATAAAGCGGTTATAGGTATTAAAAGCCAACCCCAAATAAAATTATTTGCTATCCAATAGTTTCCCTGTTCCGCTACCATATTGACCATTTTACAAACCATTACGGCATAAATTAAATTATCTATAAATTGCTGTACACCCGAAAATACACCGATTTTGCACCACGATTTAACAATGGAAATATCGTTTCTATGGAATTTGCAAAACTTTATGTATCCTTGCTTATACAGTAAACCGAAACTAAAAACAGCCAAAAGAGAATTAACTACAATATTCGATATCGCGATACCGTAAACGCCGAAGTTTGGAATCAAAATAAAATCGGAAATCAATGATAATAAGGTGTTCACGATTAAAAACAAATAAACGTTTTTAGATTTTCCGACAACGACAAATACAACGTTGACAAAACTTACGATAATTCCAATCATAAAAGCTACTGTTTCAAGTTGTAAATAGCGATTTACTACGGTTATATTGATTTCGTCGGTATTCATAGACTTAATCAATATTATGCCGTAAATAAGTACGCCGATTGAAAAAAGCGTATATACGGCAAAAGAAATTAAACCCGTCTTAAATGCGTGTTTTGAAAAATTGTCTTTATCCGTTTTTAATATTTTATTCAATATAGAATAAAGGGGAACGATCAAAAATGATTGGAGCGTTTCGTTGATTAAATCAAACCACTCCATTTGACCTATTATATCAAAAACGTCCGACTGATTATTTGCTGAAATGATAAACGTTTTTATTGTTTGGTAAATTGCAGGAATGAGAGCCAAAACACATAATGCGAAAAATAATCGCCAATTAAATTCTTTTAGTTGTTTAAATTTTTCTTTCATACTGTTTTTAAACATAATTTACCTCGGTTCATTTTTTAATTATATCTGTTAAA
>CAYRAY010000168.1:0-1302 GCA_964422405.1 uncultured Clostridia bacterium | reverse complement strand
CACTAAATCTCCGCAGAAATTATCCGGAATCTCAGCTGGGCGCAGTTCCAGACCATTCGGAAAAATCCAGTATAATACGATGCTCAGCGTCATGCCGCCAAACATGATCATGCAAAGATCCTGAAAATCCGTCTTATCTGTAATCATCGTGAACAATAATGCTGCTGCCAAAAGCGGATACCAGATTCCATACCAGATGATGTATGTTTCACAAAACGGAATCATATGATCCAGCGGACAGCGAATAATATATCGCGGTTCTAAAACCTGTTCCGACAGAAAAAACGCCGCCAGATAAAACAGCATGTACCCGACGGCATAACTATACCGATGTTCTTTTAACCATGTTTTCATATATTTGTTTTTCCTTTGTATCTTCTTTATGTATTTATTTTCGCTTTCAACTGTATGACCACAAGCTGCGGCCGGTTATTCAAACGAATATTGATTGAATGTGTTCCAAGTCCCCGGCTGACCAGCATATACCGTCCTTTCTTTTCAAAAAAACCTGCACAGCACGGCAAAAAGAACTGAAACTGCGGAGTCATCACACCGCCCAATATCGGAAGACGAATCGTTCCTCCATGAAAATGTCCGCACAAAGTCAGATCTGCTCCCCAAGCCGCATAGCTTTTAAAAAACAATGGAGAATGTGCCAGCAAAATCTGATATCGTTTCGAATCCGATTTTCCCAAATGCTCCTGCAGATATGCTGTATCCAACTGATCTGGAATCAAATCCCGATAATATCGTTTTTCCAGATTAACCCCGCTGATACAGATGTCATCACCGAACCATTCCCCTGCATCTGACAGATAATGAACATTCTCTTTCTGTAAAAACTCCAAAAATTCATCATACAGAGAACCATACGTCTCCCGATCCAGATTCAGCCTCTGCTCATGATTTCCGTTCCCATAATAAATCGGAATACCAGAAAGGCCGCAGATCAAGCGTTTGGTAACCACAAGATCTGCCTTTCCGTTCTTCGCAACCATCGTATCTCCGCCGATCAGCACTGCATCCGGACGAATCTTATGAATAGCTTTTGTCAGCGCACTTCCCTGAACGCCAAATTCTTTATCATGAATATCAGAAAGGAATACCAGTGTCCGGTCTTTTTTTATCTTTTCTGTCCTGATTACAAATTCTTCCGTCACAAAATGATCTCGCTCATATCTGGAACGTTTCAGACAAGCTGCCGCTGTCCCTGCGATCACTGCTGCCCCTGCAGCCAGGTATCCCCCCATCTTCCACATCGTTGTTCTTCTCCGTTACTTTCGTTTATTTATCATTGAATAT
>CAYRAY010000167.1:0-1304 GCA_964422405.1 uncultured Clostridia bacterium | reverse complement strand
AAAGGTTGGTCTAATGCGTTTGGCGGAAGCGAGGATTTCTTTTACGATAATTATAACAGTGATGCAAAATGTTATATGAAATATGGTTATTATTCATATTTAGGTACATTGGTTGACACATACAAACTGGATTTTCTAAGCTTCACATACTATCCGTTTTGGGATGAAGAAACTGACGAATCAGGGAACCCGAGGCAATCTGGAGTTACGGATGCACAGAACTATTTTACCAACCTTGCAATGGTAAAAGCTATAGCTAACAGTCGGAAAATTCCATTCAGAACTTTCGTGCAAGCCGGAGAAGGTTTTGAATATGAACCGAATGGTAATTTTACTGAAGCACAGTTTAAGTGGAATGCTAATATTAACTTAGCATTTGGAACAAGTGCTCTTGAGTATTTCCCGCTGGTACACCCGGCGAGCCTGAACAATTATTCTGATGGTTCTTGTGCAAGCGGTTTGTTGGATAGTAATGGAGAACTGACAAAATTTGGAGAATGGGCAACAAGCGTTAATAAGCAGGCGGCAGCAGTTGATGAGATACTTCTTAATACAACTAACGACGGATATATGTCAACAGGCGGCTATGCAAAATCGGTTGCAACTGATATAGTGAAGAGTGTAAGTATGAAAAATGGTTGGTTCAGCTCAGATAAAATTGAAAACGATATTCAGCCTTCATATAACGGTGCAACTGTGGATTCAAGTGACAAAACATATGGTGCATTTACCGGTTGTTTCACAGACATACGCGGTGAATATGCAGGAAAATCTGCGATGTATATTGTAAACTACAATGATACAGACGCAAACGATATTACGGTAAATTTTGGTGCTACAAAAGAAGTAACGACAATTTATCAAGGTGTTAAAAAAACACAAACTGTTAGTACATACACAGAGAATGTTGCTGCAGGTGATGCAGTATTAGTAATTTATTAATCAGATGGGCTGTGATAAGCAGCCCATCTATATAAAACATGAATTAGAATATAACAGATTTGACTGATTAGATAGATATAAGCGATATAAGAGGAGGAAGGCACTTATGAATTGGACAATAACGGGAGTTACCGATGAAGCATTTCATTTCGTGGAAGGTTTCCATCTGACGGATGCGGTACAATGGAGAAGGTTTGTAGAGCAGTTTCGCATACATTCTGACAGCAAGGATAAAGGCTGGAAGGGAGAATTTTGGGGCAAGATGATGCGAGGGGCATCTCTTGTTTATGATTATACAAAGAATGAAGAATTATATCGCGTATTAGAAAAGACTGTAGAGGATATGATAGAAAGCTGTGATG
>CAYRAY010000166.1:0-1323 GCA_964422405.1 uncultured Clostridia bacterium | reverse complement strand
GATGATGCCCAGACCCGCGCCGCCATACGCCATCAGATCCATCAATGTGACCGAGTTGAGCTGCATGGTCAGTACCTTCATCGTGATCTTGCGGAACCGTTCCGCCTGTACGTTCATCTGCTCATGCTTCCAGCCATCTGCCTGATAGATCTTAAGGGTCGTCAAGCCCTGAATATTCTCCAGAAAGCTGTCGCCAAGGGTCGTGTACTCGCCCCAGTACTTCGCCAGCAGCTTTTTGGCAAATCTCTGCACTGCCACAATGGACATGGGGATCAGCGGCACGCAGCACAGCAGGATGATCGCAGAGCGTGCGTGTACCCCCACCAGCAGACAGAACAGGGTAACGGGTGCCAGCAGACTGTAAAAGAGCTGAGGCAGATACTTTGCAAAGTAGGTGTCGATCTGCTCCACGCCCTCGCTCGCCAGCATGACCACCTCGCTGGTGGCGACCGTCTCGCTGTAGCTCGCCCCCAGCCGGGTGAGCTTTGCATAGATATCGCTGCGCAAGGTGCGCTTGACATCCTTGGAAGCCTTATCGCTCATATCCGACGCACACAGGGTGAACGCGAACCGCAGCGGTACGGTACACAGGCAGACCAATCCCCCCTTTGCAAGGGCTGCACCGGTCAGGCTGCCCGCAAACACCGCCCCCAGCAGGTGGGCGATGACACTGACAAAGACCACGCTGCACAGCATCGAAAGCCACTGGAACAGCACGTTCAGCCCCACATAGCGCAGCGCTGCCCGGTCAAAGGATAATAGTTTTTTGTTGATCACAGACTCTCCTCCGTTTCTGCCGTGTCCCGGCACATCTGCTCGTATGCACCGGTGAACACCCGTTCCGGCAAAGCACTGGTCATTGCCAGTGCTGCTGCCGTGCGTTCTTCCTCGGTCAGTTCTTCCTCTACCGGCGGGAAATGCTGCAGCACCAGCTCGATCTCCTGCTTGACCTTTTTGGCGACCCAGATGCCCCGGTCCGTCAGATAGATCTTGCCGTAGTGCTCCTTAACGATCATTCCCCGCTCCATGAGCAGATTCATAATGCGCACCACCGAGGGCTTGGTCACACCCAGCTTTTCCGCAATGCTGCGGGAGCTGATGTCCAGATGCGTCTGCGAGATCTCATAGATCGCCAGCAGATACCGCAGGTGCGAAGGGGTCAGTTCCATTATCCGTCACACTCCTTTTTTCTCGATCAAAATGCGCCGCAAAACGCGTTGTTCATCCCTTTCCCTCCGGGGAGGGAAAGTCTCCAATGTTACCCAAGACTAACTTTCATTCATCCAAAAAAGGGTGCGAGCCGAATTCCAGCCCGCACCCTGG
>CAYRAY010000165.1:0-1366 GCA_964422405.1 uncultured Clostridia bacterium | reverse complement strand
TTATATGAACGCGCAATTATAATTGACAATTTCAAAAAAAGGGTTTATAATAGATAAGCTACGCTAAAATAGGCTGTTGCGCCCTGTCGGGGCGAAACTGAAAAACAGGCGTTCGCGTTTGGACGATTTAGGAAAAATAAGGAACCGAAGAGAGGTTTTATCGATATGGAAATGCAAAAGACGTACAATCCCAAAGACTTTGAGGACAGAATTTACGAAGAATGGGAAAAATCGGGGAAATTTCGCGCAGAAGTAGACGAAAACAAAGTGCCGTTTACCATTATGATGCCGCCCCCCAACATCACGGGGCAGTTGCACATGGGGCACGCCATGGACGCTACCATGCAGGATACGTTAATCCGCTTTAAGCGTATGCAAGGCTATGCGGCGTTGTGGTTGCCCGGTTGCGACCACGCCTCCATTGCAACGGAAGTGAAAATCGTAGAAAAGATGAAGTCGGAAGGGCTTACCAAGGCAGACGTCGGCAGAGACGGCTTTTTGAAGCGCGCTTGGGAATGGAAAGAACAGTACGGCAACCGCATTATGCAACAACAACGCAAAATGGGTACGTCGTGCGACTGGTCCCGTCAAGCCTTCACGATGGACGAAAAATGCTCCCGCGCCGTACGCGAAGTATTCGTCAACTTGTACGAAAAAGGTTTGATTTATCAAGGCGACCGCATCATCAACTGGTGCCCTTGCTGTAAAACCGCGCTTTCAGATGCAGAAGTAGAATACGCCGAAGAGGGCGGTCACTTCTGGCATTTGCGCTATCCCGCAACGGACGGCAGCACGGACGTAGTGGTGGCTACCACCCGTCCCGAAACGATGCTCGGCGATACGGCGGTTGCCGTACACCCCGACGACGAACGGTATAAATCCCTCGTCGGCAAAACGCTGAAATTGCCTTTGACGGACAGAGAAATTCCCGTCGTCGCAGACGAATACGTAGACCCTGCTTTCGGTACGGGTTGCGTAAAAATCACGCCTGCGCACGACCCCAACGACTTCGAGGTGGGCAAACGCCACGACCTGCCCGTGATTCGCGTGATGAACGACGATGGTTCGATGAACGAACTCGCAGGCAAATACCAAGGTTTGGACAGATACGAAGCCAGAAAGCGAATGGTTGCCGATTTGAAGGAACAGGGCTATTTGGTCAAGATCGAAGCGCACACCCACAACGTAGGGCATTGCTATCGTTGCAACTCCACGGTAGAACCCATTGTTTCCAAACAATGGTTCGTTAAAATGGAACCCCTTGCAAAACCTGCCATTCAGGCGGTGATGAAAAACAAGACCAACTTCGTACCCGAACGCTTCTCTAAAATCTATTATAACTGGATGGAAAACGTCCGCGATTGGT
>CAYRAY010000164.1:0-1383 GCA_964422405.1 uncultured Clostridia bacterium | reverse complement strand
TCGTCCTTGAGATAACAACCGGCCCCGGCGGTGATAAAAGCTATACATTAAACGATATCATTCTTTACGGAAAAGAACTGGGTTATTACATGGATGAGGCAAGCGATTATGCCCTCCAGGGGCCATACGAAGATCTGGAGCTTTCAGAAGAAGATAACACGCGCGTGTATGTTCAATGGAGATGTTATCAGTCCTCCGAGGAACTGACCGGACCAGAGCAGTCCTACGAAACACTCCCGAACCTGACCTACGAGATATTGAAACGATATTCCGCATATTATTCCATCCATTCCAGGCTCATGTCCGACTTTACGAACCTGTATTTCCGCGTGGCATTCTATTCCAAAAACGATGCCATCTACCAGGTTCATACCAATGCTCCAGAAATGTCCATTGACGACATGATGGCTATGGGAAGATATCTGTATTATGAGGGCGATTCCAATGATCTGGCTGTTCGGACAAATTTTGATTCCACGTTCCCGAGCATCCCGACTCTCATGTCCCATAATAACCCATATAACAGCAATAAAAATTATGTGGTCATTGGTTTGGATACTTCTTACACAGCAAAAGATGACTATTATCAGGCGTGCAACAACTATAATCATTCCAGAGAGACCTTTGTATATGGCATTTATCTGACCATTGCTGGTTTGGCAGGTTCGATCCTGACCTTTTTTATTCTACTGTTTTTATCCGGTCATCAGACCAACAACCCACGCGGAATTTCCGTATATCCTCTGGATAAGGTAAAGACCGATCTTTTCCTGATATTTATGTTATTTGTCACCTACCTTGGTGTCACGATTGGTTCCCCGCTGCTTTCAAAGCTTTTGCATCTGGTCATCAAATCCAGCTACTGGGAGCGCGGCAATCGAATGGTTACGTTCGGCGTCATTTACTTCTGTGCGCTCCTGACCTTTTTTAGTCTGGTCCGCCGTTATAAAGCGGAAACATTGTGGGAAAACAGTTTCCTTCATGATCTGACACTGGCACTCTCAGACAATACATTCAAGTATCGCCTGACCATCTCCTACGTTCTTTACTTAAGTTATAACGTGTTCATGATCACAATCGGTGCTTTTTATGTGATGAACCGAGAAAACGGAGCTATGTACTCCATGTTCTTTATCCTCGGCATGATCGTCTGGATCGTAGGAAATCTGGCTGTGTTCTATTATCTATACCGAAATGCCAACCAGACCGATCAGATCCACCAAGCTATCGAAAAAATTGCAGCCGGTGAGACCAGTTATAAAGTTGATGTTTCCAATTTTTCCAGCCTGGAAGCAGATCTTGCAGAAGGATTGAACCGAATCAGTGACGGTCTTGAGACGGCTCTCGCAGAGCAGGTAAAAAGTGAGCGGTTAAAAGCAGATC
>CAYRAY010000163.1:0-1430 GCA_964422405.1 uncultured Clostridia bacterium | reverse complement strand
AAAGGCGCGAGTCTGCGGAGCGCAAGATTGCCGACTTGACCGCCAAACTGAAGTATGCCGACAAGAATCGATTCGGTAATAAGAGGCATAGTGAAAAGAACGGTAAAGCCAAGAATGATGAGAAATCCGATCGTCGTCAAGACAAAGACGATTTCGACGGGACACTCTCTTCTTTACCCGATAATTCCATGGCGATTGACACGCCTGACAGTAATTCACAGGAGACACATGTGCGAAAGAAGGAACGTGATTTATCCAATCGCCCTGAGACATACAAGACCATGGGCGTGCAAGGTGTCGCCAAAGAGTATAAGTCGGATCTGAGCAAGGTATCGGGGCGTATAATAAACCGTCGGATGGTGCCGGTCTTCCATTTGGAGATGAACATCGTGGAGGAGCGTTTTGAAATGGTCCAATATGTGGAGAAAGGCAAGAAACCGAAATGGGGCTATTTCCCGATTGCCGGAAATCCCGAAAATGTGACGAAGTTTGAAGGCGCAAAGGCTACTCCGGAATTTTTACAGGCTATAGCCTATGAGGTGTATGTGAAGAATGTCACGTTTGGTCTTCTTCACCAATGGCTTACCGATATGGGCATGACGGTGTCGGCCAATACATTGCATAACTGGCTGAAGAAAGGCAAGAAGTATCTTGATGAGTTGGTGCCGGTGCTGAAAGAAGTGGCTTTGGAAAAGGATTCCATCGTAAATTGCGATGAGACATGGTGCAAGGTGCGCAAGTATGACCATTATAAGAAATGTTATATTTGGGTGCTTGTAAACAAGGCTGAGCGTACGGTCATCTTCTTCTATGAAGATGGCTCTCGCGGTCGTGACGTATTCTCCAACTTTATAGGTGATGCAGAGTTGAAGAGTGTCATGTCAGACGGTTACAACGCATACGTATTTATAGGTGACGAACTGAAGACCGTAGAAAAGTCTCCAAATCTTAGCAAGACCATCCACCAAGTGTGCCTTGCTCACCTTAAGGCAAAGTTTAACAAGGCAAGCGAACAGGCCGGTGACAGACATGCGGACATTTTCTTAGAGATATTAGGTTACTTTTACGAGCGGGAACGGCAGTATGATGAAGAAAGAATAACCCCGGAGGAGCGAGGGCAAAGACGGCAGGATTTGGAAACGCAGTCAAAACTGATTACTCTTTGGCAACACCTTAAAATTGAGTTAGGCAAAGAACCTGCGGAAACGACACCTTATTTACGTGCGGCCTTAAATTATCTTGATAAATTTTGGAACAATATATTTGCCTTCTTAAAAGACGGCAATCTGCCGATAGACAACAACATCGCCGAGCGTACTATACGACATTTAACAACCCAGCGCAACTCCATGCTCCACTTCGGCAGTGACGAAGGGGCGAAAATGGCGGCTACTTACCACAGCATCATCAGCACGGTGAAGATGCAGGGG
>CAYRAY010000162.1:0-1463 GCA_964422405.1 uncultured Clostridia bacterium | reverse complement strand
GTAGTCCATTCTCCACTATGAGCTTCACACATACCTGCAATCATTTCTTTGTATTCGTTTGGAACATCATTCTCTACTTTTGTATTTCTTACCCATTCAGCAGCTAACATTGGATGTTCATGAACTGTATATTTTGAGCCATTTAAACCACACTTGATAGCGTCATGAAATACGGGCACACATCTCATACAATCTCTGATTTCTGGCGTATTATATTTTTCTCTATTGCCTTTTAATCTGAGACGATGATTAAGAATACTTGCAAACATATACTCATGATAAATTTGTCCAAATTTTTCACATTGAGTAGCATTGTGATACTTACCACTTGTACTACTTGGCATTGTAAAAATATAATCAGGTATTTCTCCAACCATATCATTGAAATATGCCTTAAACATATCTGTTTCAAAATCTTTTAATAATGGTTCAAAAACTAATTGTTTATCCTCTTTCTTCAATATTTTCCTCCTAACTTGCTTGTAAAAATCCTAATAGTAATGTTTTTCTATCAAAATTTTCTTTCTTTTTAAGTGCATTGTTTACAGTTCTTACTTCTCCTAAGTGATAACATTTTTCTTTTGCACGACTTTCGCCAACATATAATAAGTTGGAATTAAGCATAAAAGTATGTGCTTTAGGGCTTATAAGGATAACCACTTTAAACTGTCCACCCTGACTCTTATGTGTAGATATAGCGTATGCCAATCTGATATTTTTCATTGAACTTTTAGGACAATAAATAAGTGTTCCATCATAATCAATTACCATAGCATTAGGTAGTATCTTAACAACTCTTCCAGATTCTCCATTTGCGATGAATGTTGTATTCTTATCATCAAGATATTCTTCATTGTATAGAATTGCCTTATAATCATTTGTAAAATTCATTACAATATCATTTAATCTAAATTCAGAATCTCCAAATGTTATTCTTGAATCTGGGTTAGGGTTTACTGCATTTTGAAGTCTCTTATTTAATTCAACAGTTCCATAATCACCCACGTTATAACAAGACAAAACGGCAATATCTTCAATTTTATATCCTTGCGATAATACTTTTTGATAAAGTTTTACTGTATAATCAACAACCTTATCTTGTGTCATGGACATAAAGATATATGAATTGTCTTCTCCAAACACTTGCATACCGCTTTTCGTTTTGTCCAAATATTCAGTTCCCATTCTTGTATCAGTTGCTACCGTTGATAAACCACCTTTGCCATATCTAAAAATCTTATTAAGGGTAATAGTTGGAATATTTTCATAACAAAGTAAATCATACAAAACATTACCTGCGCCAACTGAAGGTATCTGTGCATCATCACCGATAAGTAATAACTTTGTTTTGTTGAAATCAATAGCTTCTAACAGATGTCTGAACAAGAAGATATCTACCATTGAAAACTCATCTACAATTACAACATCATATGGAATAGGATTATCTTTGTTATAACACCATT
>CAYRAY010000161.1:0-1464 GCA_964422405.1 uncultured Clostridia bacterium | reverse complement strand
GGATCTCCATATCCGGCAAATTCTCGAAAAGGAACTGGATGTAATCTCTTGGCGCGATGTTGTTTGCTTTCGCCGTCTCCACAATGCTGTAGATCACTGCACTGGCTTTCGCACCGGCAGGCGTATCGCTGAACAGCCAGTTTTTTCTGCCGACTGTAAAGGGTCGGATTTTGTTCTCTGCACGGTTATTGGAGATCTCGCAGCGGGGATCTTTCAGATAGTTTTCCATATAAGGCCGCTGACCTTGCGCGTATTCCACTGCTTTTTTCAGACTTCCGGCCAGAGGCTGCGTGCTGAGTTCATCCAGCCAGCACCAAAAAGCCCTGAGCATCGGTTGTTCGACTGCAAGGCGCTGTTCCTGCCGCTGTTCAGGCGGCAGGTCTTGTATTTCCTTTTCTGCTGCAAAGAGCCGGTCGCAATAATCCCGGCCGATTTGTGCAGGAGTAGAGCTGCTGCTTTCCGGCGGCATGGCTTCCACGAACTTTCTTCGCAGATGAGCCCAGCATCCACAACGTGTAACATTGGGAACTTTGTTGTATCCGGCATATCCGTCTGTATGCAGATAACCATGGAATCCTTCCAGAAAAGCCCTTGCGTTATCTCCACTGCGGCTGGTCTTGTAGTCATACAGAACAATGGGCGGCAATCCGTCATTGCCAGTACAGTACAGCCACATATAGGATTTCGTGGTGGGCGCCTTGCCCTTTTCTTTCAGCACCTGCACTGTGGTTTCATCCGCGTGCAGGACTTCCCGTTGCAGCAGTTCTTTTCGCATGGCTTCCCAGACCGGAGCCAGCCAGTCCTCGGCGCAGCGGATCGTCCAGTTTGCCATGGTCGTGCGGCTGAATGCTACGTCCCGGCTTTTCCAATCCTGCTCCTGCCGGTACAGAGGAACATGGTTCACATATTTCTGGTAGATCACTTCTGCGACCACAGAGGGGGAAGCCATGCTGTGATTCAGCAAAGGCTTCGGGGCCGGGATCGCTTTCGTTGCCAGCCTGCCAGCCTTCTTGCAGCAGGGACAGTAATAGGTGTACTGCCAGTAACGCGTGAGTTTGAGTTTTGCGGGGATGAATTCCGGGACTTCACGGACCATGTTTTTGCCGAGCAGTTTCATCTGTGTTCCGCAGTTAGAGCAATTTCTCTGGTCAGGCGGAATGTCGAAATCAACATTCTCAATCTGGATGTCCTTGCTCAGCTTCCACTTCTCCAGTGCGTTCAGAATGTGGTAGCCACGGGCATCTTTCTTAATGGGTTCCTTTGGAGCCGGTTTGTTTTCCTGTTCTGCCTCATTGAACAGGCCAAGCTGTTCTTCCGCTGGCTTTGTCTGCTCACTGGAAGGACCAAACTGCTTCTTGCGCAGCAAAGCAAGAAGCTCATCCATATTGCGAACTTCATCTGAAAGCAGCTGAACTGTTTTCTGGAGCTCGGCAATATAGGCATCCTTTTCTGCGCTTCCGGAGG
>CAYRAY010000160.1:0-1476 GCA_964422405.1 uncultured Clostridia bacterium | reverse complement strand
GAACTTGGAAAAGATCTTGCCGTTGAACGGGTTGAACAGGTAGTACACTGTGACCATCTGGAACAGATCTGCCGTTTCCTCGTCCAGAATATTGCCGCAGCGGATCTCCCCCTTCTGCCCGCCGGAACAGGCTGCCATGCGCTGGCGCGCAGTCTCGGCGGCTTCCGGATCAAGCTCGATGCCCACCAGCTTTGCCTTGCAGCCGTGCGAGGCCAGATAGGTCAGCACCCGCCCCTCGCCGCAGCCTACGTCCAGCAGAACGTCCTGTGCAGTGAGCCGTACCTGCTTGCGGAAGATGCGGCGCAAGGCACGGTAATCCGAGCTTTGCACCGCCTCTGCACCCAGCGCAGAAAAGCGGCTCGACTTCCGCTGTTCCACTGCCACGCCGCCCTGACGGCGATCCTGCCATGCTGCAAGCCTCTTATAAAGTTTCTGGAGCAATGCCCCTGTCTTTTGTTGGAGCGTGCTTTCGGGCATAAGATCTTCCCCCTCCTTATTTTCAAGAACTGCCGCAAAAAAGGATGCCGCTGCAAAGCGGCATCCTTTTACGTTTCTCGCTTGGAATACGCAGACAGCGTTTACTGTGCTGCCTGTGCCAGACAGTCATCCATTGCTGCAAAGATCGCATCGCTGGTCATGGTGCTGCCAGAGATCGCATCCACACCGCTGGTGGTGCCCTTCTCGGTCAGGGTCGCAGCCAGCGTCTCGGCAGCAGCGCCGCCCAGAGCAGGAGTCTCATTGGAAGCATCTACAGCAACTTCCGTCACCTTGCCGCCGCTGATGGTCACAGTCACGCTGACCTCGCTCACGCAGCCCTGTGCGCTTGCGGTATAGCTGCCATCGGTGTAGCCAGCAGAGGCACCACCTGCTGCCTGTGCCAGACAGTCTTCCATTGCTGCAAAGATCGCATCACTGGTCATGGTGCTGCCAGAAACAGCATCCACACCGCTGGTGGTGCCCTTCTCGGTCAGGGTCGCAGCCAGCGTCTCGGCAGCAGCGCCGCCCAGAGCGGGAGTCTCATTGGAAGCATCCACAGCGACTTCCGTCACCTTGCCGCCGATGATGGTCACGGTCACACCGACCTCACTCACGCAGCCCTGTGCGCTTGCGGTGTAGGTGCCATCAGTGTAGGCTGCCGCATTGTTTGCAGCAGGCACCGAACCGGTGTCTGCGATATACAGACTCAGGCTCAGGCCCATTGCTGCGATCGCCACTGCCATGACGATGTTCCTGCAGATCATTTTCTTTTTTGCATTCATAGATGAACATTCTCCTTTGATTTTTTACTTCGCGGGCTTGAAGCCGTCGCGCAGAGTCACGATGCGGTTGTACACGCCGGGGTTCTTGGAATCCGGGGTAAAGAAGCCGGTACGGACGAACTGGAACTTGTCACCGGGCTTTGCGTCGGCAAGGCTCTGCTCCAGCTTGCAGCCCTTGCGCACGGTCACGCTCTCCGGATTGAGGTAGTCCTTGTAG
>CAYRAY010000159.1:0-1479 GCA_964422405.1 uncultured Clostridia bacterium | reverse complement strand
GACAATATATGGACGCAGAAGACCGGTTCCGGAGTTGTCTTCCGGGAACTTTATGCAGCGTTCGTTCGGTGAACGTGTAGCGATGAATGCGCCGATTCAGGGAACAGCAGCAGATATTATGAAGATAGCGATGTTAGGAGTTGCACGTGCATTAGAAGAGCGAGGACTTAAGTCGAAACTCGTATTACAAGTGCACGATGAGTTATTAATTGAGGCACATGAGTCAGAAGTAGAACTTGTAAAAGAGATTCTGACAGAAGAGATGAAAAAAGCAGCAGAACTAAAGGTTCCGCTCGATGTAGATGTACACGACGGAAGCAATTGGTACGAGGCGAAATAATGAAGGTTATAGGATTAACAGGGGGCGTTGGTTCTGGCAAGAGCCGGGTGCTCTCGTATTTAGAAGAGAGACATAAGGCATTTGTCTGTCAGGCAGACCATGTAGCGTGGGAACTGCAGTATCCGGGGACAGAGTGCTATAAGAAGATAGTCGAGCATTTTGGTCGGAATGTTTTGGAGGAAGATGGCACGCTGAATAGAAAGCAATTGGGTGCAATCGTATTTTCTGACACGGATGAATTGATGCAGCTGAATGATATCATGCATCCGGCGGTCAAAGAGCAGATTAAAGACGTGCTTGCGAAAGAACGTCAGGCAGGCACCGGATTATTTGTTCTAGAAGCGGCACTTTTGATAGAAGAAGGTTATGGGAAGATTTGCGATGAACTCTGGTACATTTATGCGGATGAGCAGACACGCATTTGGCGACTTGAAGAAAGCCGCGGATATTCAGCAGAGAAGATTCGGGATATGATGGCATCCCAACTTTCAAAAGAAGCGTATGAAGAAGGCTGTGACAGAATTATTGACAATAGTGGAAGTTTTGAAGATACAGCAAGGCAGATAGATAAGGCACTAAAGGAGTAGACAAAGAGATGAGATTTTGCAGTATTGCAAGTGGTAGCAGTGGTAATTGTATCTATATCGGGAATAGCAATACACATCTTCTGATAGACACAGGAATCAGTAAGAAGAAAATAGAAGAAGGACTCGATAAACTCGGACTTACAGGCAATGATATCACTGCTATTTTAATTACACATGAACACGTTGACCATATTCAGGGGTTAGGAGTATTTTGTAGAAAATATCAGGTTCCGATATATGCAACCTGTGGAACTGTGAAGGGAATCTTGGATTATAAAGGGCTTGGCAGATTGCCGGATGGACTTTTACATGAAATTAAAGTTGGAGAGCCTTTTAAGGTTCAGAATATTCAGGTGTATCCGTTTGCAATTTCGCACGATGCGAATGAACCTTCAGCGTATCGGATAGAATGTGATGGCAAAAAGATAGCGATTGCGACGGACCTTGGAGAATATGATGATACAATTGTAGCGAACTTGCAGGGACTTGATGGTATTCTGCTTGAAGCGAATCATGATGTACATATGGTAGAGGTCGGACCATACCCATATC
>CAYRAY010000158.1:0-1481 GCA_964422405.1 uncultured Clostridia bacterium | reverse complement strand
TGATAATACATTAGAAGAAGATGAAGAACCGACTGGATGGTTTGGAATAAAAATTATAAACTTGTTTGATGAACCAAAAGGTTGTATTGCTATTGGATATTATGGCGGTGGTGCTACAATTACAAGATGTATTAATCTGGAAGATGATATGGAAGAACTATTAAAGGAAATGTTATGTGAACTTTCAGAAACAAATGGACTGGTAGAAGTTGTATGTGTGGATTTGGCAAGTTGTAACGGAATGCCAATTTGCCAATAAAATTCACATTTGAAACGAGGAGAGAGAGCGATATGAAACGAAATGTTTTTAAAAAAATTATCAAACTGAGAAGTAATTTACGAGTTGATAAAAGGATGGGAAATTATGATTTGCCCAACAAACGAAAATTGA
Organism: uncultured Clostridia bacterium; assembly: GCA_964422405.1. Taxonomy (GTDB): domain Bacteria; phylum Bacillota; class Clostridia; order Christensenellales; family Borkfalkiaceae; genus Scatosoma. Next base: position 1,090 of record CAYRAY010000158.1, on the reverse strand, counting down.
GTGACTATATTACTGAATTGGTAAAAACTCAGATGAAGATTGACAATTATGGCATTAGAGAAAACGGAGACTTATGTTTCTGTCAAGGAGGCAAATGGAATGCTGACACTGAAGAATACGATGATTATACTTTAATGCCAGCATTTGAGAACAATGAAATTTGCAGTTATGAAGTTATGGAAGAACGTATTGAAGTGCTTGTGCATGAAATCACAGGGTAGTTTTTAAATATTCCATTCGTTCATAAATCTTATTTTTTACTGAGATAGGAACATCTTCAAACAATGGTTGTAAATGGAAAAAATCAATCATAATTAATCCTGCAAATGCATTAGCATCTATTTCTGCAATTTGAAAATTGTATTCCTCAATAGAACTACAGGAATCAACTGTTTTGTACGAATTGAGATATAGATGTTTTTCGTTTATAAATTGCCAAATATGGCGTAGTTCATGAGCAATACAAAAAAATTGATCGGGATTAGGTGTGTCAATCTTTTTCACATAAATCGTCATAGTTTCGGGATGACATTGCGCCATCATTGTATTAGATGAAAACGTTGACGTATTAAAAGATACAGACGGAATTGGAATATTAAGTATATCACAAACATCATTAATAAAATGGTATATCATAGTAATCTCCTTGTTATTTGATGAGAACATAATATCATAAAACACAGGAGAAATTAACAGCAACAATAAATTTTAAAATAAAAATAGGAGAGCTATTAGAGAATATTCTAATAGCTCTTTGTTTTGGAGGAATAAGTTATGAGTGAAAATATGTATAAAGTTATTAGTAGATTTCAATGTAATGATAAAAAGATGGTAATTGTATCAAGAAAAGGTTCGGTAAGCGTTATGAATGAAAAGGATTATAATACGATTGTATATAGAGAACTGGAAAATAATAAAGAAGTCCTTTAATTAGGACAGGTGAAGTGGTAAAATTAAGCAAAGAAACAAAAATAGAAATTTAAATAAAAATAACAAATGAAACACAATACTTAAAATTTTGAAAGGTAGGTAAATGTTATGGCAGGTTTAGGATTATTATTTGGGTTAGGAATAGCAGCGATTGGAAAAA
>CAYRAY010000157.1:0-1485 GCA_964422405.1 uncultured Clostridia bacterium | reverse complement strand
GAACACAAAGAGTCCAAATAATCCATTTTGGCGCAAATCGGATTTCTGATAAGCAACGCTTATTAGAATCTTTTGCGTATACGAGGTAACGAATGGCAAACGCAACTAAAACGAAGAATAAGAAACCGAATTGGTTTCGTCGCGTCGGCGCAAAGATTAAGGAAACCTTTTCCGAACTCAAAAGAGTAACTTGGCCGAAGTTCCCCACCGCGTTAAAAACGACGGGCGTCGTGCTCGTGATTGTCGCGGCATTTCTCGTCGTCGTTACGGCTGTGGATTTGGGCTTGACGGAGTTGTTGAACCTTCTCACGGGTATCAGTGGGTCGTAATCGGAGGAGAAAATTATGCCGATGAATGAAGAACCCAAGTGGTATATCCTGCATACCTATTCCGGGTATGAGGCAATGGTTAAAGACAGCCTGGAAAAGTTGATTGAAAACAACAACCTCGGCGATTATATCGTGGACTTGAAGATCCCCATGGAACAAGTCATCGAAGAAAAGAACGGCAAAAAGAAGATTGTGGACAGAAAGCTGCTTCCTTGCTATGTCTTTATCAAGATGATTTACACCAACCAAATTTGGTATTACGTCACCAGCACGCGCGGCGTAACGGGCTTCTGCGGACCTCAAGGCAGACCGATCCCCATGAAAGCGGAAGAAATCCGCAAAATGCGCTTGGAAGAGGTCGTTTCGGACGAAGTGTTTGAAATCGGCGATACCGTATCGGTAGAAGACGGTCCTTTGAAAGGCTTCTTGGGTACGATTAAAGAACTCAATCCCACAGCACAAAAGGCGAAAATTTCCACCACCATGTTCGGCAGAGAACAGGATGTAGAAGTGGAATTTATCCAAATTAAAAAGGTAGACTCGCCCATTCCCGAAGAAAAATCGGAAGAGGACGCAGAATAAGTTTCCGCTTAAAAAGTTTGCGTCCCAAAGCGCAAAACGGAAACCGCGAAATACGCGAATGGCGAGTATCGCCCGTCCACCGCAGACGGAAAAAGCGGCTTTCAATTGTTAAAACGTGGGAGAGACGTCAAATTTTTCTAAGGCGTCTTGCGAAAACCACTAAGGAGAAATAAAACAATGGCTAAGAAGATTACTGCAGTCGTAAAATTGCAACTTCCTGCCGGTAAAGCAACTCCGGCCCCTCCCGTAGGTTCCACCCTTGGTCCCTTCGGTATCAACTTGCCCGGCTTTACTAAGGAATTCAACGCAAAAACGGCAGACAAACCCGGTCTCATCATCCCCGTAGTCGTAACGATTTATCAAGATCGTTCCTTTACGTTCATTTTGAAGACCCCCCCTGCACCCGTCCTCATCAAGAAAGCACTTGGTTTGGATACGGCAAGCGCAAAACCCAACTCCGTAAAGGTTGGTAAGCTTACCAAAGCGCAGGTAGAAGAAATTGCAAAAACGAAGATGCCCGACCTGAACTGCACCAGCTTGGAAAGCGCAATGAGCATGGTAGCTGGTACCGCAC
>CAYRAY010000156.1:0-1486 GCA_964422405.1 uncultured Clostridia bacterium | reverse complement strand
ATTGGCCACATTTTAAGGGAAAGACAAAGCGATTAAGGGATTCTGCTCTGAAAAAGCTGGACATTCGGGAAGAACAAGTATATACGGCAGCAATGCCGTCTTAAAGTGAGGGGCCGGTGGATTTGGCCCTAGTATTGATACTAGTTGGTATCAGCCGACTTCTGATATTCGGCCATGATCCTTCTTGCCCTGCCGCGGGTAGTGTCCTCAAAAGTCTCGTCTTCGCTGAAACGCAGCCAGAAAGGGTCCTCCATCAGGCAGGCATTGGTGCGCTTGACGATTTCCCACGCATTGTAGTCGGGCAGTCCCATCATCTCCAGAATCTCCTTGCAGTCCATGCGGTTTCGGGGGAAGATACGCTTTTTGGCCCATACAACAACATCAACCAGTGGCACTTTGCGGCTGTTTCCGATAAAGAGATTCAAGGGAAGGTTATACTGGAGAACATCTTCATTGGCGCAGAGATACTGCCCATCCTCGCTCAGATGAGCGATTTCCTTTTCATCCATCATCAATTTCAGATAGGCCATTTCATCACCCCATAGCGGCTTTCAGGTAGCGCAGGCGGTATTTCAGGTATTGGCAGATCGCAGATGCTCGTTTTTCGCTCAGCAAGGCAAGAATCGGAGAGATTGCCTGAATGATCTCCTGATACAATTCGTCCCGATCGCGCACAGGCAGAACAGGTTCGTCCACCAACTTGATCTGCTGAGCATGGCGGCTGCGGAAAGGTTTGGCCTTGTCAAACTGATCGCGAAGCTTGGTGTCGGTCAGTTCTTCATCCATTGCCCATGCAAGCAGACTGCCGCCATTATCATAGATCTGCGGAGCGCAATTCCCACCATTCCGAACAATAACGTCAAAATTGTTCTCGTGGCGGTCCTCGTTTCCAATGAAGGCATCAAATGTCAGCATCTGACAGAGCCACTGTTTGCCGTACAGTTCAACAGCGTACTGGAACAGCGCATCCGGTGAGGCAGCCTGCCCACTGGCAAGGAAATGTGCATCGGCCATGTCCGCAAGTGGTAGAGTTGCTCATCGTCAGTTATGAATTTGGGGCAGACACTGACAACATCGCAGGAATAGGTTTTGATATCCGGAAAAAGTTTAGCGGGCATCAGGGCATATTCCACATGAGGCAGATTCAGTACCTGCGCAATCAGGGATGCCATGACCTCGGAATAAGGTTCATATCCGGCGGTTCCAGCCTCGGTGATCGAGTTTCCCTTGACCATAACAAGTTGGCCGTCCACGCGATACCAGCCCTTTGAAAGCATTCCGCGGCTCGTCCGGATCTCGCGTTTTTCAACCAACTGAATATTCAATGGCGTTTCGATTGGACTCATGGTATCACGCTCCTTTGCTCCATTATACCATGTTCGGGCGGATGGACAAGAAAAATCATTGATACACGATCTCCCTCACCACGATTTCCTCCGCCTGCGCTTTCAGCCCGTTCATATGAGCCGCCCAGAGGAGCTGTGAG
>CAYRAY010000155.1:0-1500 GCA_964422405.1 uncultured Clostridia bacterium | reverse complement strand
TGTTGGTATACTTGGTCACATTGCCGTAGTTTGCAACCACGCGGAAGCCCACTGCGGTGTAATCGTTAAGACCCTTACCCTCCGGGAATTTGAGCGTTGCAACCAAGCGCAGGTTCATCTTGCCGTCGGTCGCATCGGATACCTGATAGCCAGCCAGCTTGGTGACGGGCGTCTTTGCGGCGTCGTCCTTTTCCACCAGCCACGGGAACATGATAACCATGCTGCGCGGCATGGGGCAACCGGTCGTGGTCACGGTCCAATTGGTCATACCGGCGGTGGTCAGCTTTTCTGCCATGCCCAAACCATAGACTTCATCATCAGGGACGTAGATATTATTCTCGTTCACTTTCAGCTTGGTACTATTTGTTTCGCCATAAAGGTTGCTACCCTTGGTCTTTTTTTCGCTCGGATACCAATAGGTATCGGTATAAATACTATTGGAGATCGTGTTATTCGCGTTCCAAGAAATACCGAGCATAGAACCGTGACCGTTATAATCTGCGCATCCAAGCGCCGGATCGACATCACCAGCTTCCAAGCAATGATTGATCGTCAAGCTTCCTCTACCTTCCACAAGACCAACAAAAGCACCGATTCGATTTCCGCCAGAGGATACCATTCCGGTAAACAGCGTATCCTCAATCTTTGCAGTACCATTAAGACGACCGATCATACCGCCAACAGGACGAATCCACTCCGACTTATCATTGAGTTTCACCGTGCTATTGACGATCGTATTACGAATTGTCAAAGTAGTCCCAACCGAAATAAAGCCGATAACGCCACCATAATTGAGATTATCTTCTTCCGCTGTATAATACGAAACAGTCAAAACATCTAAATAAACATTTTCAATTAGCGCAACCGTACCACCAATGTCATTTGGAATAGAACCAAAAAGACCACCGCTGTTATTGGTATTGGTTGCAATGTAAGAATTAACGATTGCAAGATTCTTTGCACCAACAACATTCTCGGAAGTTCCCTTCAAGGAACCAAAGATACCATTGTGGTTGCCGCCTTTGGCATCATAATAAATACCGGAAATGGTGTGTCCATGACCGTCGATCATACCGGTAAAGCAATGATACGGCTGGTTCAACCATACATTGGTCGGCGCTTTAGGATCGTTTTTGTTCAACGTCCAACCGGGATTGAGGTCGATGTCCGCCATAATGTGAACCGTCTTGCCCAAAAACAATTTCATACTGTCATCAACTTTGGCAATCTCACTGTTCTCATTATTTGCGCGCACCTGCGTGCTCAACAGTTTGGAGAAGCCCAGCAGATCGGCTGCATCATAGATGTAGAGATCCTTATCCTCCTTATGATCATCACACCACGAGGTGTCCGGCGTGATCGCACCGGTCGCCGTGCTCTCCCCCTCGGCGCTGACCATCATCGCCGCAAGCGGGATCATGGTCAACAGCATACAAAGGGTCAAAAATAAAGATACGTACTTTTTCATGGGTTCATTTTCCTTTCTGCATTTCGCATTTT
>CAYRAY010000154.1:0-1532 GCA_964422405.1 uncultured Clostridia bacterium | reverse complement strand
AAAACGCTTTTTCATAAAAGACAAAAACGATTTTTAGCGATAGTTTTTTAAAAATAGGGGATTTAGCGCAACCGAATAGCGGCTTTTTTAACGAAAAAAAGCCGCGCAAAAATAGCGCGACTTCAGTCGTTCGTGTTAATAACGATTATGCGGGCGGTAAAAAACCGTCCTTTTAGGCGTTAAAAGTGAAAGACAAGTTTAGTTATCTTCTACTTCTTTTACGAAGATAAAAGCGTAATAAGTTTCGTTTTTAGTCTTTAAGCCGCCTTCTTTTATGGTAACGCTGATGGGGGAAAGGGTTAAAAATTCCCAACCGTCCACGCATTCTTGATTGATAACGTCAAAATACGCAACGATTTTGTCTTGAATGGAATCCTTTTTGTTTACGACCAACGTGCCTTGATGGGGAACAACTTTATAAGTCTTCATAAATAATCCTCCTGTGAAAAGTAATTTCACGTTAGAATGAATTTCTTTTATTATTTTAACATATATTTTGGAATTTGAAAAGCACTATTCAATATTTTTTCACTTTTTTTGCCTTTTTGGGCGCAAATATTTACTTTCGATTGACAAACACCCGTAAATATTGTAAAATTTATAGGCTTAAACGGCAATCGCGTGGAATCTTTATTCCTTATTTAATAGGAAGTTTTTATTTTTCACGTCTACTTTGAGGCGCTATTTTTCTTTTATTTGAGAATTTTATGCTTTCCTTTAGTCGAAAATTTTGTTTTTGCTTGTTATGGGATTTTATCCGTTTCTCGTTAGTTTACGCTAATTTCCCCACGTTCATATTTTTTATCACCGGCACCATTCGTCTCCATAGTTAAACGGATATAATAAGCCCCTCCTAAGGGCTAGTTCGGGGTTCGATTCCCTGTGGGGACGCCACAAGACCACAATATATTGTGGTCTTTTTCTTTTTCAAACACAATATATTGATTTTGCCGCTTCATTTTTGTAATACCAATTTTAATACCAATTTCAGCGGCGTTTTCGTCGGACAAGCTTGTAATTTGTTTCTTTGAAGAATTTTTCTATCTCGATTTCCAGCTGATCGTAATTGATAACCCATCGTTTTCCGTGATGATAAGCAAAGACGGAATCTTCTTTCATACACCGTTCAACGGTATGCTTATCTATAATTTGTCTTTTTCTCTTGTGCTTTTTATTCCAAAGGTCAACGCATTGCTTTATGTTTCGCATTTTAGGAAGCTCGTAATGGCGGTCTAACTGCCCAAGATTCACTTTCTCCATAAAAGCCTGAAAATCTATCAGCCAAGCCTTTTCGTGAATTTCCATATAGATATCGTTATCCAGACAGAACTTGCGGCAATTCGGACGTCTTAAAATCGTCTTTTCGTCTTGCTCTTGAAACAATCGGCATAATTCTCCAGAAGTAATAAAACGCTTCATTTTGATTCTCCGTTAAAGAATGCAAAAAGCTCGTCAAGATTGACGAGCCATGCACTTCCATATTTGATTTTTGTTATTTTGTTTTGCTGTATCAAAGAATGTATCAGATTGTA
>CAYRAY010000153.1:0-1544 GCA_964422405.1 uncultured Clostridia bacterium | reverse complement strand
CTTATCCGCATCCAAAATCGCAATCAGCGTAATCTCCGGAATATCCAATCCCTCTCGCAAAAGGTTGATACCAACCAGTACATCAAATACATCCAAACGCATATCCCGAATAATTTCCGTTCGCTCCAACGTATCAATATCCGAGTGCAGATACTTCACCCGTATGCCAAGTTCCCGCATATAGTCCGTCAAGTCCTCCGCCATGCGTTTGGTAAGGGTTGTAATCAGTACCTTATTCTTATTCGCAATCTCCTTACGCACCTCTCCAATCAAATCATCAATCTGCCCCTCAATCGGTCGCACCTCAACCACCGGGTCCAAAAGTCCCGTCGGACGGATAATCTGCTCCGCCCGAAGCAGTTCATTCTGCTCCTCATATTTCCCCGGAGTCGCAGATACGAAAAGCATCTGATTTACCTTGCTTTCAAACTCGCTGAAATTCAGCGGACGGTTATCCTTCGCTGACGGCAGACGAAATCCATAATCCACCAACGTAGACTTTCTCGACTGGTCGCCGGAATACATCGCCCCAAGCTGCGGAATCGTCATATGGGACTCATCAATCATAATCAGAAAATCATCCGGGAAATAATCAATCAGCGTGTGCGGTGGCTGTCCCGCCTTTAATCCGGTCAGATGTCTGGAATAATTTTCAATTCCGGAACAGAATCCTGTTTCCCGCATCATTTCAATATCAAAATTTGTCCTCTCCTCAATACGCTGTGCTTCCAACAATTTATCTTCACTCTTAAAATAACGTACCCGTTCTTCCAACTCTTCCTCAATGGCGTGAGTTGCCCGATTCAGACTTTCCGGTGAAACTACATAATGAGAAGCCGGAAAAATTGCCACATGGTCAAGGGCACTCTTAATCTCTCCCGTTAGCACATCTATCTCTGTAATTCTGTCCACCTCATCACCGAAGAATTCCACCCGAATTGCATATTGTTCTGACGCAGCCGTAAATATCTCCAATACATCTCCACGCGCCCGGAACGTACCGCGCTTAAAATCCATCTCATTTCGGTCATACTGAATCTCAATCAGTTTTCGAATCACTTCATCTCTGTCCCTTATCATGCCCGGACGAAGCGAAATCACCATCTCCTGATAATCAATCGGTGAACCAAGTCCGTAAATACAGGACACACTGGCTACGATAATAACATCCCGTCGCTCCGAAAGTGCCGCTGTTGCAGAATGTCGCAATTTATCAATCTCATCATTAATGGCAGAATCCTTTGCAATATAAGTATCGGACGAAGGAACATATGCCTCCGGCTGGTAGTAATCATAATAGGATACAAAATACTCCACTGCGTTATCAGGGAAGAATTCTTTAAACTCACCATACAACTGAGCTGCAAGGGTCTTGTTGTGAGCTATTATGAGTGTTGGTTTATTTAACTGTTCGATAACGTTTGCCATGGTAAAAGTCTTACCGGAACCCGTCACCCCTAGTAAAGTCTGACATTGGTTGCCTTCGCGAAAGCCTTGAACTAACTTTTCAATGGCCTGTGGTTGGTCTCCGGTTGGCTTGTATT
>CAYRAY010000152.1:0-1548 GCA_964422405.1 uncultured Clostridia bacterium | reverse complement strand
GGGTGTAACCGCCCTGAACGCAAATCGTTTCAATGCGTGGTTTGTTACTCATAAAAAAGCCTCCTTGCCACGGAAAAATCCATGGCAATACAAATTAGAATACAAAATAAAGTATAACACTTCCTGCCCAAGGCTGTCAACTATTTTTCGCGTATTTTCGACCCAAGCCGCCGCATTTCGCTTGCGCCCCAAACGGAATTTGCGTGAAAATTTCGTAAAATCGGCAACGCTTTTGCAAAAAAATGCGTTTTGCCGCCTTGTAATGTTGACAAACCCGACAAAAAAGTATTATAATGTATTTTGTGAGAGTATACGCGCGCTTTTTTCGCGCCGCAATCGCTACGGAACTTCTCCACGGTTTTCCGCCCCGACTTCCTTGCCCCGTATCGCCAAAGCGAACATTGCCGAAAAGTCCGCTTGTTGCAATCCGCAGGGCAAAAGCCAAGGGCAATCCACAGGGGCAACGCCCGCACCGATTCGCCGAATAAACCCACCGCGCCAACCTTTTCACGAAACAAATTATTTTACTCATCGGAGGATATTCAACAACAATTATGGACCCATGTCTAAGTCTGTTGGCGACCGCAGTTGATACGCAAAAAGTTGCGGGTCTTACCGTCGCCATCATCATTTTGGTACTTCTTTCCGCCTTCTTTTCGGGTACGGAAACCGCATTTTCCTGTGTGAACAAAATCAAGCTTCGCTCGTACGTATCCGCAGGCAAAAAGAACGCAAAATCCGTTTTGAAATATGCGGATACCCATTACGATAAGCTCGTCACGGCGATTTTGGTCGGCAACAACATCGTCAACTTGTCCGCATCCGCGCTCGGCACGGTTTTGTTTGCGGAACTCTTATCGGGTGCGGCGTATTCCGACATCGTATCCACCGCCGCATTGACGGTTTTGGTGTTGCTCTTTGGCGAAATAACCCCGAAGTACCTTTCCAGCGTCTATCCCGAAAGGATGTGCTTCTTCTTCTACCCCCTCATGCAAGTATTCTACTGGATACTTTGGCCGATCTGCAAAGTGTTCGATGGTTACAAGCTCCTTTTGACCAAAATTTTCAAGCTCAAAAAGGACGAAACGGTGACCGACGAAGAGCTGATGTCTTTGGTGGACGAAGCAGAGGAGCGCGGCACGCTGAAAGAGGACGAATCCGAACTTGTCCGTTCCGCTTTGGAATTTGACGATTTGAAAGTGGAGGATATCCTCGTTCCCAGAGTAGACGTTTTCGCCGTCGACGAAAATTCGACGATGGACGAAATTCGTCAAGTATTTGAAAGTTGCGGCTATTCCCGTTTGCCCGTGTATAAAGACACGATTGACAACGTCATCGGTTTGGTACACGAGCGCGACTTCTTCCTTGCCTACTTACGCGGCGAAAAGAACATTTCCCACGTGGTGCAAGACGTTGTGTTCACGTCGGAATACACCCGCATTTCCACCCTGTTAAAACAGCTTCAAAAACAGAAAATCCACATGGCGGCGGTTTCGGACGAATACGGCGGCTTAGTGGGCATCGTCACGTTAGAGGACGTGTTAGAGG
>CAYRAY010000151.1:0-1559 GCA_964422405.1 uncultured Clostridia bacterium | reverse complement strand
GCTATGGATTGTATGTGATTACATCAAACGATGGTACAAAAGATAATGGAATGATTGGCAATGCGATTCTGCAGATAACAGACAATCCGGTACGCCTGATTGTTGGAATCAATAAGGCGACGTATTCCCACGATGTGGTTAAGCAGACGGGAATCATGAATATCAATTGTCTTTCTGTGGATACTCCATTTTCTGTTTTTCAGCAGTTTGGATTCCAGAGTGGTCGAGATCAGGATAAGTTCGCAGATGGGGTGAAAAAACGTTCTGTAAACGGTCTGGCCGTGCTCACACAGTATACAAATGCATGTATATCTTTAAAAGTTGAAGAATATAGAGATATGGATACGCATGGAATGTTTCTTTGCACTGTAACAGAGGAAGTTGTTCTGGATGAAAAAGAAAGCATGACATATGCGTATTATCAAGAACATGTAAAACCGAAAAAGAAAGCGGAAACGCCAAAACAGAAGGGATTTATCTGCAGAATCTGCGGATGGGTGTATGAGAGTGATGAATTGCCGCAGGATCTGATTTGTCCGATCTGTAAACACCCGGCATCGGATTTTGAACCGCTTTTGTAATGAAATAGAAGGAAAAAAGGTCAGTCGCTCGTCGACTGATCTTTTTATGTCAACCAAAATTTGAAAAATTAGGGGAAGATCAGACTAGGGATTGTGAAAACGGTTTGAATCCTATATGGAGCTGTGATAGAATAAAGAACATAATGAAAAGAAAGAATGTTGGGAAACAGCAGGAGGATTTTTAACATGAATTATGTAATGTATATTCAGAATGGAACAAATTTAGGTCATGCGGAGTTTGACAAGCATGAGCAAGCATATGACGCAATGAAACTTCTTGTGGCACGTCATATCGGTGTCGCAGCAAATATGTTGGATGGTATGATGGATGTCAGCGGCGATGGCCCGTTTTTCTATGTTCACCGTGACGATGCTTTTGTAGAGTCCAACGGCGGTGCTGGAAGTCTTGCTATTCGTATTGAAGAGGTGGAAGAGCCGCTTCTTGCGTATGCAGAATTAAACATTGAAAAGACTTATATCTGTCTGACTTTGATGGACCAGTTTTATACAGTTCTTGATGAGTGTCAGGGAAGACTGGCTGACCTTGAGATGGAGCCGACAGAAGTGCTGACATTGATCGGCAAACTGAAAGGTATCTATGAGTGTCTGAAAGCAGTTGAGATTGATCTGGATGAGGAGACAGAGAAAGAATATCAGAAGCTGGATCATACACTGAAATTTTATCTTGGAACAGAGGAATAAATGATGAGCTGGTTCTCGGAGCGTCATCCTCAAATGTCGAAATCGTTGCGCAAAAACGCAGAATTATGATGTACTATTCGGAACGAATGGAGGCATGTTGGGGATGGATCTGGGAATCGGCGGACGATTTCAGAGGATATAAAGTCAAAAAATATAAATAGAGAAAGCCTTCGACGATTCTCGCATCTGCAGAAAAGAATATTCTGCAAATGTGAGGATGTGCCGAAGGCTTTTTGTTTCATCCAGATAGGTTTTAAAAATTGGTTACATGTCCAG
>CAYRAY010000150.1:0-1600 GCA_964422405.1 uncultured Clostridia bacterium | reverse complement strand
GATAAGCTGCGATAAGCTTCGGGGAGCTGCAAATAAGCATTGATCCGGAGATTTCTGAATGAGGAAACTCACTCAGGTTCATACTTGAGTACACTGTACTGAACTTCAAAATAGGTGCAGTGAGGGAACCGCCTGAACTGAAACATCTAAGTAGGGCGAGGAAGAGACATCAAACGAGATTCCGTAAGTAGTGGCGAGCGAACGCGGAAGAGGGCAAACCGAGGGTAGAAATACCTTCGGGGTACGGACTGCTTTTAGGACTTAATCTGTTAACCGAACGGCATGGGAAGGCCGGTCAGAGAGTGTGAGAACCACGTAGGTGAAAACGGAGAGAGCTGCGCAGGATCCAGAGTACGGCCAGACACGTGAAACCTGGTCGGAATACGGGGGGACCACCCTCCAACCCTAAATACTACCCAGTGACCGATAGCGTATAGTACTGTGAAGGAAAGGTGAAAAGCACCCCGGGAGGGGAGTGAAAGAGAACCTGAAACCCTGTGCCTACAAGCACCTAGAGCACGTCAATGTGTGATAGGGTACTTTTTGTAGAACGGTCCGGCGAGCGATTATATGCAGCAAGGTTAAGGTCTTCAGGACTGGAGCCGCAGCGAAAGCGAGTTTGAATAGGGCGTTAAGTTGCATATAATGGGCCCGAAACCGGGTGACCTATCCATGGTCAGGTTGAAGTGGAAGTAAAATTCCATGGAGGACCGAACCGACCTCCGTTGAAAAGGCGGCGGATGAACTGTGGATAGCGGAGAAATTCCAATCGAACCCGGAGATAGCTGGTTCTCCCCGAAATAGTTTTAGGACTAGCCTCAAGTTAGATACCTGGAGGTAAAGCACTGAATAGCCTAGCGGCCGAGAGGTTAGCGAAGCTTATCAAACTCAGAATGCCAGAGTATTGATGCTTGGGAGTCAGACAGTGTCAGATAATTGTCATTGTCAAGAGGGAAACAGCCCAGATCTACAGCTAAGGTCCCAAAGTTAGGTTAAGTGGAAAACGATGTGAAGATACGCAGACAACCAGGATGTTGGCTCAGAAGCAGCCACTCATTCAAAGAGTGCGTAATAGCTCACTGGTCGAGCGTCTTTGCGCGGAAAATTTAACGGGGCTAAAACCTAACACCGAAGCTTAGGCAATGTAGTAATACATTGGGTAGGGGAGCGTTGTATACGCGGAGAAACAGTAGCGTAAGCGGCTGTGGAGTGTATAGAAGTGAGAATGCCGGAATGAGTAGCGCGAATGCAGTGAGAATCTGCATGGCCGAAAGCCTCAGGTTTCTGGAGGAAGGTTCGTCCGCTCCAGGTTAGTCGGGAGCTAAGGTGAGGCCTAACGGCGTAGCCGATGCACAGACGGTAGAGATTCCGTCACCACCAAAAGAGTTAAGCACAGGGACACATTTGAAGTCTCGGAGCCGGGTGTTGGTTCCGGTAGCGATCGAGGGAAATTAGTACCGAAGTCCGGGATGGAAGATGGCGAGAAAAGCTGTGTGTATTTCTGCGGTGCCCGTACCGCAAACCGACACAGGTAGGTAGGAAGAAGATTCTAAGGCCAACGGGAGAAGGGTTGTTAAGGAACTCGGCAAATTGACCCCGT
>CAYRAY010000149.1:0-1612 GCA_964422405.1 uncultured Clostridia bacterium | reverse complement strand
GGTTCTTAATTTCCGTCAACCTCAACGTTAATTTTGTCTTTTTTTTTGCGGTTTGCATTATATACAACGATACCCTCAGAATCTTTGAGTTCAACCTCGACGATCCTCATATCATCCATAACTGCTTCAAACGTACGATCAACAGTATCATGATCTTCTTCCCAAGAGTTTTCCGCTGGTTCTTTGTAAACGCTGCTTGTTAAACAGATTCCGGATTCGCCGTGGATATCTCTGCTGATCTTCGCAACAACACGGATACGAGGGAAGTTTTCGATACCATTAATTGCTGCGCAGGAAACAAGTCCGGTATATTTTACATCAGAATACTGATATACGCCAATACTTCCAGTTCTTAAGGTCTTGTAATCATTTCCACCATCTGTATATTCTTTTAACAGGATTCCGTCATCACCGGTGTCCGGGCTGACGCCGTAAATCTGCACTTCCAGAGCTGCGGATGAAAGGGTCGTACCCTTATCTCCGCGAGATCTTGATACGCGGAATCCGAAACCGAAGGAATTTTCGCCTGATTTACTACGAAGGAATTCTGTATCTCGATCCCAGTTACCGTTTGCATCTGTGAGCCAGCATTTATTTTCTAAGTCATCTACCTGGTTCGGCCATACACGGTTTGTATATTCCCACCAGCCATTCGTGATAGCTTCAGAATCTCCGACATCTCCGGCATCCCAAATATCTTTTCTATTTTCCGTTCTTTCTTCATAATCTTCTGTGCTTCCTGATTGTGGAGCATCGGTTGCAGATGTGTAATATCCGTATCCGGAGTATCGTTCTTCTGTAATAATGATCGGTTCCGGCGGTTCTGCGTCTTCTGCACCTTCGCCGCCACCTTCATCACCACCGCCCTCTTCTTCTTCTGGTAGTTCTTCATATTGGGCGATATAATGGAGATCTCTGTATTCCGGCATACCAAGGTTCAGATCGCCGAAAGCAGCCTGTCCGTATTCCGGGATCGGCTCTTCTGTAGCAACGATCACATATGGGATTACGATTCTATCATCATTTAATACATCATTATCGCCATTCTCGCCGAAAGCATCCGGAACGATGAGCATCAGATATCCAGTCATTGGAAGTTCTGTTGTTACATAGAAGCCGGTATTTGAAAAGCAAGCACCATTATAATAGTAAGAAATTCCATCACTCTCTTCTGTTTTATTACCGGAAGCTTTGATTGTACCGGTTGACCGCCGGTCTGTTGGTCCGACATGATTCAGTGCACTTGCATCTGGCAACGTGGAGCAGGAGATCATGTTTGCGTTGAGAGGAATAGCGCTAGTTAATCCGGATTTATCAAGTACGCAGAGTGTGAGACCTCGGTTTGTTTTACTAGATTCCTCTTCGTAAGAGTAATACGAAAGGATTCCTTCTAATGTATAGTATTTATTTGCGTATAGTTTTACTTCTGCACCAATCTCTTCCGAACCAGCACCGGTACCACTGTCCATATGGCTGGCATTACGATAAGACTCCGAAAGGATTTCTCCAGATTCATTATCTTTGATGGCAAATAGAGTTGGCGTCGCGTTCTTTTGAATTTTTCCTTCTGTACAGTAGGTATTATAATATGTACTACCAGATGCCTTACCAC
>CAYRAY010000148.1:0-1633 GCA_964422405.1 uncultured Clostridia bacterium | reverse complement strand
GTTTCATCCAGATAGGTATTAAAAATTGGTTACATGACAAGTAATCACATAATGGCGATACCGGCTACAACCAGCACAATCATGGCATAATGTTTTGCGGACAGTTTTTCTTTCAGGAACAGTCTGCTCCATAATACGGAGGCTGCACAGTAAGAAGAGATGATCGGTGCGGACATTGCCAGGTGTGCAGTGTCAGCGATGGCATAAATGTAAGCGAACTGACCGGCTGTTTCACAGATGGCACCGATGTATTTCGGAGCTTCCATTTTCGGAACCAGTTTATCTTTTTTCACAAGAACAACATAAATGAAGCAAAGAATACCGACAAATAAGAAGGTCAGTTCATATGCCACATTGGCGCTGTCTTCGTTTAATGTTTCAAGAATACGGTTATCTGCAAAAGTGCCGACTGCGTCCAGAATGCAGTATGCAACTGGAAGTGCCAGAGCAATAAGGCTCTTGGAGTATTTGTAGTTGCTGTCTTTCTGACGCTCTGCGCGGAGCTCATCGTCTTCCAGATAATCGACAACACCGAGACCGATTGCGCCGATACAAACCAGTGCAACTGCAGCCAGTGCTAACGGAGAGTACTCAGAGAAGCCGACCATGAACAGTGTCATGATGGCAACCAGTGCACCAGAGGAGTTGCAGATTGGGGAAGAAATGGAAAGTTCGATGTAGCGAAGTCCAAGATATCCCATTGCCATAGAGGAAATGTATAAAAGGGAAACCGGCAAATAAGTCAGCATGATATCGAAAGAGATTTCTGTTCCGCCGACAAAAATTTCATACATGGCATGAAGTCCCATAACGACACCAACGGCCATAACCATCTTTAAGTGACTGTATTTGTCTTCTGCATCGCGGCATCCAATCTTTGAAAATAAATCAGAACCGGACCAGCATACTAATGTAATCAGTGATAACCAAAACCACATAATAATTCTCCTTTGTATTTCATATAATATATTTTGTTTTCAATGTACGGAAAAGATTACTGTGTGGTATCCTTCGGAGGTTTGATCATGGAGATGAGCCAGATTGGTTTGCCAAAATGGGATCCCGCTACTTTCTGTAGATTTTTACGCATTGTGATTGAAAACCTCCTTCTTTCTATTATCGTTGGACTTGAAATGTGATTAATTTTGTCCAGATATCATAATATTCCGATTTGTTTTAATTGTCAAATATTTTCTGCATTTCCAGAAAAAAGCACTGCATATAAAATTACATGCAGTGCGGTGGTGCGGCTATGAGAATCTTTCTAAATGTGCGATGATCTCACGTTTATACTGTAAAAATTCTTCTGAGAGATGAAAATCTTTTCGACGAGGTTTTGTCTCTTTGATTACCAATTCTTTTGTCAGTGTGCCAGGTTTTCCAGTGAGAAGATATATGCGGTCGGAAAGAAGAATGGCTTCGTCAATATCATGGGTAATGAGGAGCGTGGAAAGCTTAATCTTTTCCATGACATCGAGATACCATTCATGAATGGCACTTTTGGTCATCATGTCCAGCGCGGAAAATGGTTCATCGAGGAGTGCTACCTTTTCAGAGAAAAGATATGTCCGAAGTAGAGCGGCTCGCTGTTTCATACCGCCGGAGAGCTGGGATGGATATTTGGTTTCTGTCC
>CAYRAY010000147.1:0-1673 GCA_964422405.1 uncultured Clostridia bacterium | reverse complement strand
ATCACATACAATCCATAGCTGATCTTAAATAATGCACTCACCCAATAACCTCCGTTTTCTACTTACAGAGTTCCTCCGCCAATGCTTCAATCTGCGCCTTGCTTTCCTCGCTCAATGCAGAAAGTACCTTAACCGTCGTCTCTGCAAATGTCAGATTTTTACTGTTCTCCAGCATTTTCTTCATAACCTTAGCTGCCTGCGGAGCCCAGGAACCATTTTCGATAAATGCAACCGTACGATTCTGGTAATTTCTCTCCGTCAAGTGATTGATAAACTCTTTTGTAAACGGGAAAACATCTCCGTTGTAGGTCGGACTGGCAAGAACCAGTTTTCCGTAGCGGAATGCATCCTCCACTACCTCATGCATATCACAGCGGGCAAGATCATTCACTGCAACCTTCGGACATCCCTTTTCTTCCAATTTAGCCGCTAACAGTTCTGCAGCTGCTTTTGTATTTCCGTAGACAGAGCTATATGCGATAACAACACCCTCTGTCTCCACACGATAAGAAGACCAGATATCATAGAGGTTGATGTAATAACCAAGATTTTCTGTGAGAATCGGTCCATGAAGCGGGCAAATTTTCTGAATATCCAAACCAGCGGCCTTCTTCAGAAGTGCCTGTACCTGCGGGCCATATTTGCCGACAATACCAATATAATATCTGCGAGCCTCACATGCCCAATCCTCATCTTCCACATCGAGTGCTCCGAATTTACCAAAACCATCCGCAGAAAACAGTACTTTGTCAACAGAATCATAGGTTACGATAACCTCCGGCCAGTGTACCATCGGTGCAGTCACGAATGTAAGCACATGTGTTCCAAGGTTTAATGTGCTTCCCTCTCCTACAACCACTCTTCTTTCCTCATACTCTGTACCGAAGAAGTTTTTCATCATTTTAAATGCCGGTGCGGAAGATACCACAACTGCCTCCGGATATTCCTCCAAAAAGACGGCAATGCTTGCAGAATGATCCGGCTCCATGTGCTGTACAACCAGATAATCCGGCTTTTTATCTCCGAGAACTGCTTTTAAGTTCTGCAGCCATTCCTGTGTAAAATGAATATCCACCGTATCCATAACTGCAATCTTCTCATCAAGAATCACATAAGAGTTGTAAGACATACCATTCGGCACATCGTACTGTCCCTCAAAAAGATCAACCTGGTGGTCATTTACTCCAATATATCGAATGTCGTTTGTAATTGTCATATCTTCCTCCTATTAATATTAGTAATCGTTCCTATTATTTACCAATATTATAGTATACGTTCCTATGATATGCAAGTACTGTTTTTTGATTTCTGTGATTTTGTTACAGATATTTTTTGTAAAAATGAGTATTCTATACGTGTAAAGAGAAATGAAATTCACATGAAGGAGGAAATATAATGTCAGCTTTCAATATTCATAAAAATAATTTTCAGGAAGAAGTTTTTAACAGTGAAAAACCAGTCCTCATCGATTTCTGGGCCAGCTGGTGCGGTCCGTGCCGTATGGTCAGCCCGATCGTAGAACAGATTGCAGAAGAATATCCGCAGTACAAAGTCGCTAAAGTTAATATCGATGAAGAACCTGAACTCGCATCCCAGTTTGGAATCATGTCCATTCCGACACTGCTCGTTGTAAAGAATGGTGAAATTACAAACAAATCCGTGGGTGCCAGAAA
>CAYRAY010000146.1:0-1677 GCA_964422405.1 uncultured Clostridia bacterium | reverse complement strand
TCCAGATCCAGATGGTTTGTCGGCTCGTCCAGAAGCAGGATATCCGGATTTCCGAATAATGCCTGGGCAAGAAGAACTTTGACCTTCTGCGGACCTGTTAACTCTTTTACTAATTTATAGTGATGTTCAGTCTCTACACCAAGACCATTTAATAAGTTCTCAGCGTCAGATTCTGCTTCCCAACCATTCATAGTTGCGAATTCACCTTCTAACTCAGCGGCTTTGATACCGTCTTCGTCAGTAAAGTCTTCTTTCATGTAAATCGCATCTTTCTCTTTCATAATCTCGTAAAGACGCTTGTTTCCCATGATAACTGTGTCAAGTACGGAAAATTCATCATACTTAAAGTGATCCTGCTGTAAGAAGGAAAGACGCTGACCCGGAGTGATTACAATATCACCATTGGTCGGTTCCAACTGTCCGGACAGGATTTTTAAAAATGTAGATTTTCCGGCACCGTTGGCACCAATAAGTCCATAACAGTTACCCTCTGT
Source organism: uncultured Clostridia bacterium (assembly GCA_964422405.1). Lineage (GTDB taxonomy): Bacteria > Bacillota > Clostridia > Christensenellales > Borkfalkiaceae > Scatosoma. Next base: position 1,183 of record CAYRAY010000146.1, on the reverse strand, counting down.
AAACTTAATGTTTACATCTTCAAATAATGCTTTTTTGCCCACACGAAGTGTTACACCATTAGCACTGATCATTCTTTAAAATCTCCTTTTTGAAAAAAGCTCTGCGGTTATCCGCCGCCGCGCCAAACTGCCCGGCTTCTTGGACCGTCCAAACATTGGACCACTCCGCACACAAATTTTTGCGCTGCAAAAGAGGGGGCATGACTGCTCCCTCTTTAGTTACGCTCCTATTCTAGACGGAAATCCTTGATTTTGCAAGGTTTTTTCGAAAGAATTTTATTATTTATTAAGAAACATTCTCTTCTTATGCATCAATCGTGGAGATTGTCAATGTTGTCTCTTCCAGTACATCCAACAGTACTCGTACTGTATCCAGTGCTGTAAACAGTGCCACATTATGCTCTGTCGCAATCTTACGAATTTCCACACCATCATTTCCAGAACTTGCCGGATCCTTTGTGTTGATCACGTAAGAAATATAACCCTGGCGAAGTGCATTCGGAATCTCATTGCTGCCTTCGCTGATTTTTCCAAACGCATGGGTACGAATGCCATGAGATTTCAGGAACTTCGCTGTACCATGAGTCGCTTCAATGTTGAAACCAAGCTGATAGAAACGACGGATAAGCGGAAGTGCCTCTTCTTTATCTTTATCTGCGATTGTTGCAAGAACTGTACCATAGTTCTGTAAGCGCATACCAGATGCCTGCAGTGCTTTATAAAGCGCACGATTTAATGTACGGTCATAACCGATCGCCTCACCAGTGGACTTCATCTCCGGAGACAGATATGCATCCAGTCCGCGGATCTTATTGAAGGAGAATACCGGTGCTTTTACATACCAGCGATCTTTCTCTTCCGGATAAATATCGAAGATTCCAAGTTCCTTGAGAGACTTTCCAAGAATGACTTCTGTCGCAATATCTGCAAGAGAGAATCCTGTTGCCTTAGAAAGGAACGGAACTGTTCTGGAAGAACGCGGATTTACTTCAATAATATATACATTATCTTCTTTATCTACAATAAACTGAATATTGAACAGGCCGACAATGCCAATGCCAAGACCCAGTTTCTTTGCATACTGAAGAATGATTCCCTTTACTTTGTTGGAGATAGAGAATGTCGGATATACCGATACAGAGTCACCAGAATGGACACCAGTACGCTCTACTAACTCCATGAT
>CAYRAY010000145.1:0-1694 GCA_964422405.1 uncultured Clostridia bacterium | reverse complement strand
ATTTAAAGGAGGAAGCAATTTGAAAATCAATCGAATCGCCGCCGCCTGTCTGACGGCAGCGGTAAGTGCATCGATGTGGTGCGTACCTGCAATGGCGGGCAGTCCGGAATTTGCTTATTCGGCTGAAAAATGGGCATCGCTTCGAGATGATAAACTGGAATTTGAAGAAATCGCAGATCTGGTTCATGAGTATAATCATACGGTGATCAAGAACCAGATCGCCTATAAAGATGAGCGTGATAAGACGAACGATGATATCGCGCAGGATTATTACGATGCGGCAGATAATATTTATGCAAATATCGAATATCCGGATTCGGATGACAGCAGTTACGGAAGCAAAATGTCTGCTGCATTGAACAATGAAATTTCTGCGAAACAGATGATGGAACGCGGAGATGAGAGTACGGATGACAGCGAAACGCTGAAACTTGGCTATGATCAGACGGAGGCAACGTTGGTAAAACAGGCGCAGACTCAGATGATCAATTATTGGAGCAGTTATTATAATCTGGACAGTCTTCGCGTTCGGGCTGCTCAGGCAGAACAGACGTATCAGAGTGAAGAAACGAAGATGGCAGCAGGTATGTCTACGCAGGCGAAGCTGTTGAGTGCAAAAGAGAGCATCAGCACAGCGGAAGCGTCCCTGCAGTCGGCTAAGAGCAGTCTGGAAAAAACGAAGCAGAATCTTTGCCTGATGCTTGGCTGGAGCTATGGCGTTGATGTGGAAATGGGAGAGATTCCGGCGCCGGATTTGGCTAAGATTGCGTCCATTGATCTGGAACAGGATATTCAGACTGCATTGGAAAACAATTACAGCCTCAAACTGACGAATAAGCGTGTTTTAAATGCCCGTACAGAGACCGTGAAAAATACACAGCTTCAGACGCAGAAGAATCAGACGGAAGCAGTTGCTGCCAGTGTGAAGAACAGTTATGCAAGTCTGGTTCTGGCACAGTCCAATTATGAGCAAGCGAAACAGGCATATGAGCTGGAACTGAATACGTATGAGACAGCGAAACGGAAGCTGCAGGCAGGAACCATGACACCGAATAATTTTAAGAAACAGGAAGATTCCTGTCTGACTGCAGAAGTAACGCTTAAGAACAGAGAACTGCAGCTGGTACAGGCACAGGTGGATTATGACTGGGCAGTTCGCGGTCTGGCATCTGCGTCCTAGATAAAGGAGTCTGATTTATGAGGAAAATGAATTTGCTTGTGCTGGCTGCGGCAGGAACGGTTTTTATGACGATTCCGGCATTTGCTTCGGTCAATTCCGGTCCGGGAGCAGTGACTTCGGTGGAAGTCAGCGAAGATGTGAATGGTCCTGCAGTCGGTGCGGCAGTAGAAACGGTGTCGGGACAATCCGAAGAAGCAGTTACGGCAGTGACGTATGAAACGCTGGAATCCCTTCTTTTGGCAGGAAATCTGGAGCTGAAGACCAGAACAGACAATCTTACAAGTACCAAAAAGGATTATCAGGAACTGTTGGAAACACTTCGGAATGAACAGGATTATATGAAGTTTTTGGCGAAGGCCAGTGATGAAGATTCGGAAGAGGAAGCAATGTATGAGCTGAATGCAAATATGCTGGCACAGTCTGCAAGCCGTGTGTCCAGTCAGCTGCAGCGTTTGAACAGCAGGAGAAGCGCTGCTTCTCTGCAGAGTGCTGTGGATACGTATCTGGTTACAGC
>CAYRAY010000144.1:0-1731 GCA_964422405.1 uncultured Clostridia bacterium | reverse complement strand
ATGGTGGATAACCATATCCATCAGGGCAATGAATTGGGGATTGATCCGAGAAAAATCACATGGAAGAGAGCTGTGGATATGAATGACAGACAGCTCCGCTATGTTGTAGATGGTCTCGGTGGAAAACCAAATGGAACTCCGCGTGAGGACGGTTTTGATATCACCGTAGCATCCGAAGTAATGGCTGTACTCTGTCTTGCAAGTGATATTACAGACTTAAAGGAAAGACTTTCCAGAATTATCGTTGCATATACATATGATGATAAGCCGGTAACTGCAGGTCAGTTAAAGGCTCATGGCGCAATGGCTGCGCTCTTAAAAGATGCTCTGAAACCGAATCTGGTACAGACATTGGAGGGAACACCGGCTTTGATCCATGGCGGTCCATTTGCCAATATCGCACATGGCTGCAACTCTGTCACAGCGACAAGAATGGCGATGAAGTTAGGTGATTATGCTGTGACAGAAGCTGGTTTTGGCGCAGATCTCGGAGCTGAGAAGTTCCTGGATATCAAATGCCGTATGGCGGGTCTGACTCCGTCGGTGGTAGTTGTGGTTGCGACTGTGCGTGCGCTGAAGCACCACGGTGGTGTTGCAAAGGCAGATCTGAATAATGAGAATCTGGAGGCACTGGAGGCAGGACTTCCGAATCTTCTGCAGCATGTAGAAAATATCACAAAAGTATTCAAACTTCCGTGTGTTGTTGCGATTAACGCATTCCCAACGGATACAGAAGCAGAATTAAAGCTTGTAGAAGAGAAGTGCCAGGAGCTTGGTGTTCATGTAGCTCTGTCTGAAGTGTGGGCAAAAGGCGGTGAAGGCGGAAAAGCGCTTGCAGAAGAAGTTGTACGCCTCTGCGAGACACCGAATGACTTCACATTTACCTACGAAGATGATATGTCCATCATGGAAAAGCTCAATGCCATTGCAACCAAGATTTACAGAGCAGATGGTGTTCAGCTGGTTGGAAGTGCACCGAAGCAGTTAAAACAGTTAGAGGTACTTGGATTTGGCAATCTGCCGATCTGTATGGCAAAGACACAGTACAGTTTCTCTGATGACCAGAAGAAGCTGGGTGCTCCGCGTGGATTTACGATTCAGGTAAGAAATCTGAAAGTTTCTGCAGGTGCAGGTTTCATTGTTGCACTGACTGGTGATATTATGACCATGCCGGGACTCCCGAAAGTACCGGCCGCCGAGCGAATCGATGTCGATGAAAACGGCGTGATCCATGGACTGTTCTAATCGGGGAGAAAATTCGTTTTCTCAGGAGGCTGTAAAAAGAATATTCAGAATATATTGTAAAAGAATATATAAAAAGGCCGGAACCTTTCCGCAAGCAGCAATGCCGTATGCAGAGAAGGTTTCGGCCTTTTCTTAAGTTTCCGTGGAAACGAAAATTCAATTACAGTGTCTTAGCAACTTCGCGTAAGATTTCCTGACACGGAGCCGGGATTCTTCCAAGTCCGTCCGGACCAACGTTTAAGAGGTAGTTGATACCCATACCGTTGAGTTTCTTTTTGATCTCAGCAACTTTCTTTGCATCTTTCCAATCCTGGTCAGTTGCGAAGTAGCCCCAGCTGTGGTTCATAGTAGCAGCTGTCTCGTAGAGACCATACGGGGACGGTTTGAAACCATCGATCTCATTCATAAGAGACGGATCGAATTCCTGATTTTCCGGCATAGACTCCGGAATCTCGTTGTCGCCTAAGGAAACGTAGTCATATGCGC
>CAYRAY010000143.1:0-1802 GCA_964422405.1 uncultured Clostridia bacterium | reverse complement strand
ATATAAAGGAAAGGAAAAAAACTATGAAATCACCTTTTGAAATCAAGAAAGAAATCTGTGAAGTTGGTCACAAGCTCTGGGCGAAAGGCTTCGTTGCAGCAAACGACGGTAACATCTCCGTTAAAGTAAGCGAAAACGAATACTACTGCACCCCCACCGGCGTATCCAAGGGCGACCTTACCCCCGATATGATCATCAAGGTAGACAAAGACGGCAAAAAGTTGGAAGGCAAGCTTAACCCTTCTTCCGAAATCAAAATGCACATGAGAGTGTACAGAGAACGCCCCGACGTTACGGCAGTCGTTCACGCACACCCTCCCGTTGCAACCGCTTTCACCGTTGCGGATATCGACCTTGACCAATACATTCTTCCCGAAGCAGTATTGACGATCGGCGACGTTCCCACTTGCGACTACGGTACCCCTTCCACCATGGAAATTCCCGATTCGCTCGATCCCTACCTTCAAAACCACGATGCATTCTTGCTTAGAAACCACGGTGCTTTGACGGTTGGTTGCAACCTTCAAAAGGCATTCTTCGTCATGGAAGAAGTAGAATTCAACGCCGTAATTTGCAAGCACGCAATGGACCTCGGCGCCGTTCACGAAATTTCCAAAGACCAACTCAAAAAGTTGATGGATCTCCGCAAGAAGATGAACCTTCCCGGTCGTCACCCCGGTATCGACTACGGCGAAGAACCCGCTTGCAACTGCGCAAACGCAGACCTCGTAGCAGAAATCACCAAAAAAGTACTTGCTGCACTCGGCAAATAATCATCGCGGCGTAGGGGCGCGGAATTTCCGCCCCCGACCGTAAGCAAAAAGGAGAAAAAACTATGGCAATCAATTGGACGGAAGCGCAAATTGAAGAAGTGGTTGCCGCGGTGATCAAAAATTTGGGCGGAGCAACGACGGCGAAAAGCGGTTGGGATTCCACGCAATACAACGGTCGCAGATTTATCGGTATCTATGCCGATATGAACGACGCTATCGACGCGGCGACGATCGGCTACAAAGCCGTACGCGCCATGTCGCTTGCCGATCGCGAAAAGATCATTACCGCCATTCGCGAACTCTGCCGTAAAGAGGCGTCCATCATGGCAAACCTCGGCGTTACGGAAACCAAAATGGGTCGCGTAGCGCACAAAACGGCGAAGCACGTGTTGGTGGCAGATAAAACGCCCGGCACGGCGGATATCGTAGCACAAGCCAAAACGGGCGACTACGGTTTGACATTGACGGAAATGGCGCCTTTCGGCGTTGTCGGCAGCATCACCCCCAGCACCAACCCTTCCGAAACGGTTATTTGTAACAGTATCGGTATGATTGCGGCAGGCAACGGCGTTGTGTTCAACCCCCACCCCAACGCAATCGCAACCTCTAACTATGCGGTAGACCTTGTAAACCGTGCCAGCGCAATGGCAGGCGGTCCGCAAGTGTTAGTTGCCTCCGTGGTCAAACCCACGTTAGACAGCGCACAGGTTATGTACAAGCACCCCAACATTCGTTTGCTCGTTTGCACGGGCGGTCCCGGCGTTGTACGCTCGGTACTTTCCAGCGGTAAAAAGGCAATCGGCGCGGGCGCAGGTAACCCTCCTGTCATCGTAGACGACACCGCAGACATCAAAAAAGCAGGTAAGGACATCATCGACGGTTGCTCGTTCGATAACAACTTGCCTTGCATTGCCGAAAAGGAAGTGTTCGCGTTCAACAACATCGCGGACGAACTCATCGACGAAATGCAGAAAAACGGCGCATACAAAATCACGGCAGAACAGGCGGCAAAGCTTGCAGACATCGTGC
>CAYRAY010000142.1:0-1815 GCA_964422405.1 uncultured Clostridia bacterium | reverse complement strand
ATTATAATAAACCTCTTTCATATTGGAAGTATCGCACTTCAACACACGGAAACCTATATCAAGTTTTTGCGTAGTAATAGGACTTTCGTCTTTGATTTTTTGACCGGCACGACGAATACGTTCCTTGCCAATTTCGCAAATGTTCTTGTAACCTGCCTTATACGCTTCGCTCTTTTCGGCAGTTTCTTCAGGCAACTGAACCATGATAAATTTGCGATGTCCTCCATCCTCGGCATTTAGTTGCATAGCAGCATGAGCGGTTGTTGCGGAACCTGAGAAAAAGTCAAGAATATAATCATTTTCATTAACGGATGCAGAAAGCAAATATCTCAACAATGATGATGGTTTCGGAAAATTGAATGCTTTTGTACCCAACAACCCAGTTATTTCTTTTGTACCATCTTGTGACATTCCAATATTGTCAGGTAATTTTGTACTCATTGCAACTCGCCCAAATTTGTCACCCGCTTTATTCACATCATCTTCCTTCCAATATCTAAGAACTGGCTTTGATATTTTCAGAAAATCATAATCACCTGGAAAAACAATTCTATTTTGAGCAATATAGTTTTCAATAGTGTCGACAGTTATCCTCCAAGTAGCATTTGGATTTGCTGGATATTTCTCGCCTGTTTTGGGATTGACAATAGTAAAATAACTATTTGGTCTCTCACTTGCTGTTGTTTGCTTAGTTAAATCGTGTATTCTCCACGGTTTTCCTGCAAAATCAGGAGTTTCATAATATTTTCTTTCTTTTCCCACCACGCTTGCAGCAAAATCACTCGATTTTGCAAAACAAATAATATATTCATAGTCTTGGGAGATTCCAAACGGAACATCAGATTTAGCAGTTCTCTTTCTCCATGGAATTTGAGCAATAAAGTTGCTTTCTCCGAAAATTTCACCACAGCATTTGATTATGTTTTCCACTTCGTTGTCATCAATAGAAATAAAAACAACCCCATCATCAGACAACAAATCTTTGGCTATTCTTAATCTCGGATAAATCATATTGAGCCAGTCTGTATGAAAACGACCATTACTTTCAGTATTTGCAACAAGGCGATTGCCCTCATCATCAAACTGACCGCTGTTTGCAAGATATTCATCTGTGCTTTGGGCAAAATCGTCCTCGTACACAAAGTCATTACCCGTATTGTACGGCGGGTCTATATAAATCATTTTGATTTTGCCAAGATATGTTTCTTGCAAAAGCTTCAAAACTTCAAGATTATCGCCCTCAATGTAAAGATTTTCGGTATTATCAAAATCTACACTTTCTTCCCTACAAGGACGTAATGTTTTGTTTATCGGTGCATTGGCAAGAAGAACAGACTTCTTCTTGTCAGGCCAAGTAAACTGATAACGTTCTTCGTTTCCCTCAACAACCTTACAGGAAATTTCCTGCATCAGCACATCTTTATCAATCGCACGAACAACTTCTCCGGTCATTTCGTCTATCGTTTCAGTTACAGCATTTGGGAACATCGCTGCCAACTTCTTAAAGTTCTCATCAGCCTTATTTGGTGTTTGCATTTTTAATTTATCCATTACCGTATCCTCCATTATTATTCGAGAGTTCAATCAATTGCTTCTTTAATTTTTTTACTTGAGTTACAAGTTCAAACTTTTTCTTCGGCTGTTTCTCAGCTCGTGCCTTTTTTTCGAGTTTGGCAATCTCTTTTTCAAGTTTCAACCTTTGCTCATCTTGTAATATCTGTTCATCAAGTGTATTGCCTTGCTGTATCTGCAAACCTCCGACACTGATAACGATATTTTCCCAAACCTTATCAAGTGAAAGCCCTACAAGTTCAA
>CAYRAY010000141.1:0-1890 GCA_964422405.1 uncultured Clostridia bacterium | reverse complement strand
GTACCAAGGCTTGAAGCTGCAAGACTACCTCGACTTCTTGAAGGTTTCCGAAGCGGATTTTAGAAAGAACTATGAAGAACAAGCAAAGAAGAACGTGTTGAACCAGCTCGTTATTTCCCAACTCATCAAAGATCAAAAGTTGGAAGCAACGGAAGCAGAAGTGGACGCACAAATCGAAAAGCAGGCTGCAGAAGTCAACAAGACGGCAGAAGAATACAAAAAGAACATGGATCCCCGTCAATTCGATTATATCAGCAGCGACATCGTGCTTACCAAGCTCTTCGACTTCTTGAAGGCAAACAACGAAATGTACGTGGAAGACTAATTCCCGTTTTTAAGCAAACGACAGACGCGCCCCACTTCGGGCGCGTCGAAAATTCCTAACGAAATCACAAGGACGAGTATTAGACATGGAAAAAAACGTTTTAATTCCCTACGTCGTAGAACGTACCTCCTCCGGCGAACGCTCTTACGACCTGTATTCCCGTCTGCTCGACGATCGAATCATCTTTTTGAGCGGTGAGATCGACGACGCGTTGGCAAACACCGTCGTTGCCCAACTCATCTATTTAGAGGGCAAGGATTCCACCAAGGACATCAGCCTCTATATCAACTCCCCGGGCGGTTCCGTTTCCGCAGGTATGGCTATTTACGACACGATGAACTACATCAAGTGCGACGTATCCACCATCTGCATCGGTATGGCGGCGTCGATGGGCGCGTTCCTGCTTTCCAGCGGCGCACACGGCAAGCGTTACGCATTGCCCAACTCCGAAATTATGATTCACCAGCCACTCGGCGGCGCGCAGGGTCAGGCTAGCGACATCAAAATCCAAGCGGAGCACATTCTTCGCACCAAGGCAAAACTCAACCGTATCCTTGCCGACAACACGGGGAAGGACATTTCGATTATCGAACGCGACACCGACCGCGACAACTATATGTCCGCGGACGAGGCAAAAGCGTACGGCTTAATCGACAGAGTCTTTGTCAGAAGATAACGTTTGTTTATCTAAAAATCGCGCGCAAAATCAGCTTTGGTTTTGCGCGTTTTCTTCCCCAAAATTTCCAAAATGGAGGGGGCAGGTATGCGATGAATTTGTTTTTTGGGTAATTTTCACTCTTTTCAAATTCCCTGCATATCTATAAAATTACGGAGAGAAATTATGGCAAACAAAAATCAGCAATGTTCCTTTTGCGGCAAACCCAAAGAAGAAACCCGACGCCTCATTTCCGGTCCCGACGGCATTTGCATCTGCGACGAGTGCGTAGAAATTTGCAAATCCATGCTGGACGACTGGTCGGAAAAAGAAGAAAAATCGTCGGCGAACGTGCCTCTTAAAAAACCCGCGGAAATCAAAGCGGAACTCGATAACTACATCGTCGGGCAAGACAAAGCCAAGCGCGTACTTTCGGTGGCGGTTTACAACCACTACAAGCGTATCAACGCGGCGGCAAACAAGTCCAAAAAGGACGATGACGGCGTGGAAATCGAAAAGAGCAACGTGCTGTTGCTCGGTCCTACGGGCAGCGGTAAAACCCTGCTCGCGCGCACGCTGGCAAAAATCTTAAACGTGCCGTTCGCCACCTCCGACGCCACCACCCTCACCGAGGCCGGCTATGTGGGCGAGGACGTCGAAAATATCCTTTTGAAGCTTATCCAAAATGCCGATTACGACATCGAACGCGCACAACGCGGCATTATCTACATCGACGAAATCGATAAAATCGCCAGAAAGAGCGAAAACGTGTCCATCACGCGCGATGTTTCGGGCGAGGGCGTGCAACAGGCGCTTTTGAAAATTATCGAAAGCACCACGGCAAGCGTACCTCCGCAAGGCGGAAGAAAGCACCCCAACCAAGAACTGTTGCGCATCGACACAACCAACA
>CAYRAY010000140.1:0-1924 GCA_964422405.1 uncultured Clostridia bacterium | reverse complement strand
GAGAATTGAGGAGCGCGACGAGCTTTCTTCAAGCCGTACTTCTTTCTTTCCTTTGCACGAGGGTCTCTGGTCAAGAAACCTGCTGCCTTCAATGCAGGACGGCTGTTTTCTTCTGCTTCGAGCAAAGCACGTGCAACGCCAAGACGGATTGCGCCTGCTTGACCGGTGTAACCACCGCCGATTACGTTTACGATGATGTCGTACTTCGTTTCAACGTCCAACAACACGATGGGTTGCTTAACGATGTATTGAAGCGTGCCCTGAGGGAAATAATCTTCAAAAGCGCGGTCGTTGATGACGATCGTACCGTTGCCGCCGGGGATAAGACGAACGCGGGCAATCGCCTTCTTTCTTCTACCCGTGCCCCAGAATTGGATTTTCTTTTTAACGCTTGCTTTAGCCATTTTCTATCCTCTCCTTAGTCAACCTTCAATTCTTCGGGTTTCTGCGCTGCGTGGTTGTGTTCAGCACCCTTGTATACCTTGAGCTTTTTAAGCATAGCTCTGCCAAGGCTGTTCTTGGGCAACATACCCTTAACCGCTTCGTATACGGCAAGGTCGCTCTTTTCAGCCATCATTTTCTTGTAGGAAATTTCCTTCAACCCGCCGATATAACCGGTGTGGTATCTGTAAAATTTGTTTTCCAACTTCTTACCCGTCAAAACCGTTTTGTCGGTGTTGATAACGATTACGAAATCGCCGGTATCAACGTTGGGAGTGTAGGTAGGTTTGTTCTTGCCGCGCAGTACGGACGCTACTTTGCTTGCAAGACGTCCAAGGGGAACGCCTGCAGCGTCAACAACGTACCATTTTCTTTCAACCGCTTCGGCCTTCGCCATGTAGGTTTTCATAATATGTTACTCCTTGTTTCGTGTATATTTTTTCTAATCACAGCAACTGCTTTCCACTCCGCAAAACACCGTTCAACTAACGGGGAAAAACAATGTTTTTAGGGGTTTCCGCTTAGCTTGCCTATTTATTGTATTATGAAACGGAATTTTAGTCAAGCTGTTTTGCGTGGGATTTTCAAACTTTTTTCATTTTTTTTACTTTTTTTTGTGTTTTTCACTTTTCCGCTTTTTTTCTTACACCATAACGCCGTTTGTTTATGCCGCGCCTGACAAAACGCCGCAAAACCGCCGTCACGCCCCTGCCTTTTTACGCCCCGTTCCGCCCCTTCCTCTTATATATATGCACGGCGGATTTTTACCACTTGCCCTCGACTATGTCCGCATAGCTTTGCGCCGCAAAAGAATTTTTGCAAGCTTTTTTTCGCCATGACACACAATAATCACGCGCACACCGAAAATTTAGTTGCATTTTTTTTGGAAATGCGGTATACTGAATAAGTACGAAAAATAAAACGTAAATTTTGGAGGACAAAATTATGCCTTTGGTAACAACTACCGAAATGTTCAAAAAAGCGTATGCCGGCAAATATGCAATCGGCGCGTTCAACGTAAACAACATGGAAATGATCCAAGCCATCGTCGAAGCGGCTAACGAAGAAAAATCCCCCGTGATTTTGCAAGTATCCGCAGGCGCAAGAAAGTATGCGAACCCCGTATACCTCCGTCACTTGGTACAAGCCGCTGTCGAAACCAACGATATCCCCGTGGCTATGCACCTTGATCACGGCGCAGACTTTGAAATTTGCAAAGCTTCCATCGACAGCGGTTTCACTTCCGTTATGATCGACGCTTCCTCCCACCCTTGGGAAGAAAACATCGCCATCACCAAAAAGGTCGTTGAATACGCACACGACCACGGCGTTGTTGTCGAAGCCGAACTCGGCAAGCTTGCAGGTATCGAAGACGACGTAAACGTTTCCGCCGCTGACGCGCAATTCACTTCCCCCGACGAAGTACAAGACTTTGTTGCCGCTACGGGTATCGACTCCCTTGCCATCGCAATCGGTACGTCCC
>CAYRAY010000139.1:0-1968 GCA_964422405.1 uncultured Clostridia bacterium | reverse complement strand
AAAAAGTACAGGGAAATTTTGAAAAAAGTATTGACGGATTTGCCTTTTCGTGGTATACTAATAGATGGTTGTGCTGAAAAATTCGGCATATTTCCCTGTATTTTGCGTTAAAAATCGTGCGTGCTACGTGCAATCCGCGCCGCGAAAATCCGCAAGGAAAAGCGCAAATCCGCAGCCGAAACCTTGCCTTTGACGGGTAATCCGCGTTCGCAAAACCGCACACCAAAGAAAAATGGAGTTTATAAACGAATGATTACGATACAAGAAGTAAAAACCAAAAAAGACATCAAGGCGTTTATCGAGTTCCCCTTGCGTTTGTACAAGGGCAACCCCTATTTTGTGCCGCCCCTGTACATGGAAGAAAAAAAACTGTTCAACAAAGTGACGGTGTATTCCGAACAGGCGGAGTCGGTGTTCTACCTCGCCAAGCAGGACGGCAAAGTGGTGGGCAGAATCCAAGGCATTTTGCAGCGCGTGAGTAACGAGAAATGGCAACAAAAGCGGGTGCGCTTTACGCGGTTCGATTGCATGGACGATCAGGAGGTCGCCAACGCGTTGTTTGCGGCTGTGGAAGCGTGGGCAACGGAACGGGGCATGGACGAGGTGGTTGGTCCGCTCGGCTATTCCGATTTGGAAAGAGAGGGTTTATTGATCGAGGGTTTTGACCAGCTTTCCACCTTCGAGGAGCAGTATAACTATCCGTATTATGCGGCATTGCTTGAAAATTACGGCTATTGCAAGGAAGTGGACTGGTTGGAGTTTAAGCTCTATCCCGACAAAATTGACGAGAAAGTGGAGCGTATTTCCGAGCATATGATGCAGAAATACGGCTTGCGCTTGGCAACGGCGAAGAACGCTCGTGAGTTCGTCAAAAAGTGGGGGGACGGATTTTTTGACGTGCTGGACAAGACGTATGTGGAAATCTATCAATCCGTGCCGTTTACAGCGGATATGAAACGGGATCTTATCAACAATTTCAAGTTGATTTTGAACGTGAAATACGCCACGGTGATTTTGGATAAAGAGGACAACATTGTGGGCTTTGGCATAGCATTCCCTGCCATCGGCGAGGCGATGCAAAAGAGCGGCGGCAGATTGACCCCTGCGGCGATTTGCCGTGTTTTGAAGGCGATTAAGCACCCGAAAACGATTGATTTGGCGTTGATCGGCGTCATACCCGAATACCGCAATAAGGCGATTACCACGTCCATTATCAGCGGTATGCAGAAGATGCTTGTCGGGGTCAGCCACGCAGAAACGAATTTGAATTTGGAGGACAATTATAGCATTCAAAACCAGTGGAAGTTCTTTAAGCGCGAACAGCACAAGCGCAGAAGAAGTTATGTAAAACAACTGTCCAAGGCGAATGATTGACAAGGCCGAGCCTTTTTGTAGGCTTACAACCGAATAACGTTTTTATGCGGTGACTGCTTTTGTGGTTGCCGTTTCTTTTAGTTGTCAACGATTGTATGGTAATGCGGATTTGTTGTTTTTTGTCATACCGACGGAGCGTAAGCGAGCGGAGTGTATCTTACGCACCTCCCCCCAAAGAAGCCGTCCCCAAAAACCGAAAGACCTCAAAAAACACCCTATAAAATGCAAAAAACGGAGCGAAAATGTCCGCTCCGTTCAGTTATTATTGTGTTTTTTTGTCCCGTTTTCGGGGCGAAATCGCCCGAAAAATTAGAACGCTTTGCCTGCCGAACCAAGCACGTCTACGATCTTGTGTTTTACCATTTCTTTCATCATAGCGCGTGCGTCGCCAAGGTATTGACGGGGGTCGAAGTGACCGGGGAATTCGCTGAAATGTTTACGGATTGCTGCCGTGAACGCTACGCGAAGGTCGCTGTCGATGTTGATTTTGCAAACTGCCATTTGCGCAGCTTTTCTAAGTTCGGATTCGGGAATACCGATTGCATCGGGCATATGGCCGCCGAATTGGTTAACGATGGCAACCTTGTCCTGGGG
>CAYRAY010000138.1:0-1999 GCA_964422405.1 uncultured Clostridia bacterium | reverse complement strand
CAAAAAACAATCCTTTCGAGCCTGCTCCACTGGATGTTTTTATCGACATTTTTCGTAGTTTTTCTATCTTGCTTGACAACATGCATGTATTCATGCTATTTAACTTTTATATGGATTTAATTTTTCCCTTTCTGCATCCATCCAATGATCTGACCGGACAAAATTACGGTCAGAAGTGAATACAGAATTCTCTGTACCGGAATATAACTTAACGACATAACAAGGACAATCAGATCACTGATCAAGTAAACTTGCTGAATATCTAACGGTAAGACAGCGGATATACTCATCGCAAGTGCATCATCACCACCCGGAGCACCTCCGACTCTCACACAGATTCCAACACTGACGCCTACAAACATGGCACCAATCAGTGCAGCCGCAAGCGGCATTTCTGCGATCTGTGGGAATAATGGTGGAAAACATTCAAATACCGCATAGGCACCGGAAAATCCACCTGCTGCTATAATGGAGAGAATAATGAATTTCCTTCCCAATAATCTCCAACCAAGCAAATAACAGAAACCATTTAGGATCAAACCGGAGATGGACGGTGAAATATCAAACCAGTGATCCAGAAGAAGGGTAAGACCGAGGATTCCTCCCTCCGTCACACCAGATAGTGAGTGAATATTATAAAGGCCAAATGCCAGAAGCGAACTTCCGAACAGTGTCCAAAACACATCTTTGGCGCTAATTAGACTGCATTTTCTTATTTTAGCTTTCATTTTTATGTTCGTTCCTTTCTTCATGTAAATAATCCGCAGTTATGGAATCAAGTATAAACTCTAGTATTATGCCAGAGTCAAGAAGGGATTTATTTTTATGAAACAATATTTTAAAATTGGTGAAATATCTAAATTATATCATATCGGTGTCGACGCACTGCGATACTACGAAGAGATTGGTCTTCTGCACCCGATGCGCGCGGAAAGCGGCTACCGCTTTTATAGCATTCATGACATCTGGCAGCTCAATGTTATTCGTGATCTGCGTGAAATCGGTTTCAGCATGGAGCAGATTCGTGAATCTCTGACCAGTCACAATACAGAATCAACGCTCCGTCTCTTAAAACAGGAACAAATGGCCATTCAGGCTAAACTGGAATCCCTGCAAAAGTTAAATGAAAACGTCAAAAAGCGTCTGGATACCATCCAGATTGCACAAAATCTGCCGTTTCACATGATCACACAGGCGCAGTTTCCGGCTCGCCGCTGTCATTCCATCTCAGAAGGCTACACCAATGCCGAGGAAATGGATATTCTTATCAAACGACTCATTAACATGGACCAGAATAATCTCTATATTATAGGAAATAACCAGGTTGGAACCGTCATTCCGACCGAATCCGTTCAAAAAGATTCATCCATCACATACCAGTCCGTCTTTGTCCTGGATGAGCGAGGCGATACAGTGATTCCGGAGGGTACTTACCTCTGCGCTGCCTACCGCGGCTCCTACGACCAGAGCGCAGAGCTCTGTCGCCAATTGATCGATTACGCCGCCGAACATGACCTCACAATCGCCGGCGATATCCTCGAATTTCTCTGGATTGACATCCACACAACCTCCGATGAAACCGAATACGTCACACAGCTGCAGATGCGTGTGGAAAAGTAACATAATAGCAAAATAATATCCCTAGGTCTTTCAAGATCTTTTACACCTTGAAAGATTCTAGGGAGTTTCTTTATTCCTTTTTATTCCTTTTTGCACTTTCGCCCGCGAAAATGTTTCTGGCATTTGATGCCAATCAACACTTTCATTTGCTAAATTGGTTTCCGGGAAATTGTCTTTTCGTTGTAACATAAAAAACGGAAAACCCTTTATTTAAAAGGCTTTCCGCTGTTCATGAGACATCGGGGATTCGAACCCCGGACAACTTGATTAAAAGTCAAGTGCTCTACCGACTGAGCTAATATCCCATATAACTTATTCAGTTATAATGCCCAGAACCGGAATCGAACCAGTGACACGAGGATTTTCAGTCCTCTGCTCT
>CAYRAY010000137.1:0-2079 GCA_964422405.1 uncultured Clostridia bacterium | reverse complement strand
TCTGAAATACAAACTTGAAGAACAAGGAAAACAATTTATAAAAATTGATAAATGGCTTCCTTCTAGTAAGATGTGCCATTGTTGTGGTTCTATCAAAGAAGATTTGCAATTATCAGATAGATGGTATGTTTGTGATTGTGGATATGAAAATGATAGAGATTATAATGCAGCAATGAATATAAGAGACTGTGGAGCACGGTTGTTAGCTTGGTAATAAAGTATTCGTAAGAATACAGTCCCAAGAAGCCACGAAATCTTTAGCTTCGTGGTAGTTCACATAATATTGTTAGAATTCCCATTGACTTTAGCTGATGGGTAGTTCACGAAAGGATGTGTTTTTCATGTTCGTGTTATCGGACGGTAAGAATTATGTTATGGAGAATCCTATGAAATTAGGTGAGTTTTTGGCTACAACCACGCCTGTAAAAGCAAAACAGTTTACATACAAACAGGCTAGGTCGTTGGTGCAAAGAAAAGGAAAGAAGTATTCTTGGATAAAAAGTTACCAACTGATTGATTTAGATACAGGTGAAAAGGCTGCAAATTCATTGTTTTACAAAGGAAATGGTGGAATCTATATGAATGAAAGTGAATTCGATTATGAATTGTTAGATAAGATTATCAAAGAATCTAATTCAATACTTGGACTTGCTGGTTGGGACATGGAACAACTTAATACATATAAAAATCTTTTGAATACAGAATTAAGTATATGCGACTCGGCTGAATCGGATATTAAACACGCTTTACAAACGTACAAAGAAGAGATGGGCAAAAAATCTCCTGCTAATAGAATGGCGAAGCTAGGATACTTATTGGACGATATTAGAGATAAACATAAACGTATTAAACAATGTCTTGGGTATATACAAGTTATGCAAGATGCAATTACATACCAATATTCAATTGGAAAAATAAAACTGGAGCTTAGTAAAGCGCAACATGTAGCGTATAAAGGTAGAACTAAATATTATCAATTAGCAATGGATATATTACAAGGGAAGTAGGTGGTTAAGATGGAATCAATTCAAAAATATAATTATTCCGAATGGACAGATGAACAAATGAATATTATGAATTTTTATCTTGAAAATGAAATGAATGAGTTAAAGAAACTTTGCCGCAAGATTGGATTTAATCCTAATATTCCACAGGACAGATATGATGATCTGTACAGCGATGCGATGGATGTACTGATGAAAAGTTTGAAAACTTATTCGGAAAATGCAAAAGCGTCATTCGAAACATATTTTGTAAATTCTTTAAAAAAATCACAATCTACATGGTATAGAGACGAGTATTTGAGAAGTAAAAGGAATAATCTTTGTTTAGATAAAAATGGAAATATCGCAAAAGACAAAAATGGAAACCCAATTATTCTATGGAGTGTTTCAATGGATGCAGAAACAGATGAAGACCAAAATTTGAAAGATAAAATCGAATCTAATTTTAAGATTGAAAATGAGATAGATGAATACAAAGAAACTTTTCAGGTAAGTGAAAAGACGAAAGAGTATCTAAATCATCTGTCAGAAATCCCACGAAAAATTGCTGAAATGCTAATGGATGGCGAGAACGCAAGTGAAATTAGAAAGCAACTTAATATTTCAGAATCCGAATACAGAGAATACTGGAAGATTTTAACTTCTTATGAAAATAAGAGAATTTTGTATAAAGACGATAAGAATGAAGGAGAAGAAGATATGAACACAGGAGCAATTACAATTGAAGACGTAGCAGAAAGTTATAAGAATACTAGTTATAGTGTTGATTCTATTAGTAAACAGTTGCAGAAAAAAAGAATTCGAGATGATCACATTTTGCAGAGACATAGTGGACAATGGCAAAAATTTGCAAAAAGCGAATTGATATCAGACATTCTCAGAGGAAAGTCGCTTACGCAAATTATTATTTCAGAAGAAATCAAGAATGGGTTGAGAATGCAGTGGTTAATCGATGGAAAGCAGAGATGCGGCACATTGGATGATTTTCTCCATGATGGATTTGCAATTTCTAAGAATATTAAAAACTACAACATAAGATATCAGACAGTAAAGACAGATGAAAATGGAAATGAAG
>CAYRAY010000136.1:0-2086 GCA_964422405.1 uncultured Clostridia bacterium | reverse complement strand
TATGTGATGAGCCGGTATCCGCGCTTGACGTATCTGTACAGGCACAGATTTTAAACCTTCTGATGTCTCTGCAGAAAAAAATGGGATTAACATATATGTTCATTTCCCATGACCTTTCGGTTGTAAAACATATTTCTACGAATGTCGGCGTTATGTACCTTGGTCAGCTAATCGAGAAGGCATCGAAGAAAGATATTTTCGCAAAACCGTTACATCCGTATACAATCGCTCTGCTTTCTGCAATTCCGTCTACCAATGTACTGCAGAAGAGCAAGAAGATCATTTTGAAGGGCGAGATTACATCTCCGATCAACCCGAAAGTGGGATGTCGTTTCGCAGCAAGATGTCCATTTGCGACAGATATTTGTACATGTGAAACTCCAAAACTGACAGAGGTTGCAGAGGATCATTTTGTAGCATGTCACAGATGGAAAGAAGTGGCAGATGGAACTTTGCAGTATCATGAATAAGACCGATCACAGGTGATACGCCCCAGAGGGGGCTGCACATAAAATTATTAGGAGGAGAACACCTATGAAAAAAAGCATGAAACGAATGACAGCCGTAGCGCTTTGTTCTGCAATGACAATGTCTTTAGCAGCTTGCGGCAATTCGAACAGCACAAATGCAACAAACGCAGCGTCTGGTACACAGGGCCAGGCAAATGCAGAGACACAGTCTGAGACAATCACTCTTCTCGGCCAGTCTTCCAGTGAGGATGTATTAAACATTCTTCGTGACCAGCTTGACAAAGCAGGTTTTGATGTTCAGATTAACATGCAGCCAGACTATGCAAGTATGACAGCACAGCAGGATGCAGGTAACTTTGACCTGTTAGTAACTGGCTGGACAACTGTAACAGGTAACGTAGACTATGCGGTTCGTGGAATCTTCCACTCCACTGGTGACTACAACAAATCCCCGCTGATCGATGCAAAAATCGATGAATTAATCGATAAAGGTGCAACAGAGACAGCTGAGGCAAGTGTTGCTACTTACACAGAGTTAGAGAATTACATGGTAACAGAAAATGCATATCTCTTCCCGCTGTATTCCAGCATGAAGATGCAGGCATACAACAACGAGCTGATCAAAGCAGATTCCGTATACCAGCCGAAATCCCGTCCGGGTCGTTGGGAAATGTACGAGTACATCGATGCAGCAAACAACGATGCAAGAACATTAACATTAACACAGACATCTTCTTCTCCGTCTTCTCTTGACCCGATTCAGGCGAATGATGGTACAATGAATACACTGTCTGGTAACATGTATGTAAAAATCGTAAACCTTACAGATGACGATGCAATTACAACAGACAGCTCCTTATCTTACGCATATGCAATCGCAGAAGGCAACAGCGAGTACTATTTCCTTCTGAGAGATGACGTATTCTTCTCCAAAGTAGAAGATGGTCAGGTTGTAAATACTGGCATTCGTGTTGGCGGTGAGGATGTTGTATTCTCCCTCGACAGAGCGAAAGACAAAAACAGTGTAGCAACTCATAAGACATATACACTTCATAACCATATGGCAAACATTGAGATCGTAACAGATCTGGATGAATTAACATCTGTAACAGAGACAACAGGCAGCGCAAACATCATGGATACTCTGAATGCAGCAGTATCTACTCCAATCACAGCACTGACAGCAGATGACGAAGCAGCAGACAATGCAGCAGGTACATATCAGGTTGTTAAGATTACAACAACAGAGCCGTTCCCGCAGGTATTAAACTACCTTGCACATCAGTCTGCAGGTATCTTAAACAAAGATCAGGTTACAGAGATGAACAGCAAATTTGATGTTGCTTCCTACGATCCGACTAAAGACGTATGCTACGGTGACTTCTCTGCTGTTAAGAATGGTGACAACCATCTCTGGTGTTCTGGCCCTTACCAGTTTGTAAGCGCTGATGACTACGGTATTGTATTCGAAAAGAACCCGGGCTACATGGCTGATGACGAGGCATTTGCTCCGAGAATTAAGAATATCTACATGAAATTCATCAAAGATACAACATCTGCAACATCTTCCTTACGTGCCGGCGAAGTTGACCTTCTTGGCAGCGTAAGTGCAACAG
>CAYRAY010000135.1:0-2116 GCA_964422405.1 uncultured Clostridia bacterium | reverse complement strand
CCTCTGACAGGTATTCAGCCAGTTTCTCACTGTCTGCTTCCTGAACCGCTTTTACTGCTCTCTTCACTGCTTCCAGATCATATCCGATCAGATCATCGGATTCTTCCAGTGCTGCATCGATGATCTCTTTGACTGCCTGCATCTCTTCCGGCAGGTTGGACGGGATATCGATCGCTGCATCTTTTCCAAGGGATACATATGCATGCAGTTTCAATCCGGATTCCAGTTCTGCGGTTACTACCAGCGCTCCGTCGGTTTCATCTTCTGCTACAGTCAGAACACCATTTTCATCAATGGTTGTTCCAGATACCATTCTGGTCTCTGCTGTACTTACAGACCAGGTTACATTTTCAGCGTCCTCACCAAAAGTACGAACTTCAAATGCCTGCTCCTCACCCTTTCTCAGGGTTACTGCTGACGGATAAATGGATGCTTCCAGCTGCAGTTCTGCATTCAGACTGTATCCATTGCTTCCCTTCATCTTGAAGGTCAGTGTTACACTTCCATCTTCATTCAGATCATAATCTACGTTGTCATCACAATCAATCACATCTGCTACCGGTCTGTCAATCGTCAGCTTAATGCTGCCGGTATTCTTCATAGTAGGATCAGAAAGTGCTACTTTCAGATGACCATCTTCACTCTCCTGAAGCATTACAGATGCCTGTCCGCTGCAGGTCACTCCTGCGAGGGTGGTCTCTTCATCTTCCCAGAAGTTGATTCCGGTGATTCCCAGCTCCTGCTGGTATACGGCCTGTACTTTTTCGGTGTTTGCAAGTACGGTCACTTTCGGAGCATTTGCATACTCTTCGGTCTCATCTGCACTTGTTTCCGGAAGCAATACATAGCTGTATGTTGCATCGGTCGGATTCTTACCGTGGTCTACCCACATTTCCAGATAGTTCTGAGTGCTCTCGCCCTCAGCAGTTCCGATATCACTCCAGTTACCAGTCGTTCTTGCTCTGCGTGCCTGGATCTGTGCGCCGTCCTCTGGGAAGTAATATCCAATACCTTCAGAATCTCCGTTTCCTTCCAGATGTGCCCATTCAACACCGGTAAATTCGGTTCCGGATACATCAACGCTGCGCTCAACCAATTCTAACAGAGTTGCTTCATGTAATTCCAGATCGGTCTCTTCACCATTTACAACAAATGCGTTATCGCCATCTTCACCAAGTCTGTGGTTTTCAATGATCGTCTCAACCGGGAGATTCATACCGCTGTTGGTAATGCCTGCACCCAGTGCAACAATTTCATTTTCAAACATGAACCAGGATTTCTTACCAACCAGGTTCGGAGCATATTCAAGGCTTGCGTTATCGCTATTTGCTACCGTTCTGCCGTTCATAGCCATACCGCTGATACCATAGTTACCAATCGCACTTCCGCCAACCCAGCTTTCTGGTGAAACATAATCGCCCTGCTGATACCATCCAGAACTATCTGGTTCACCATTTCCAATATTAACCGGAACAACCGTAGTACCCGGAAGTCTCAACGGGTTAACTGTATTCCAGAAGTTATCGCTGTACTGATCACGATCCTCATCATACAGATAAGTCATACCATTATTCTGATGCCAACCCATACGGTTCTCACTATTCATGACCTCCGTATTCTGGATTCTTTCTGAATACATAGAAACAGCAAACAGATAATTTTCTGTTCTATGTACAGCACGATCCATTAACGGGAAGGATTTGTGCATTGGAGCTACATATGGCTCAATAGAATTATCTTCTAAAATTTCTTTTGCTCTCTTCTTTGCAGACAGATCAGCAATACCTGTCATCGTATCAATGAATTCCGGATCCTGCTCTAACCAGTATTTCAGAGCAGAAAGCATGGTTGCTCTTGACTCATCACTCAGGTTATCTACCAGTTTCAGAACAATCTTCATTGCATTACGTCCAGTTCCCTGGTTCGTCTCTGCTTTTCTGGAGATAGAACGTCCCTTCAGAGAATCCAGCATCATTCCGCGATACATAGAACTTCCAAAACCGTCATAAACATAAGATTCAATATTTGCCTGTGCCTCTTCTGAGAACTTCCAACAAGTTCCACCGATCAGCATAGGAATCGCAACTACCGTATTCATGAAGTCGATACCGTATCC
>CAYRAY010000134.1:0-2131 GCA_964422405.1 uncultured Clostridia bacterium | reverse complement strand
AACAAATCACGGGATTTTGAAGTGCACCCCAAAGTTTAGACAAAAAAATCTTAAATTTGTGAATGAGTTCTGTATTGTACAGAACTCATTCCTTTTAGTTTTAGGGTAATTCTCTCGTTGTTGTAATACCAAAGTACGAATGAACTCATCCGTACTTTGGAACGTTTCCCCGTAAAACATTTAATAACTTAAAGGAACGTGGTTTAGAACAAGTTCTTCTATTTGCACTTGTAATCAATGGTGATGATACCGATTATTATGATTATAAAATAGACGAAGGATTAGGCGTTTCCTAAAAACTTCCCGTTGATTATTCAAGTTATAATAGCCTTGCAATAAGCGACAATAATTCTGTTCCTTTACACGAAGATACCTTTAAATATTCAAATTATTATTTCACTCTTTCCGCAGATTTTATTCCAAAACAAACAGGCTTAAACGCTACTACATTTGCAGAGACATATGAACATCAAATACAAAGAGGGGAATTCAATTGGGGGAGCGTTTCCTTTTCACTTGAACCGCCATTTTTTAGCTAATCAACTAAGATTTAGGTTGATGATCCTGAATATGACACAACATTAGCACGACACATTTTCTTTGAAGATTTAGCAAACCAAGCTTGCAGGCAGACAAACTCCGTTTAATCGGCTTGGTATGGTGGGTACAGCATTTTTGTATGTGTAGGACGGAGAAATTCAACGCGGACATGGTAGGCACCTTTGATTTTCAACGCGTACCTGGTATGCCCGTTTTTATGCCGTAAAATAGCTGTATTTCAGCAAAAAAGCCTCCGCCATGCAAGTTCCCGTTCCGAATAAAAAGGCGCAAAAAAAACTCCCCGCGGAGAACCGAGAGGAGTTTTGTTTTTATGGAATTAAACTAATTCGATGATTGCGCTTTCAGCAGCGTCACCACGACGTTCGCCGAGAAGGTAAATTCTCGTATAGCCACCACCTTGGCCAAGTTCTTCTTTACGAGCAGCGTATTTAGGCGCGATCTCGTTGAAGAGTTTGTCCATCAAGGGGTGTTGAACATCAGACGTTCTTGCCTTGAATTCGCTCTTCTTTTCGTTAAAACCTTTGATTTCTTGCAAGTCGTAGGTCTTTGCCATGATAGCGCGGCGAGCTGCAAGCTTTTTAGCACCGTCTTTAACAGCGGTTGTTTTAACTTCTTTACCCTTTGCGTCCTTTTTAACGACTTCGTATTCTACGTTATCGTCGTAGCTGTTGATCGCTTTCGTAATAATCTTTTCTACGTAGGAGCGCAATTCTTTTGCTTTTTCTGCGGTCGTTTCGATTTTACCATACCAAAGAAGTTGGGACGCTAAGCCTCTGAGCAACGCGTTTCTTTCTTTGGACGTTCTCCCCAATTTTCTGGGCATAATTTTAATCCTCCTGTGGTTTTAATGCGAGGCCGTACGATTCAAGCTTTTGAATGACCTCTTCAAGCGACTTTCTGCCGAGGTTTCTCACCTTCAACATATCGTCTTCCGTCTTCTTCGTCAAATCTTCGACGGTGTGAATACTTGCTCTCTTCAAGCAGTTGTAGGAACGAACGGAAAGGTCCATTTCTTCAATTGCCATCTTAAGAATTTGTTGTTGCTTGTCGTCTTCCGTCTTAACAAGAATGTCCATACCCTTAATCGTTTCGCTAAGGTTTACGAACAGACCGATATGGTCTTGCATAATCTTTGCCGCCAAAGAAATGATTTCTTTACCGGAGAAAGTGCCATCCGTCCATACTTCCAACGTCAGCTTGTCATAGTCCACGTTTTGACCTACGCGGGTAGGTTCTACCGTGTAATTGACCTTCTGTACGGGCGTGTAAAGAGAGTCGATTGCGATATAATCGATAATCGGCTTGGATTTTTCTTTTGCGGAAGTATACCCTCTGCCTCTGCCGATGGTAAGCTCTACGTCGAGCTTTGCGCCTTCGTCAACCATGCAGATGTACTGATCGCCGTTGATAACTTCGATTTCCGCGTCGATGTTAAGGTCTTTGCCGGTTACGACAGCGGGACCTTCTTTGCAGACGTGGATAACTTTTTCGTAATCCTTATCGGTGATCTTCGTCTTGATTGCAAGCGTTTTGAGGTTCAAAACGATTTCCGTTACGTCCTCTTTAATGC
>CAYRAY010000133.1:0-2187 GCA_964422405.1 uncultured Clostridia bacterium | reverse complement strand
AACGGCGCATACAAAATCACGGCAGAACAGGCGGCAAAGCTTGCAGACATCGTGCTTGTAGACGTCAAAAACCCCAAGACGGGCATCGTGAAAAAGACGATCAGCCGCGAATGTGTCGGCCGTGACGCCGCTGTTCTTTTGGAAAAAATCGGCGTGAAAGTCGGTCCCGATATCCGTTGCATCATCTGCGAAACGAACTTCGAGCACCCCTTCGTGCAACAAGAATTGATGATGCCCATTCTGCCTATCGTTCGCGTAAACGACATTGACGAGGCAATCGACCTTGCCGTTAAAGCAGAACACGGCAACCGCCACACGGCACATATGCACTCGAAGAACATCGACAACCTCACCCGTTTCGCTCGGGCGGTAGAAACGACCATCTTCGTAAAGAACGCGCCCTCGTATGCAGGCATCGGCTTCGGCGGCGAAGGTCACACTACCTTCACCATCGCAGGTCCTACGGGCGAAGGCTTGACCAGCGCGCGCAGCTTCACCAGATATCGCCGTTGCGTTTTGTCTGATGCGTTCAGAATTATCTAAAAAAGGAGAAAAACATTATGGATATTACTTCTTCCCAAGTAGAAAGCATCGTCCGTAAAATTCTCGGTGAAATGGGCGGTTCTTCCAAGCCTGCAAGCTCGGCAAAGATCCCCAAAACCGCGAAAGTGGCAATGCTCACAGGGCAAAAGAACATCGAAGTAAAAGAATACCCCATTCCCGAATTGACGGACGACGATATCCTTGTTAAAGTAGAAGGTTGCGGCGTTTGCGGTACGGACGTTCACGAATGGAGAGCGGACCCCTTCGGGATTATCCCCGTAACCCTCGGTCACGAAGGCACGGGCGAAATCGTGCACCTCGGCAAGAACATCAAAACGGACACGTCGGGCAAACCCATCAAAGTGGGCGACAAGTTGGTTACCAGCGTTATCAGCTGCGGCGAATGTTACATCTGCCGCAACCAGCCTGCAAACACCAACCTTTGCGATAAGCAAGGCGTTTACGGCTTGATTTCTCACAACGACGCAAACCCCTTCACGGGTTGGTTCTCGGAATATCTTTTGATTCGCGGCAAAGGTTCTACCTATTTCGTAGTCAACGATTTGACGTTGAAAGAAAGAATGATTCTCGAACTCGCTTGCGTTTGTGTGCACGCTTTGAAGAGAGCGCAAACCACGGGTCTTATCAACTTTAACACCAAAGTCCTTATCCAAGGTCTTGGTCCCGTAGGTTTGGTGATGATCAGCGTATTGCGCGCGGCAGGTATCAACCACATCATCGCCATCGACGGCACGCCTATGCGTTTGGAAGCGGCAAAGAAGCTCGGCGCAAAGACGATTATCAACTTCAAAGAAGTGCCTACGTTGGAAGAAAGAGTGAAGTTGGTTAAGAGCGTTGCTAACGGCGTCGGCGCAGACTTTGCGTTCCAATGCACGGGCGCACCCGGTGCGGCAAAGGATATCTACGAATATATCCGTCGCGGCGGCGGCCTTTGCGAAATGGGCTTCTTCGTCAACAACGGCGAATACAACGTAAACCCTCACTTCGCAATGTGCAATAAAGAAATCAACCTCGTCGGTTCTTGGGACTATTCCGCAGAAGACTATCCCACGACCATCGCCTTCTTGCGTCAGGCAAGAGAAATGAACATTCCTATTTGCGACTTGATCACGCACGAATTCCCGCTCGATCAGTTGAACGAAGCAATGGAAACCAACGTGGCGCAAAAGGGCATTAAGATTTGCTACGTCGCAAAATAAGGGCGGATTCGCTCGGCGACGGGCGTAACGCATAAACGACATAGGAGAAGATTATGGCTCTCGGAATGATAGAAGTATTCGGCTTTGCAACGGCGATCGTTGTGGCGGACGCAATGGCGAAGGCGGCTGACGTAGAAGTGGTTGCCATCGACAAAAATAAACCCGCCGCAGGCGACGCGGCGCGCGTGCCTTTGGTTATGGCTATTAAGGTCGAAGGCAGCGCGGCGGCAGTGGAAGCGGCAATCGCGGCAGGCAAAGCAGAAGCGGAAAAAAGAGATTTGTACATCACCCATAAGGTGATTGCAAGACAGAGCGAGGACATCGAATGGTTCGCCCGTTTGAGCGCGCTCGGCAAAGATAAATTACGATAAAAAAATAAAATTTTCAAGGAGAAAAAAATTATGATGGAAGCATTGGGTATGGT
>CAYRAY010000132.1:0-2228 GCA_964422405.1 uncultured Clostridia bacterium | reverse complement strand
ACCGGCGACCTGCTGATTACGAATCAGCTGCTCTACCGACTGAGCCACAGTAGCAACCGCTTGCTCACAACAGCTTATTTATTATACGAAATCTTAAACAAAAAAGCAAGCGTTTTAAGGCGTTTTTTTAAATTTTTTTACATTTTCACAAAGATATTTTTATCATTTCCGCATTTTTTGCCGATTAACGGATAAATTTCCTCCGCAAAGGCATCAATTTTGCCGCAAACTTTGGCAACGCCTTGCAATTTTTCTTCGTCCCGCCCACGCAACAACAAGGGTAAATCCGATTTTGCCAAGCCGCTTAGCAAAGCCTCCGCGCCCTCGCGCACGGCAAGCACACGCAAATACAAAGGGGAACGCAAGCCCGCGCGCACCGTTTCTTCCTCGATGCCCAGCAAATTCTGCAAGGCAATTCTGCGTATACGGGAGGTGGTATACCGTGCCGACGTCAAACTTTCCGCCAGCGTTTCTTCTTTCGTTGCAGCCTTTTTCAAAGCGTTTTCCAACCCCTCCGTGCAATCGCAAACACGGGCAATCTCCTCGCGTAATTTTTGTAATATCGCATATTTTTCCAACCGATCCAAAACCTCGGCATAGGGCAAACCGCCGTTTACGCTTTCCAAATCTTGCGCCACAAAATCGGGGGCGAAGCCCAAAATATCCTCGCCTTTTTTTACAGCGGCGCGCAACGCCGTCGCAGAGGCAAACCCGTATTCCAAACACTCCGTTTTATAACCGCTGCCCTGCCGTAAAAGGGGCAAAATATCGATGTCTGCGCCTTTTTCCAAAATAGCGCGTGTATATTCCAACCCCAAAATATTGTTGGGGGAAGATAGTAACTCGCCGTCCAAACGTCCCTGCCATGCCAAGGCGCGCGCTTTGGCAAAACTCATGCCCTCGCCCGTTAATGCCTTAATTTTCTCCGAAACCTCTTTCGGTTCGTCGTTCAAAAGTCTTGCCGCCTGCAAAAAACGGGCTTTGTCTTCCGTTTCCGCCCCGAAACACAGGGTGGTTACATCGGGTATGGCGGACAAAATCGCCACCGCGCCCTTGGCAAAGAGTTCCGCATTCGAGGTCGCAAACAGAGTGGGCAGTTCCACAACGACGTCCGCACCTGCCAAAATAGCGTGTTTCGCCCTCGTGTGCTTGTCCAAAATCGCGCTTTCGCCGCGTTGCACAAAATTGCCGCTCATCAGGCACAGCACAAAATCCGAGTCCGAAAGCCGTTTGGCTTGACGGATATGGTAGGCATGCCCGTTATGCAAGGGGTTATATTCGCAAATTATTGCACAAATTTTCATTTTTATTTTTTGTTTTCCTTTACTTTACGAGATTTGTGTGGTATAATAAAATATAGAGCGTCAAGGCTTGCCTTCCGTTCTTATGCGATATACATATTATACACGAAAAGAAAAAATAAATAAAGCGTTTCAAGGAGCTATATTATGAGAAATATTCTTGATGAAATCAAACAGAAAGCAAAAGCTTTACAAAAGACCATCGTCCTTTGCGAGGGCGAGGACAAGCGCGTAGTGCAAGCCGCTGCGGACGCCACGCGTGAAGGCGTTGCAAAAATCGTCTTGCTCGGCAACGAGGCTGACATCAAAGCCGCCAACCCCGATATCGACTTGGCGGGCGTTACCATCGTCGATCCGTTGACGTCGGAAAAACTTCCCGAATACAACGCGAAACTTTGCGAACTTCGTGCTTCCAAGGGCATGACCTCCGAACAGGCGGCAAAACTCTTGTCCGACGGCACCTATTTCGGCGCAATGATGCTCAAAATGGGGGACGTAGACGGTTTGGTTTCCGGTGCTTGCCACTCCACGGCAAATACCCTTCGCCCCGGCTTGCAAATCATCAAAACGGCTAAGGGCGTATCTTCCGTATCCAGCTTCAACTTAATGCTTTGCCCTCCGCAGGGCAACCAATATTGCCCCGACGGCTTAGTGATTTTCGCCGATTGCGGTTTGAACCCCACCTACACCAGCGAAGGCTTGGCTGATTGCGCAATCGCTACGGCAAACTCCGCAAAGGCGATTGCGGGCATCGAACCCAAAGTAGCTATGCTTTCCTTCTCCACCAAGGGCAGTGCAAAGCACGATAACGTCACCATGGTTGCCGAAGCCACCAAAATTGCCAAGGAAAAAGCGCCCGAGCTCAAACTCGACGGCGAGTTGCAGTTCGACGCGGCAATCGTTCCCTCGGTTGCCCAGCTTAAAGCC
>CAYRAY010000131.1:0-2283 GCA_964422405.1 uncultured Clostridia bacterium | reverse complement strand
CTATCATGCGTCTTGGCGACGAGGCAGGCAGCGCGGAAATCGAAGTGATTCCCTCCGGCTGTTTAACGCTCGACCTCGCCCTCGGCATCGGCGGCTTCCCTCGCGGCAGAATCATCGAAATTTACGGTCCCGAATCTTCGGGTAAAACGACGGTCGCTCTGCACGCCATTGCAGAAGCGCAAAAAATGGGCGGCGTTGCGGCGTTCATCGACGCAGAACACGCACTTGACCCCGTTTACGCAAAGCACCTTGGTGTCAATTTAGAAGATTTGTACGTTTCCCAACCCGACACGGGCGAACAAGCTTTGGACATCACCGACGCTTTGGTACGCAGCTCCGCCGTCGATATCATCGTTGTCGACTCGGTTGCGGCTTTAACGCCGAAAGCAGAAATCGAAGGGGACATGGGGGATACGCACGTCGGTTTGCAGGCAAGATTGATGTCGCAAGCGTTGCGTAAGCTGACGGCAATTGTCAACAAATCCAAAACCTGCGTCATCTTCATCAACCAGCTCCGCGAAAAAGTAGGCGTTATGTTCGGCAACCCCGAAACAACCCCCGGCGGCAAGGCGTTGAAGTTCTACGCAAGTATGCGTTTGGATATCCGCAAAATGGATACGTTGAAAGACGCAGACGGCGCAATGGGCAACAGAACCAAAGCCAAAGTGGTCAAAAACAAGCTTGCTCCTCCCTTCCGTCAGGCGGAATTCGATATCGTCTTTGGCGAAGGCATCTCGCAAGAAGGCTGTATCATGGATATGGGCGTGCAGTACGACATTATCGCAAAGAGCGGTTCGTTCTTCAGCTATAACGGCAGCAAGATTGCGCAGGGTCGCGAAAAGTTGCGTACGTATTTGAAGGAAAACCCCGAAGTGAAGGCGGAAATCGAACAAAAAATCCGCGATGCCGCAAAGGGCAAGGTACTAGAACCGGAAGAAGAAACCGAAGCAAAATAAGCAAACGTTTCCGCGCGATATGCGGAGAGAAAGGGGGAGCGCCGCTCCTCTCTTTTTTCGTAAACAAACTGAAAATAATTGCGGATAATGCAAAGTATTTTTCGTCAAACCATTGACATTTGCAAAAATATGTTGTACAATAATAAAGGTGAAAAAAATTATAAGTCGGGTTGTTTTCAATCCGTGTCCGTAATATTTTTCAATTTAATTTATACAGGAGGCGCAAACAGTGCAAAACATTCATTTGAGCGTCCTGTTTCTTGCAAAATTGTCCTTAGGGGCAAGCATCGGTATTGCCGCAGCCGCTTTGGTTGTCGGCGCGGCGGTTGCATTTGCGGTATTCCGTTGGGTATATCAAAAGAAGACGGAAAAAAAGCTCGGCTCGGCAGAAGCGCGCGCAACGGAGATTGTCGGCGCGGCAAAGTCGGAAGCGGAGCGCATTAAGGCGCAAGGCAAAGAGGAAAGCAAAAGAGCGTTAAAAGAAGCGCTTTTGGAAGCAAAGGAACAGGATTTAAAACTTAGAAACGAATTTGAACGGGAAACCAAAGAGAAGAAAGCGGAAATTCAACGCATGGAACAACGCTTGACCCAAAAAGAGGACTCGCTCGACAAAAAGACGGAGGCTGTAGAACAGCAAAAGGCGCACCTTCTTAAAAAGGAAGAAGAAGTGGCGCAGTTGCAGGACAAGCTGAATTCCCAACACGAGCTGATGATTCAGGAATTAGAAAAGGTTGCCCAACTCACCCGTGACGAGGCAAAGCGTATTTTAACGGAAGAAATTTTAGATTCCGCCCGTCACGACGTAGCCATTCAGGTCCGCAATTTAGAGCAGCAAGCAAAAGACGAAGCGGATATGAATGCCAAAAAGATTATCTCCCTCGCCATTCAAAAATGCGCGGCAGACCAAGCTTCGGAAATCACCGTTTCCGTCGTGCCTCTGCCCAGCGACGATATGAAGGCGCGTATCATCGGCAGAGAGGGCAGAAACATCCGTGCGCTTGAAAACGCAACGGGTATCGAGCTCATCATCGACGACACGCCCGAGGTTGTTATCCTTTCTGGGTTCGACCCCGTTCGCCGCGAAATTGCCCGTCTTTCCTTGGAAAAACTCATCAACGACGGCAGAATCCACCCCACGCGTATCGAAGAAACGGTCGAAAAAGTTTCTCGCGAAATGGATTTGCAAATCAAGGAAGCAGGCGAAGCCGCCGTGTTTGAGGCAGGTATTTTCGGTTTACACCCCGAACTTATTAAACTCATCGGTCGTTTGAAATTTAGAACCAGCTACGGTCAAAACGTTTATAAACACTCCGTCGAGGTATCCATG
>CAYRAY010000130.1:0-2363 GCA_964422405.1 uncultured Clostridia bacterium | reverse complement strand
GCAGGTGCGAGTGGCAGAGTATGCAGCTTGCAAACCGCGTAACGGAGTTCGTCCGTATCGAAAAGGGATTTTTGGCGAAGTACGGACGGAGCGCAGAGGCGTTGGCGGAAAGCGCACTGTACAACGTGGGCGTTTTAGAAAAATTCGGCGTGCAGGACATCGTCATTTCCGCAAAGGCATCGGACGTAAAAACCACGGTGGACGCGTACACGCTGCTTTCTCAGCGCACGGCATACCCCTTGCACGTCGGCGTGACGGAGGCAGGTACGACGGAATCGGGCATCGTCAAAAGCGCGGTGGGCATCGGCGCGTTGTTGCTTGGCGGCGTGGGGGATACCATTCGCGTGTCCTTGACGGACGACCCCGTGCGCGAAGTGTATGCGGCGCAACAGATTTTGCGTGCTTGCGGCTTGGACGAAGCGTTTGTGGAAGTGGTGGCTTGCCCCACTTGCGGCAGGTGCGAGTGGCAGAGTATGCAGCTTGCAAACCGCGTAACGGAGTTCGTCCGGCGGTATAAAAAGAAAGCAAAAATCGCCGTGATGGGGTGCGTTGTCAACGGTCCGGGCGAGGCGAAAGACGCCGATTTGGGCATTGCAGGCGGCAAGGGTTCGTGCTTGATTTTTAAAAAGGGCGAGCCGTATAAAAAGGTGGCGGCGGAGGATGCCGAACGGGAGTTTTTCAAGGAAATCGGGTTGTTGTTAGATGAGTAAGACGGAAGCATTTTTAGAAGAAATACGGCGGTTGGACGGGTTAAAGCACGCCATTTTGTGCGGCGTGACCGTGTTTAGAAGGGAGCGCGCGGCAGAGTTCCAAATTGTGACCGACCGCACCTATTCGGCGATGGACGAAGGGAAGGCGACGGCGATTTGCAACGAGTATTTGCCGAGCGGTTTTTCCGCGCGTTTGAAAATCGTTAAGCGTGTTCCCGACGAGGAGATTTTGCGCAAGCGGATTTATGTCTATATCCAAAAGGCATTTCCCGCGGCGGCGGCATTTTTAAGCGAGGCGGACGTCAAGGTGGAAATGCTGACCAGCGGTGCCAACTTTTTTGTGGAAATCGCCTCGGGCGAGCAGTCCTTGTTTACGTCGGGGAAAATCTTGGACGAGGTAAGCAGGTATTTGATGAGCGGTTATTGCGGCACCTTTTACGGCAACGTGCGCATTGTGGAAAAGGCGGAAAACGACCTGTCGCTTTTGGACGAAATTCCCGAAGATCACGAGGAGGTCGCCGTGCCGGAAATTCGGCGGTTCCGTATCTGCGATTATGCCAAAATCGACGGCGGTGATGAAATTCCGCAATCGGCGGTGTACATGGCGGATTGCGGCGACTTGGAAGAGCCTTTTTCCGTGTGCGGTACGGTGAGCTACATCGAGGAAATTAAGTACGTGCGCCACAACGAAAAGACGGGCGAGGATGTGGAAAAGACCCGTTTCTCGGTGACGGTGACGGACGGAACGGGAAATGTCCGCACGACCTATTTTCCCAAAAAGGCGACGGTGGACAAGGTGCGCGAAATCAAGCAAGGGGATACCATTGTTTTGACGGGTGCAAACGAGGAGTACAACGGCGCAAAGTCGTTTAAGGCGGCAAAAATCAATTACGGCGCACCGCCCGAAGGGTTCGTGCCCGAAGATAGAAAGGGCAAACCCGTGCCCAAGTTCTATCACCACGTCTTCCCCGAAAAGTACGTCGATTGCGAGCAGACGGGGCTGTTCGACAACCTTTTTGTGCCCGAAGATTTGAAAAAACAAGTGTTCGTGTGTTTCGACTTGGAAACGACGGGTTTGAACAATTTGCCGTCCATGGGTAAAATGGATAAAATTATCGAGCTCGGCGCAGTGAAAATCGTGAACGGCGAAATTGTAGAAAAGTTCTCCTCCTTTGTGGCGTGTCACGAGCGGCTTTCGCCAAAGATTATCGAATTAACGGGGATTCACGATGCCGATTTGGTGGGCGCGCCCGAAGTCGATCAGGTGCTGGCGGACTTTTTCAAGTTCACCGACGGTGCGGTTTTGGTCGGGCATAACGTCACGTTCGACTATCGTTTCGTGCGTTATTATGGCGAACAGAACGGGTATATGTTCGATAAAAAGCAATACGATACCATGGCGTTGGCGCAGGAGCTGTTGCGCGGAAAAATTGCGAATTACAAGTTGAACACCATTGCCGATTATTACGGTTTTACCTTCAATCACCATCGTGCTTTTGACGATGCTTGCGTTACGGCGAAAGTGTTTTTGGAGCTTGTCAAAGCCAAAGGCCACCTCAATTGAGAAAGGGCGTAACGGATATGCGGCGCATTTCAGCGTTGCGGCTCGGTCACGTACTACTTGTACGCTCCTTCACGGCTTTGCACCTCACT
>CAYRAY010000129.1:0-2433 GCA_964422405.1 uncultured Clostridia bacterium | reverse complement strand
GGCTATTATGTAGACGATCCGGAGCGTTTTGGTATCGTTGAGTTTGATAAAGAAGGAAAAGCAATCTCGATCGAAGAAAAACCGGCGAAACCGAAATCCAATTACTGCGTAACAGGACTGTATTTCTATGACAATCGGGTTGTGGAGTATGCAAAGAATTTAAAACCGTCCGCAAGAGGCGAGTTAGAGATCACAGATTTGAACCGCATCTATCTGGAAAACGGCAAGCTGGATGTAACACTGTTAGGCCAGGGCTTTACATGGCTTGATACCGGAACACATGAGTCTCTGGTGGAGGCAACAAACTTTGTAAAGACCATCGAGACCCATCAGCATAGAAAGATCGCATGTCTTGAGGAGATTGCGTACTTAAACGGCTGGATCACAAAAGAAGAGGTTCTGGAAACATACGAAGTTCTGAAAAAGAATCAGTATGGTCAGTATTTAAAAGACGTTTTAGACGGAAAATATATTGATAAATTACCGGGAATTGCGGATAGATAAAAGAAGGAGAAAATATATGAAAATTATCGTAACAGGCGGCGCCGGTTTCATCGGCGGCAACTTTGTTCATCATATGGTAAACAAATATCCGGATTATGAGATCATCAACCTGGATCTTCTGACATATGCAGGAAATCTGGAGACATTAAAATCAGTGGAGAACAAACCGAATTATAAATTTGTGAAAGGTGATATCGCAGACCGTAAGTTTGTGTTTGATCTTTTTGAAAAAGAGAAACCGGATATGGTAGTAAACTTCGCAGCAGAGAGTCATGTAGACCGCTCTGTTGTAGATCCGGAAAGTTTCGTTCGCACAAATGTTATGGGTACAACAACACTGCTCGATGCATGTAAGACATACGGAATCAAACGTTATCACCAGGTATCTACCGATGAGGTATATGGTGATCTTCCGCTTGACCGCCCGGATCTGTTCTTTACAGAGGAGACACCGCTCCATACATCCAGCCCGTACTCTTCCTCCAAGGCAGCAGCGGATCTGTTTGTAATGGCATACCACAGAACATATGGGCTTCCGGTGACAATCTCCCGCTGTTCCAACAACTATGGCCCGTACCATTTTCCGGAGAAACTGATTCCGCTTATGATCAGTCGTGCGCTTGCAGATGAGTCTCTTCCAGTATATGGAACAGGCGAAAACGTGCGTGACTGGCTCCATGTATCTGACCACTGCCAGGCGATCGATCTGATCATCCACAATGGCCGTGTCGGTGAAGTTTACAACATTGGCGGACACAACGAGAGAACAAACCTGGAAGTTGTAAAGACAATCTTAAAAGCATTAAATAAACCGGAGAGTCTGATCAAATATGTTACAGACCGTCCGGGTCATGACCAGAGATATGCGATCGATCCGACAAAGATCGAGACAGAACTTGGCTGGAAACCGCAGTACAACTTTGACACAGGCATTCAGCAGACCATTCAGTGGTATCTGGATAATGAAGACTGGTGGAAACGTATCTTAAGCGGTGAATACAGCAATTATTTCGATAACATGTACGGCGAGAGACTGAACGATAAATAATAGGGTTCAGCCGGATTTTAGTCGGACAGATCGAAAGGAGAATAGCATGAGAGTATTAGTAACAGGCGTAAAAGGTCAGCTTGGTTATGATGTAGTAAATGAACTGACAAAACGCGGCATCGAATCCGTTGGTGTGGATGTGGCAGAGATGGACATCACAGACAAAGCCGCATGTGACAAAGTGATCACAGAGGCCAATGTGGATGCAGTGATCCATTGTGCAGCATATACAGCTGTTGATTTGGCAGAAGATAATGTGGAAGTCTGCATGAAGGTCAATGCAGATGGAACAAGAAATATCGCAGAAGTCTGCAAAAAACTGGATATCAAGATGATGTATATCAGCACAGATTACGTGTTTGATGGACAGGG
Source organism: uncultured Clostridia bacterium (assembly GCA_964422405.1). Classification (GTDB taxonomy): domain Bacteria; phylum Bacillota; class Clostridia; order Christensenellales; family Borkfalkiaceae; genus Scatosoma. The sequence continues at coordinate 509 of CAYRAY010000129.1, read as the reverse complement.
TACCCGTCCGTGGGAGCCGGATGATGAGAGACATCCATTGAATGTATATGGTCAGAGTAAATACGAGGGCGAGCTTGCAGTGGAGGAGTTGGTAGAGAAATTCTTCACAGTGCGTATTGCCTGGGTATTTGGCGTAAATGGAAAGAACTTCATTAAGACGATGCTCCGTATCGGAAAAGAGCGCGGTGCAGCAACTGTCGTATGTGATCAGATCGGTTCCCCGACTTACACATATGATCTGGCAAGACTTCTGGTTGATATGATTCAGACAGAAAAATATGGAAGATATCATGCGACAAATGAGGGACTTTGCTCCTGGTATGAGTTTGCGTGTGAGATTTTCCGCGCAGCAGGCATGGATGTTGCAGTGACTCCGGTTCCGTCCAGTGAGTATCCGGCATCCAGAGCAACTCGTCCGATGAACAGCCGCATGAGCAAAGAGAAACTGACAGAGAACGGTTTCGAAAAACTTCCGGAGTGGAAAGATGCTGTGGCACGCTATTTAAAGG
>CAYRAY010000128.1:0-2514 GCA_964422405.1 uncultured Clostridia bacterium | reverse complement strand
AAATCGAACGGCAGAGCGAATCTGCCGTTTCCCTTACTTTGAGTTCGTGCTTATTACCTCAATCGGCACCATTTTAAAAACATTAGTCTTGATACACTAAATATTAGGTGTCAAGACTATTTTTTACGCTTTTTTAGGTGTTTTAAGGTCAAAATTGGCACTTTCAGTGTAAAAGTCCGTCAGATTCTATGGTCTGGTGGACTTTTTGTGTCTAAATCATAGCATTTCAAACGATTTTTTAACGATTGACTAACTGAAACGATAAGACATATAAGCAATAATTTTTTGCCGTTGACTTACGCTTTTCTTTGTGCTACAAACCACCAACGAAAGGCGAAACATTCGGACAATTATTCTACTAGTGAAAAAAGTGTCCATAAAGATGCGTCATAGTGTTTTATATAATATAAAATTATGGACGGGCGCGCGAGAAAAGAGTGGGGATTTGACGTTAAAGGGGTGTAATAGGGCGAAAAATACACGGGAATGAATAAGGTGGGTTCTTGTTTTGAAAAAGATATTCCGTTGAAATTTGGATGTTTTTTTGCATGAGAAGGAAAATCCGTGGGGGTGTTTTGAGGGGGGATTCGTGGGGAGTATATTTCATACAAAAGAAGGGAATACTCCGTGACGAGAAAAAGAGAATGGCAAGGCGAATATAAAATGGCGAGGCGGGTGTGGCAAAAGTGGCAGATTTTGCATTATGGTTTTCTGTTAGGCTTTCGATAGGTATATTTCATTAAGCCTTGCGGTTGAGAGGGGGAAATGGTATTCAATTAAGACTTTCCGTTACAAAAACAGGGCGAAAAAGGATATGAAAATGCCGTGAAAAAAAGTAGAAAAAAATTTTAAAATATGCCTTCAAACAGTTGACAGGGTATTGACGAATGTGTTATTATATACAAGCTGTGTAAAAACGCGTGTATGGGTTGACGCGGGAAGTTACTGCAAATCCAAGACTGAAGCCGTCTTGGCAGATAATTTCCGCCGACAAAAGTGGGAGCTCGACTCCTGCGACTAACCGAGGCTTTGCGTAAGAACGCTCGGAAAAAGTAGAGTGTTTTTATTTTGCGAAAACCTCGATACACACGGGTAAGTTGATACAGCAGAAATCAATTGTTAGTATAAACAAAAAGGAGTAACAAAATGGCAGTACAAAAAATCAGAATCAAGTTGGCAGCTTACAGTCACGAACTCGTAGATGAAGCAGCAAGCAAAATCGTAGAGGTAATGAAGAAGAGCGGTGCGAAGATCAGTGGTCCTATTCCCCTTCCCACCGAAAGAGAAATTGTAACCATCCTTCGTTCCCCCCACAAATACAAGGATTCCCGCGAACAGTTTGAGATGAGAACGTATAAGAGAATCATCGACATCTATTCGCCGAATGCAAACTTGCTTAACTCTATCCACCTTCCCGCAGGTGTGGATATCAAGATTAAGCTCTAATCCATCAGCCGAGAAATACTTTCAAAGGTATTCGAGAATAAAAAATTTTTTAAGGAGTGAACTTTATCCATGAATAAAGCAATCATCGGTCGCAAAGTTGGGATGACCCAAATCTTTGCAGAAGACGGGAAAATGATTCCCGTAACGGTAGTGGAAGCAGGTCCTTGCCCCGTTGTTCAAGTGAAGACGGTAGCAAACGACGGTTACGCGGCTTTGAAGCTCGGTTTCATCGAAGTAAGCGAAAAGGCTCTTACGAAACCCGAACTCGGTCAGTTCAAGAAAGCAGGCGTAAAACCCCACAAAGTGTTGAAAGAAATCAGAGTAGACAATGCTGAATCTTTCACGGTAGGCACGGAACTTAAAGCTGACGTATTTGCGGCAGGGGACAAGGTAGACGTATCCGGCGTGACGAAAGGTCACGGTTTTACGGGTGTAATCAAAAAGTGGAATCAACACAGATTGAAGATGACCCACGGTACCGGCCCCGTACACAGAGAACCCGGTTCTATGGGTCCCATCAGCTCCCCCTCGCGTGTGTTCAAGAACAAGCACCTTGCAGGTCAATATGGTAACGACAACGTAACCATTCAAAACCTTGAAGTTGTACGCGTTGACTTGGACAGAAACGCAATTCTCATCAAGGGTGCTATCCCCGGTGCGAAGGGCAGCGTAGTCGTGATCGCAAACAGCGTGAAGAGCAAATAAGGAGAGTGACAGACAATGGCAGCTATTAAAGTATTGAATATGAACGGCTCCGAAGTCGGCAGCATCGAGCTCAACGACAACGTATTCGCGGTAGAATATAACGAGCCCCTTATCCATCAAGCAATCGTTACCCGTCTTGCTAACGAAAGACAGGGCACGAAATCCACCCTTACGAGAACGGAAGTTCGCGGCGGCGGTATCAAACCTTGGAGACAGAAAGGCACGGGTCGTGCTCGTCAAGGTTCTATCCGCGCTCCCCAGTGGATCAAAGGCGGCGTAGTGTTCGCTCCCAAATCCCGCGACTTCTCTAAGAAAATGAACGCAAAGGCAAAGAATGCAGCGTTGCTTTCCGCACTTTCCAAG
>CAYRAY010000127.1:0-2525 GCA_964422405.1 uncultured Clostridia bacterium | reverse complement strand
TAATGTTAATTCCTAAGAGAGTAAAAAGACGTAGACAGCATCGTGGTACGATGAAAGGTAAGGCTACGAAAGGTAACGTAATCGCATACGGCGAATACGGCCTTGTATCCGAAGAACTCGGCTGGATCAAATCCAACCAAATCGAAGCAGCGCGTATCGCAATGACCAGATTCATCAAGCGTGGCGGTAAAGTATGGATCGACATCTTCCCCCACAAGCCTATAACGAAGAAACCCGCTGAAACTCGTATGGGTTCTGGTAAAGGTTCCGTTGAATACTGGGTAGCAGTCGTTAAACCCGGCCGTGTAATGTTTGAAATGGCAGGCGTTAGCGAAGATGTAGCAAGAGAAGCTATGCGTCTTGCGTCGCATAAACTTCCCGTAAAGTGCAAGTTTGTTAAGAAAGAAGTCGTGGAAGCACCTGAAACGACTGAAGGCGGTGAAAACTAATGAAAGCTAAAGAAGTGAAAGAAATGACGAGCGAAGAGCTCGTAGCGAAGCTCGCAGAACTCAAGAGCGAACTTTTCAACCTTCGTTTCCGTTTGGCGTCCGGCCAGCTTGAAAACCCCGTTTCCATTAGAACCTGCAAAAGAGATATCGCTCGCGTGAACACGGAACTCCGTGCGAGAGAGCTCAATGCGTAACATCGGAGGGCAATAGTTATGGAAAGAAATTTAAGAAAAGAAAGAGTAGGTATTGTCGTGTCCGATAAGATGGATAAGACGGTTGTTGTGTTGGTATCCGACAAGAGCAAGCACCCGCTTTACAAAAAGACCATCACGACTAGTAAGCGTTATAAGGCGCACGACGAAAACAACGAATACGGCGTTGGCGACAAGGTACGTATCGTCGAAACGAGAAAGCTCAGCAAGGACAAGAATTGGAGAGTTGCAGAGCTTATCGAAAAGGCTAAGTAATTTAAGGAGAACGAGAAGTTATGATCCAACCTCAATCCAGACTCAAAGCTGCAGATAACAGCGGCGCAAAAGAGTTGATGTGTATTAGAGTATTAGGCGGCTCCTTCCGTAAGTCCGGCAACATCGGCGACGTCATCGTAGCGTCCGTAAAGACGGCTACGCCCGGCGGCGCAGTTAAGAAAGGCGACGTCGTGAAGGCAGTCATCGTAAGAAGCGCAAGCGGCATCAGAAGAGCAGACGGTACGTTCGTTAAATTCGACGAAAACGCAGCCGTTATCATCGATGCGCAAAAACAACCTAAAGGTACCCGTATCTTTGGGCCGATCGCGAGAGAATTGAGAGATAAAGACTATATGAAGATTATCTCCCTTGCTCCCGAAGTTCTGTAATTGTCAGGAGGACTAAAACAATGAACGTAAAAGTAAATGATAACGTACTTGTAATTGCCGGTAAAGATAAAGGCGTACAGGGAAAAGTCCTTGCCACGTCCCCTAAGGCAAATACGATCACGGTAGAGGGCGTACGTATTCAGAAAAAACACCAAAAAGCAAGACGTGCGAATGAAACGAGCAAAATCGTTGAAGTTCCCGGTGCTATCGACGTTTCCAACGTTATGGTCGTTTGCCCCGAATGCGGTAAGGCTACGAGAGTTAAGCACAACGTTGTAGACGGTAAAAAGGTTCGCGTATGCAAGTGCGGCGCGGTTCTTGACAAGGCATATTCCAAGAAGGCTGCTGCAAAAGCTGCGGCTGCTGCGGAAGAAGCACCCAAGAAGAGAACCAGAAAGCGCGCTGCTAAGGCAGAAGCGGCTACCGAGACCACGGAAAACAAGTAACGAGGTAACGAAAAATGGCAGAAAAAGTATATAAAAACAGAGTCAAAGAAAAGTACGAAAAAGAAGTAGTACCTTTCCTTATGAAAAAGTTTGGTTACAAATCCGTAATGGAATGCCCGAAGCTCGTTAAAATCGTTATCAACACCGGTCTTGGCGACATCAAGGACAACGCAAAATCCATTCAGATGACCGAAAATGAAATCAAGATGATTTCCGGTCAACAACCCATCCTCACGAAGGCGAAGAAGTCCGTTGCAAACTTCAAAGTAAGAGAAGGTCAAACGGTTGGTATCAAAGTTACCCTTCGCGGCGAGAGAATGTTCAACTTCTACGACAAGTTCGTATCCATCGCCCTTCCCAGACTCCGCGACTTCCGCGGTGTGTCCGACAAGGCGTTCGACGGACGCGGCAACTACTCGGTTGGTTTGAAAGAACAACTGATCTTCCCCGAAATCACGTACGATCAGGTAGAAAAGATCAGAGGTATGGACGTAGCAATCGTTACGACCGCAAAGACCGATGAAGAGGCAAGAGAGCTCCTTCGCGCGCTCGGTATGCCTTTTAAGAAGTAAGGAGAAACGAACATGGCAAAGAAGTCAATGATTAATAAACAGCAAAAAACGCCTAAGTTCTCTACGAGAGCTTATACGAGATGCACCATCTGCGGAAGACCTCATTCTGTATTGAGAAAGTACGGCGTATGCCGTATTTGCTTCCGTAACCTTGCGTACAAGGGAGAAATTCCCGGCGTTAAAAAGTCCAGCTGGTAATAGG
>CAYRAY010000126.1:0-2630 GCA_964422405.1 uncultured Clostridia bacterium | reverse complement strand
GTTGTACAAAGAGCAGCATTTCTACACAGGCACCGGTTTCCACACAGGAATCTGCTGGTGACGAGATTGATTCCGAGAAACTTGCTGACTTAGAAGAAGAGTATGTAGAGAAGGCACCGTTAGTTGAGGATGAGACAGAAGAGGAGTCCAGATTTGACTGGGAACAGGTTACAGATGAATCCGAGGATCTGTTCGGTGATGAAGAGTTTTATCCGGAAACAGTAAAGATGGAATATGCCGCAGATGAGGCTGCTCAGACAATCGAGCTGACATGGGTGCTGAAAAACGGTACATCCGAAGAGACAGCAATGGAATATGCCGCAGAACTGGTACAGAGCTTCAATGATATCTTAGCAGTACAGGTAACAGACGTAGACTTTGCGACTGCAGAATCTTTTGGTGGAATCTGGAACGAGTATGCACTGACTGTAAAAGTTGGTACAGAGGACGGCACATGGATGATCGATAAGAGCTATGCAGCTGGCGATGAGATCGATCTGGTATTACCGGAGTATTCTGGTGAAGGCCCGAGCGCGGATCTGACAGAGGAGAGAATTTCTCCGAATCAGGGACCGAAGGAAGCCATCTCTCCGGCTATGGGAGCAACAGAAGAGGCTCCGGAGGCACCGGGTAAATAAGAATAAGAATGAAATGTTGATTGGGGCATCCTCCGAAAGGAAGACGCCCCAATTATTTTGATATCTGTTTGAGTTTTATTCGCCGAATTTTTCCGCCGCAACTTTTAACATCTCGCGGATTGGGAGATTGTATGGACAGCGGGATTCACATGCACCACAGCCGACACATGCACTTGCTTTTACTGCCATGGATGTGTAGCGGTCTTTCGCCCAGTCGCCGAGACCATAGCGGTCTAAATAGCCCTGGAACAGGAATACGCTCGGAATGTTGATGCCAACTGTACATGGAGCACAGTAGTTACAGCGGCGGCAGAAGTTGCCTGTGAGCTGTTTCTTTACTTCTGCGATCTTTGCCAGTTCTTCCTCTGTGAGCGGAGCTGTGTTATCTGCAGCAGCAAAGTTCTGATCGATTTCTTTTAAGTCGTACATACCTGGAATGACAACGGTTACATTCGGGTTGGAGCAGATGTAGCGGACTGCAACAGAGCCATCTTCAATCGCACCGCCGGCCAATGGTTTCATGGCGATGAAGCCGATGTTCTGTTCTTTACATTTTGCGATCAATTCCTCACCCTGGCTCTCAACGATGTTATACGGGAACATGATTGTCTCTACCCACGGAAGTGTCAGTGCCTTTTCAAATACTTCAACAGAGTGAGCAGTGAGACCGATGTGACCGATTTTACCAGCTTCTTTTGCAGCCATAAGAGCTTCCAAAGCGCCGCCCGGAGCAGTCACAGTATCTAAATCTTTCATGCCCGGGTTATGTACCTGGTACAGATCAATGTAGTCTGTGCGGAGGTTTCCAAGGCTGATCTCAATGTCTTTTTCCATCGCTTCTTTTGTGCGCGCCATTGATTTCGTGGCAAGAACAAAACGGTCGCGGAGTCCTTCCAATGCTTCGCCGAGGTAGCTTTCGCTGACAGTATATCCTCTGGCAGTATCAATATAGTTAATGCCCTTTTCCGCCATTGCTTTTACAAGTTCTTTTGTCTTTGCTGCGTCTACTCTCTGGATCGGGATTCCGCCAAATCCGAGACGGGAAATTTTTAGACCAGTTTTTCCAAGTGTTACATATTCCATAGTGTTTCTCCTTCGAAGAGTTTATTTATTTTTGCACTGATTGATGAAATATTCAAAGATCGGCATTGCGTTTACACAGTTGACCGGATTTGTCTTTTCACCGCTCATACGCTCCGGATGCCACTGTACGGACCATACCGGGAGAGATTCGTGCTGGATTGCCTCGATGAGTTTATGGCCGTTTGCATCGGACCATGCAGTTGCGATGAGACCTTCACCGAGTTTATCAACACCCTGATGGTGATAGCTGTTGATCAGCATGGATTCGCCGAATAACTGGCCAAGGATGGAATCTTTTTTCATTTCAATCATGTGGTTGACACCTTTAGCATGATCTCCGCCGAGCTGATCCGGGATATCCTGGAAGAGTGTGCCGCCAAAGTATACGTTCATAACCTGGAAACCACGGCAGATACCGAAGATCGGTTTCTTTTTGTCGAGGAATGCTTTCATAAGTTTCCACTCTAAGTCATCACGCGGAACATCAGTCAGAACGAAGTCATACATGGTTTCCTGACCAAACAGTTTCGGCTGAACATCTTTACCGCCGCTGAGGAGCAGACCGTCTGCGATTTCTGCATATGCTTCTGCAGATCCTTCTGTCAGAGCCAGCATCGGGATACCGCCCGCCTTTTCAATTCTTTCTGCATAATCACGGTTGAGGGCCCACTGCGGAGTGCCATTGGCTGCTGCTGCAGAGCCGCCAGAAATTAAAATAATTGGTTTCATATTACCTTCTCCTTTTCCTTATATAAAGCTGGGAGCGAAAAGTTCCCTGCCTGTTCACAAGATTTTCCGATATCCAGACCACAAGATTATCCCACATCCAGACCGCTGTGGTAGGAGTGATTTCCCAGTTCATTTAAAAATGGTGTCCAGTCTGCTTCCTGAAGCGGCATAGATCCGGAG
>CAYRAY010000125.1:0-2663 GCA_964422405.1 uncultured Clostridia bacterium | reverse complement strand
ACAAGGGCAGGTATGCGATGAGCCAAAAAATATTCACCACATACCTGCCCTATTCGTTTCTATTCAATTTTAATTTCATCGCGTACATGGTATGCCCGTTTTAGAAAAACAAGCATAATCCGTCAACCTATTATCACGGTTCAAAAAAATCGTCGGCGGAAGGGAAAGCATCGTCCCAAGCGCCTTCAAAAAAGTACGGCGAAGACGTGGTTATCACGTCCTCCTCGCCAAAATATACCACTTCCATTTCCAACGGTTCATACTTTTCTTTCATAAAAAACCACCTCGCAATCTTATTTCTGCGCACCAAAATACACCTGCGCCGCAAGCGCATACCGATAGGTCGCCAACGCCAGCGTGCCCATTGCCTCGTCGCCCTGCATGCGGTACGCGTACGTATTTACGCCGTACGCAAGGTCCTGCAATTCCACGCCGTCATAATACAATCGGAAAGAAATCGCCGAGCCGCACCGATGCGCCGCCAAACCCTCCGTCGTAACGTAACAATACCCGTCCTCGTTCAGTTTCAGCGCCGCCTTGTTCCCTTCAACAAATACCTGCAATTTTGTTAAGTCCGTCACCTTGTCCGTAAAGGTAATCCGTAAACGGATTTTCAGCGTACTGCTAAACAGCACCGTCGCGCCCGAAAAATACGCAGGCAGGTTGTTTTGGATCGGGTCCACGCGCAACACCGCATCGTCCATAGCCGTAGGCAGCGCCTCGCTTTCCGCAGGAAGATTCTCCACACCGTCCGTTGCCAAATCGTCCGTGCGATACCCCTGATATTTTTGCGCTTCCGCGCCGTAACGCAACGTCGCACCGATCAAATTCTTCTGTTCTTCGCTCTGCGGATTGTTAAGCTTACCTTGCAAATATTCACGCATCATAAACGCGGAATCTGTCAAATACGTCAGTCCGTTTTTCAGCAGCCGCACCTCGACGTGCTCCGTCATCAAATGCGGCGCAAGCGGCACGTAATACACCACCGTTCCGTCCGTTTGCGGTACATTCGTCGACACGTGCTCCACCGTTTCTGCCCCAACACGATAAAACAATTCCGCGCCCTGCAATTTAGCATCCATTCGCACGGTATATTTCACGCTAATGCTCTGCATAAACGCCACCGACACGTCGGAAATCTGCGCCTCGCAATCGACCTTGAACAGCGTGACCAAATGGGGATAGCCACTGATTAGCTTGGCAAGTTTTACATGATTTTCCCCCTCGCCGACGTCCAGCGAAAGATAAAAACACTTGCCCGTGAAGATGTAAAATCCACCCTCTGTTTCCTCTATATAAAAGGTATTTTCCTCGAAAATCGGTTGCCCGTGCTGAAAATCACAGATACGATACGTGCCGTCCGATTGTTTAGCGAGTTGGAACAAATACCTCTCGTTCTCTCGCCCGAGTTCCGTTTCCGCCCTTGCCGTATAATGCTGATATATCCACGCGGTGCCGTCCGTATACAGGTACCGTTCGCCCTGCAAAAACGCCAAATTGTACACCCCCGAAAAATCCTTGGTTGTGTCCAACGGAACATTGCAATCCTTGCACACACCGTCCACGTACGCGTGCCGTGTTTTGTTAAGTATCGTCACAGAAACCACGTCGCCGCAGTCCACGCAAATCACCTTATCTTGCCCCTCTTTTTGGCAGGTGGGCTCGGTGTGTTCCGTCGTGGTGTTTTTATGCCCGCAAACGGACGGAAAAGCCTCGGACGAGCCACCCATGGACGAGTCCACGGAACTATTTCCGCCATTTCCCGAAGAATTTCCGCCGTCCGTAGACGATGTTTTCACAAGCCGATACAGCGTAATATCGCATTGCCCGTTTCCGTAACAACAGAAGACGTCGGCGCTTTTATTGTACTTGATTTTGTTAAATTTTACACCGTTACAAGCCGCCACTGTCGTTTGCGTTTCCGTGACGGTAATGATCCACGTAGATGCCGTGGTCACCGTGTTTTCGGTGTATAATTTTTTCTCGGTATCCTCGTCTTCGCCTGCCGCGCGCAGGTATCCGCTCGCCACACGCAAAGTGAAATTTCCGTCGGCGGTTTTTGTTAAGTGAATTTCCGCCGCGCCGCTTGCAGGACACAGTCCTTTATCCGCAGAATACGTTGCGCCGACCGCCTCAAATTGCGGTTTATCGGCTTTCGGGGTGCTCAGCACATGATACGCGCCGTCCGCCTCGCTGACAATCAAAAGCTTGTCGTCCGTTTGCAGTTCGGCTACGCTTGTCACACGCGCCCACTTCGCCTCGTTTTCCGCCCGCGATCCTCGCGGAAACAGAACGCTGAAGTGCAAAAATAGCAGCGCAGCTAAGGCGGTCGCAAGGAAAATAAAGGCACTGCAAATCACCTGTTTTTGCCGTTTTTGCAACATAATTTTTTCCCCTTTTTTCGTACTTTTCTAAGCAAAAAATCGCCCTTGATATCATTATACATCAAGTCGGCGATTTGTCAAGACCTTTTATAAAATTTCTTCCATTTTTTTACATTTTTTTTGCGTTTTTTATGGCTTTTGCCCTAAATCCGCTTAAAAATGTGCTTTTGTTTCCCTACCCTTTTCTCAAAGTCGATATAAAATAGCTATTTACCTCCGCAACATTCGGCAACGTAATAGTAGACACGGACACAAGCAAAACTATGTCCACGCAAAAGC
>CAYRAY010000124.1:0-2758 GCA_964422405.1 uncultured Clostridia bacterium | reverse complement strand
TTAACCCCTTCTAGGGGTTGAGCAAACCACTAGTTCACTAGTGGTTATGACTTTAAGATTTTTTTGTCTAAACTTTGGGGTGCACTTCAAAATCCCGTGATTTGTTATTTTTGCAGACTGCGAGAACAGGTTACGCCCAACGCACCGGGGCCGATATGGCAGGAAACGCTCAGGGGCAGGGGATCGCAATAATGCACGGCAACGTTCGGCATCAGCTTTTGGAACTCGGCAAGGAAGGCTTCCGCCTCGTCCTTGTTGTCGGTATACGCCACGGAAACGGACATCTCGCCCTTCGCCGTAAAGGGCGCATACGTCGTTTCCAGCTCCTTTTTTAAGGCTTCTTTCAAAACTTCGCGCGCCTTCGCATTGCCGCGCGCCAACATATACTTGTCCAGCTTTGCGCCGTGAATTTGCAAAACGGGTTTGATTTTCAAAATCGAACCGATCATCGCCGCCGCAGGGGTGACTCTGCCGCCCTTCTTCAAATATTTCATGGTGTCCACGGCGATATAAATGGCGGATTCCGCTGCCGTTTCTTCCAGATACGCCTTGATTTCCGCTGCCGACTTGCCTTGTTCGCGCAAGGTCACGGCATCAAAAACACTCTCCTTTAAGGTGACTGAAATACGGCGGTTGTCCGCAACGAACACTCTGCCGTCAAAATCCTTGGCAAGGAGCGTCGCCGTCGCGCAAGATTGACTCAACCCCGAGGACATGGGGATATGCACCAGCTCGTCATATTCCGTCAAAATCTTCGTCCAAAACTCCGTTAAATCGCCAATGCTGGGTTGCGAGGTAGACACACTTACGTCGTCTTGAAGCAGCTCGTAAAAATGCTCGTGCGTGAGGTTGACGTTTTCAAAATACGTTTCGTCGCCGATCAAAAAGGGCATGGGCAAAACAAAAACGCCGCCTTGTTCGTTGGGCAGAACGCCGCTGTTGCTATCCGTTACAATTGCAATTTTTTTGTGTGTATCCATATAAATTCCTAAGTTCTTTTTTGTACTACTATCATACCATTTTTATACGCTTATGTCAACCTCTTCACGGGAAAAATGGCAAAAAAAGTCATATTTTTCTGTGACAAACTCCGTTTTTATCATGGCTTTTTCTATCGGGAACGGAATGTTTGTCGCGGAAAGGGGATAAATCGTCGGTTTTTGCCGTTCGGTCGGCAAGGAAAATTTTAATTTCCGCGCGGAATGTTCGGCAATGTTATTTACAAACGCGCGCAAAAGTGCTATAATGGAAACAGAACACGGAGGAAACACATTATGCGCTCGTTAAAAGAATTGTATCGAATCGGCAAAGGCCCGTCCTCGTCGCATACCATCGGTCCCGAACGCGCTTGCAAGCAGTTTTTGGCAGAAAATCCCACGGCGGACGCCTTCCGAGTGCGCCTGTTCGGATCGCTGGCGAAAACGGGGGAAGGGCACGGCACGGACGCCGTAATCCGTAGCGTTTTGCCCAATGTGACGATAGAATTTGACACCGAAACGGAGCATCCGCACCCCAACACAATGCAACTCAACGCATACCTGGGTGGGGTCAATGTTGCAGAAACGGTCGTTTGCAGCGTCGGCGGCGGCGCTATCGAAATTGAGGGCAAGGCGAACAGTGAAGGCGCGGACGTGTACCCCTTGCACACCCTTTCGGCGATTCGGGAGTATTGCGAAAAACAGGGGATGCCTCTGTATCGATACGTCTATGAGTGCGAGGGGGAGGAAATCCGCGGCTACCTTGCCGAAGTGTGGCAAACGATGAAAGCGGCGGTGCAACGTGGCGTGCAAAAGAGCGGCGTTCTTCCTGGCGGTCTGGACGTGGAACGTCGCGCAAAAATTCTGTATGACGGCGCGATGTGTAACGAGGGCGCAGAATCACGCGAAAATCGCTTGGTTTGTGCTTATGCCTTTGCCGTGAGCGAAGAGAATGCCTCCGGCGGCACGATTGTGACCGCACCTACTTGTGGCGCATGCGGTGTTTTGCCTGCCGTTTTGACCTATTCGCAGGAGCGCAAGGGGTACTCGGACGAGGAAATTATCAACGCTTTGGCGACGGCTGGCTTAATCGGCAATTTGATTAAGACGAACGCTTCCATTTCGGGTGCGGAATGCGGCTGTCAGGCGGAAATCGGCAGTGCGTGCTCCATGTCCTCGGCGGCTTTGGCGCAGTTGCAGGGATTGAGCTTGGGGCAGATTGAGTACGCGGCGGAAGTGGCAATGGAGCATCATTTGGGGCTAACGTGCGACCCGATTAGCGGTCTGGTGCAAATTCCTTGCATCGAACGCAACGCCGTTGCTGCCATGCGTGCCATCAATGCCGCTTCGCTTGCCTATTTCCTTTCGGATAGCCGAAAAATCTCCTTCGATTTAGTGGTGCAGACGATGTACGAAACGGGCAAAGATATGGCAAGATCCTATCGCGAAACGTCCGAAGGCGGCTTAGCAAAATTGTACAAAAAATGAAAATGAAGGGGGCAGGTATGCGATGAAAAGTTTTTTGCGCATAGCTGTTCCCGATTTTTTAGGTGAAAATAGGCGCGCTAAAAGAACGGGATAAAGGAAGGTGGACGGCAAGATATTCAAGGTGTAAAAAGTTTTTGAAAAAAATTTTTGAGATTTTTCAAAAAAGTGCAAAAAAATAGTTGACAAATGTTTGAAAATGTATTATTATATACAAGCGCTTGTTTGTGAGGCGCAGTTGTGGCCCAGTAGCTCAGTTGGTTAGAGCGCCAGCCTGTCACGCTGGAGGTCGACGG
>CAYRAY010000123.1:0-2775 GCA_964422405.1 uncultured Clostridia bacterium | reverse complement strand
CTTCGCTGGGGACGTCGACGCTGCCTACTTTACGCATACGTTTTTTGCCCTCTTTTTGCTTTTCCAACAACTTACGCTTACGCGTAATGTCGCCGCCGTAACACTTGGCAAGCACGTCTTTGCGGACGGCTTTTACCGTTTCGCGCGCGATGATTTTGCCGCCGACCGCCGCCTGCACGGGAATTTCGAACAACTGACGAGGGATTGCCTCTTTCAGATTCTCGCACAGGGTTCTGCCGCGTTCGTACGCTCTACCCTCGAACACGATAATGGACAGCGCGTCGCAAATTTCGCCGTTCAACAAGATGTCCAACCGCACAAGCTTGGAACGCTGATAGCCTGCCAACTCGTAATCGAAACTCGCATACCCCTTGGTGCGGGATTTTAAGCTATCGAAAAAGTCGTACACAATTTCGTTTAAGGGCAAGGTGTATTCTAATTTGACACGACGTTCGTCTACATACGTCATATTTTTGAACACACCTCGCTTTTCTTTGCACAAGTCCATGACGGGACCCATATAATCGGGTGGCGTATACACTTCGGCTTTGACAATCGGTTCTTCCATGTATTCGATGTCCGACGGGTCGGGCATGTGCGACGGGTTATCCACGTACAACTCCTCACCGTTCGTCTTATGCACCAAATAGCTTACGCTGGGCGCGGTGGTGATGATGTCTAAGTTGAATTCCCGTTCGATGCGTTCTTGAATGATCTCCATGTGCAGAAGTCCCAAAAATCCGCAACGGAAACCGAAACCCAACGCAACGGAATTGTCGGGCTCGAAAATGAGCGCGGCATCGTTGAGTTGCAACTTCAAAATTGCCTCTTTCAAATCGTTAAATTTGCTGCCGTCCAAGGGGTAAATGCCGCAGAACACCACGGGTTGCACCTTTTTGTACCCAGGCAATGGTTCTTTGGCAGGGTTGGTGGCAAGGGTGACGGTGTCGCCCACGGCAACGTCCTGAATGGATTTGATCGATGCCGCGATATAGCCGACTTCGCCGGCAATCAACGATTCTTTGGGGAACAGACCGGGGGCAAACGCGCCTACTTCGGTTACGTCGTACACTGCGTTCGACAAAAACGTTTTGATTTTGTCGCCGACGCGCACGCCGCCGTCCATGATACGCACAAAGAGAATAACCCCTTTATAATTGTCGTAATAGCTATCGAAAATGAGTGCCTTCAACGGCTGTTCGGTGTCGCCCTCGGGGGCAGGGAAGGCGGTGGTGATTGCCTCTAACAAGTCCTCGATATTCGTGCCTTCCTTGGCGGAAACGCAGGGAATATCGTCGGCGGGCAGACCGATGACGTCTTCGATTTCCTTTTTTACCTCGTCCACGCGTGCGCTGGGCAAGTCAATTTTATTGATGACGGGCAGAATTTCCAAATCGTTTTCCAACGCCAGATATACGTTGGCAAGCGTTTGCGCCTCTACGCCCTGCGTGGCGTCTACGACGAGGATTGCGCCCTCGCACGCCTTTAAGGAACGGCTGACTTCGTATGTGAAGTCGACGTGCCCCGGCGTATCGATGAGGTTAAACTCATATTCCTGTCCGTCGTGCGCCGTATAGTACATACGCACGGGGGTGAGTTTGATGGTAATGCCGCGTTCGCGCTCGATGTCCATACTGTCCAAAAGCTGTTCTTCCATGTCCCGTTTAGACACCTGACCCGTGCGTTCAATCAATCTGTCCGCAAGAGTGCTTTTGCCGTGGTCGATATGCGCGATGATACAAAAATTTCTTAAAAGCCGATTGGGTTTTGCCATATATTTACCTATTTTTTTCCTAAAAATTCCATGTGGTTTTCCTTGTTGTTTGCCTTAGATTTTTCGCTACGTATTGTCAAAAACAGCAACGAGTGTCAAAAATGAAAGGCGAAAGCGAGGGGTGCGGTTAGCCTTCTTTATGCTGACGGCAGACCTGTAAAAAACTGTGCAGCGCGTAGGAAACGGGTCTATTTTTGGGCAACAGCATACCCACCGAACGCACGGGAAGGGGCAAATCCGTTTTCACTTCGAACAGTTCCCCTGCCTCTAAACGGCGCGCCGCATATTCGCGCGGAATTACGCCCAAGCCCATACCGCGATAGACAAGCCGCTTCATCAAATCCCAGCCGCCGACCTCGATTGAGGGTTGCAACGAAACGCCGACGCTGCTTAAAAATCCGTCGAACGACGTGCGCGCCACCGTGTTCTTTTCCATGAGAATCAGGGGATAATTTTGCAATGCGGAAAGGGGTTGCACGCCCTCGGCAAGCTGTTTGTAGGCTTCGCCGACGACGAAAATATCGTTCAGGCGCATAAAATCCCCTTCCAAAACCAAATCGTTCTCCGTCGGAATGGGTAAATTGACAAACGCCACGTCGCAACGGTCGGCTTTCAGTTTTTCGATAGACGCAGGGGTGAAATCTGCCATCAACTCGATTTTGACCGACGGGAATTTTTGATGAAATTCCACAATTTTATCGGCGAGGAAATACTCAAAAATCGTATCGCTTGCGCCGACACGGATTGTACCCGACGCCGAGGACTTCATTTGCTCGATACGGTTTTCGGCATCGCCGAACAGTTGCAGGGCTTTTTCTACCTCGTCAAAGATGAGTTTGCCGCCCTGCGCGGAAAGCTCCATACCGCGATGGGTACGATTGAAAAGCAACACGCCCAGCTGATTTTCAAGCTGCTTAATCGATTGCGAAACGGCGGGTTGGGAAATGTACAACTCCTCAGCGGCGCGCGTTAAGCTGCCGCATTTTGCCACCGTATAAAAC
>CAYRAY010000122.1:0-2906 GCA_964422405.1 uncultured Clostridia bacterium | reverse complement strand
TTTGGTCTGTCCTTCAAACTGTACCTCTGCCATTTTGATGGACAGCACCGCCGTCAAACCTTCGCAAAAGTCGTCGCCTTGGAAGTTGGCATCCTTTTCTTTCAAAAAGCCGTTGGCGCGCGCGTACTCGTTCAAAGAACGGGTCAAACCCGACTTAAATCCCATTTCGTGATAGCCGCCCTCGGGGGTCGGGATATTGTTGACGAACGAGAAAATGCGTTGCGAGTAGTCTGCGGTGTGTTGCAAGGAAAACTCGACCTGAATGTTGTTTTTGACCGTTTTATAATAAATCGGTTGGGAATAGAGGTTCTTTTTGCCCTCGTTGATATTCTTGACGAAGTCGGAAATACCGCCGTCGAACTTAAAGGAAACGCGATAGGGTTCGCTTTCCAAGGCAAGTCCGTCAGTATCGGCAAAGAGGGATTGCTGTTCTTCTGCGCCCTCTGCATTTTCGGCAACTTCCGTTTCGGTATCCTCTGCACCCTCGGTTTCCTCTGCCGTGAACAGCATTTTGGCACGGCGCGCTTCCGCCATTGTCGTGCGCTCGTCCACCAAAATGATTTCGACGCCGCGATTCAAGAACGCCAACTCGCGCAAGCGTTCTTCGACCGTTTCCAAATCGAAATTCGTTTCCGAGAAAACGGCGGGGTCGGGTTTAAAACGAATGGTAGAGCCGCGGCGGTTGGTGGTGATGCCCGTGTCTTCCAAAGGCCCGTCGGGAATGCCCGAATCCACCTTCTTTTTGCGCGCGTTGTACTTGGAGTGAAAACTCATTTTATATACGCGCTTATCGCGGCAGACTTCTACCGTCAACCACTCGGAAAGGGCGTTGGTAACGGACGCGCCTACACCATGCAAACCACCCGAATACTCGTAATTGCCTTGCCCGAATTTACCGCCTGCGTGGAGTTTTGTGAAAATAAGCTGAACACCCGAAACTTTTTCTTTCGGGTGAATGTCGGTGGGAATCCCTCTGCCGTTATCTTCGACCGAAGCACTGCCGTCGGCGTATAAAGTAACTTTCACACGGTTTGCGTAGCCGTTTGCAGCCTCGTCAATCGCGTTGTCGACGATTTCCCAAAGGATATGGTGCAAGCCTTTTATGCCCGTCGAACCGATATACATACCGGGGCGCATACGGACGGCATCCAAGCCTTCCAACACTTCCAAATTTTTGGAGCTATACTCTGTAACCTTTTCTTTTTCCTTCTGTTCTGCCATTTCGTCCTCAATATTATATAGTGTTCCGTAAAATTATGCCATAATAAGCCATTTTATTGTTATTATAGCACCTTTTTTTCAATTTTTCAAATGTTTGAGCGAAAAAAAGTAAGCTTTTTATTGTATTTTGGCGGTTTTTGGAAATTTTTATCCGTTACCGACCTTCATTTTCGGCTTTTTTCGATTTCGACCACCGCCAACTCGTTCAAGGCGCGCGTGTAAGCGATATACTTTTCGTGCTCGGAAAGCCCCTCGTCCACCACCGCGACGGAGGTGAATTCCAAACCCTTGCTTTCGTACACGGACATGATGTTGATTTTTCTGCGGGAAATTTTGCCCTTTTGCGTGACGTCGTTATACGACTTGCGGAGATAGTCTGCCTTGACGGCGTCGCTGCAAATGATGGCTTTTAAGCCCTTTTTATCCTTGAAAAAGCTGCTGATGCCCTTGGACGGAATTTTGACGACTTCCGGTCCATCATAGCCGATCGGTTGCATATCCAACTGCAAGGTGTGTGACACGAAGTCCACGATTTGGTTGGTGTTGCGGTAGTTTTGGTTGAGGTAATAAAACTCGAAGTCTTCCAGCTCTTCCCAGCGTTTGACGCCACGCCACGGCGTGACGTTTTGATCGACGTCGCCGAAGATGTTAAACGAGGCTTTGGCGTTGATGCGGCGCAGAAGCTGATATTCGCAAACGGAAACATCCTGCCCCTCGTCCACGAATACGTAGGGATAGGCGGGCGTAAGCCGCTCGCAAATGCCGTCGCAAACCACGCAGAGCGCGTACGCATCGGAGGGGTACATGGCTTTGGAGGTCATGCCGTATTTCGCCTTGTATTTTTTGACCGTTTCCCGATAGAAATAACGCACGATATCGACGAAGTTCTCGCCGCCGCCAACATCGGAAAAGTTCTTTTCTCCCCGTAAAAAGGTGTAAAACTCGGAAAAGGCGACGTTCTGTTCACCAAGGTCAGACACTTTGGCTTGGATTTTTTCCGTTTCTTCTAACAGTTCTTTTCGCCGCGCAATTCTGTCGGCGTACAGATACACGTCGACGCCGCCGACCTTCTGTTTATAGCGACACAAATCGACGATTTCCTTTTGCAGACCGACACGCAAATCTTCCAAATCCGCCACCGCTTCCGCGACGATTTTTTCGGTGCAACGCGCCGCGTAACCTGCGCTTTTATAAAACGAAAGGAGCTGTTTATAGAAATATTCGGGGGATTTTGCGCGTTCGCTTTTGAGCGTTCCGCCCAAAAAGTCCAAAACGTCCAAAATGCAATTCATCAATTCGCGGAAGGGTTTGGTATAGTACAAGCCCCCCTCTTTGCGTTCTTTAATTTCCCCTAACACGCAACGGCGGACGCGCATGGACGAATTTTTAATGCTTTCGTAATCGGCGACCTGCCGTTTACAATCGGCGATAATTTCCTCGATGAAGGCTTGACATTCTTCACCCGTGAATAAGCCGTACAAATTATCAAACACCTTGTTCTGCTTTTTGCGGACGTCGCGCACGAATTGCGGAGAATAGAGATATGCCAAATACCGCTCGTCTTCCTTTTGCGTGGCATCGATTTTGTCCTTTATGTCGATTTTTTCGTTTTTAAGGACTTGCAAAAAATACTCGTAAACCGTGCTGGTTTTGACCCGTTCCAACTCCAAAATGGCGGCGAGCTC
>CAYRAY010000121.1:0-2939 GCA_964422405.1 uncultured Clostridia bacterium | reverse complement strand
CGGTTGGAGCTGTTGCATATGGACGATCCGTATTCCCCTGTTCCCGACGGAACAAGAGGAACGGTCAAACTCGTTGATGATCGACGGACAGGACGAGGACTTCAATATGGGAATGTAAGGAGGTGAGCGGCAGAACAGAATAACGTAAGGTGCGGATTTTCATGAGAGATATCCGCTTTTTTGATATGTTCGCAGGCATCGGCGGTTTCCGAAGCGGTCTTGAAGCAATCGATGGCTTTCAATGTGTCGGGCATTGTGAAATCGACAAGCACGCAAATAAAGCGTATAACGCAATCTATAACCCACAAGGAGAATATTACTGTGATGATGCAAGAGCAATCAACCCAAAAACCATGCCGGATTTTGATCTGCTGTGTGCAGGATTTCCTTGCCAAAGCTTCAGCGTTGCAGGACGGCGACTCGGCTTTGGCGATATGCGAGGAACGCTCATCTTTGAGGTTGCCCGAATCGTTAAAGAAAAACGGCCTCCACTTCTATTATTGGAAAATGTCCCCGGCTTGCTATCGCATGACGGCGGCAGGACGGTTAAGACCATCTTCTCCGTGTTTGTTGAAATGGGGTATCATCTCGAATGGTGTGTGCATAACAGCAGACATTTTGGAGTCCCACAGCAGCGAAGAAGGTTGTATATTGTCGGATTTCTTGAACAGCGATGTGCCGGACAAGTATTTCCTCTCCCCCTCGGCAATGCGAAAGATCTCATCCAAATTATCCCCGGACCACAAGGACAGCGAGTCTATGAAGCAGACGGAATAGCCTGCACGCAATGTGCTTCAAGCGGCGGTTGGGGTGGCAAAACAGGTCTTTATTTTATCGATATGAACGCCGATCCCATGATAACCGAAGATGCAAGGTGTATCACCGCACGGCAGGATTCGGGAGTCAGTAATCGCCGCGGAGAACATTCCGCCGTGCTGATCGAGGATGCTCCGAGAGCTATCCTCACACCCGACCGTGAAACTGTCAGACAAAAAGGCAGACGAATCAAAGAGCCAAACGAGCCGATGTTCACTATCACCGCACAGGACAGGCACGGTGTGTGGCACAGAGGTCGTATCCGAAGATTGATGCCAATCGAGTGTTGGCGGCTCCAAGGATTTACGGATGAGCAGTTTGCAAGAGCCGAAGCCGTAGGACTCAAGGACTCGCACCTATACAAGATGGCAGGCAACGCCGTAAGTGTTCCCGTCATTACCGCCATCGGAAAGAAATTGAGGGCAATTTCCGATGAGTATGACATTATAAAGGAGTGAAGGCATAAAAAATCAGTTATTCGGAGGTGATAATATGGGCTTTGTATGGTTTATGCTCGGACTTTTGAGCGGCGGCTGTATCGGTACGGCAGTTATGTGCCTGTTCCAAATCAACCGTCTGAACGAATACGAGAAACAGATTCGAGAAATCGAAGAAAAAGTAAAGAAAAATTAGCAATCCGAGGTATCAATCGCCCGATGGGAGATTGATGCCCTTTTCTTTTTCGTGGCGATTGAACCTTTTTTCAAGAGAGGTGAATCCATGAAAACTCCCGTGTCAAGGGTTGGCAACAAATCGTCAATCCTCCACATTCTGTACGCCGTGTTTCCGTCGAAATACGGCAGGTTCGTTGATGTGTTCGGGGGTTCGGGTAGTGTTCTTCTCGGCAAGCCCGAAATACATCCGTTTGAGGTGTATAACGACTTTGACCGCAACCTCGTCAACTTGTTTCGGTGCATGAAGGAAAGGACAATGGCGACTGTTCGTGAGTTAGGCTTCTGTAATCTCAATTCCCGTGAAGATTTCAATGCAATCAAGAATTTCTTCGATACGGACGGCAGATTTACAGACGAATATCTTAATGAGGAACTGTCGCTCACAGATCTGATGCTTCCGCCGATTGAAGCAGATGAGCTGAAAGAATTACGCACCCGAATCACGACCGACTACGATGTCAGACGAGCCGCAATGTTCCTAAAGCTCCTACGCTACAGCTATTCGTCGGGCGGTAAATCCTTTGCTTCTCAACCCTTTGATATCCGAAGGCTCTTCGGACTTATCAAAGAACTTGAAGCACGAATGGCAAATGTAGTCGTGGAAAATCAGGACTTTGAAACGCTGATCAAGCATTATGACCGTGCCGACACCTTCTTCTACGCCGATCCGCCGTACTTTTCGACCGAGGATATGTATGCCGTAGGGTTTAATTGGAACGACCATGTACGCCTGCGAGATACGCTTGCAGGTATACAAGGAAAGTTCTTATTATCCTACAACGACTGCCCCGAAATTCGAGAACTGTACAAGGATTTTTCCGTGTTCGACTTTTCAAGAACACATTCTATGGCGCAACGTTATGAAGCAGGCAAGGAATTTAAGGAACTGCTGATCGGCAACTATGACCTATACGAAAGAGAGAGGAACAAGCCTCTCCAAATGACGCTCTTTTCGGAAGAGCTTGAAAATTCAATTGATTACGAAAAAGTATTAAAGGAGTGCATTATATCATGCAAAATCAAAAATTCAAAATGAAGCTTTTTAGAATCCTTGGCAAAAGAGGAAGAATCACCATTCCCTATGAAATCAGGCAGCACGTTGGCTTCAAGTACAACGATGTTCTCTCATTCACCGAAGCCCCTGATGGATGCACCGTCATTATCAAGCGTGAACGCATTTGCGATTGTGATCTGAACGGCAAAAATGGGCAGAAAGAAAAGAAGTATGACGAGGTTACGCTCTTCGATTTTCTCAACGGACTGTCTCCCGAACAGCAGCGTGCCGCCCTCATTCACCTTTCGCTCAAATGGGCAGAAAATCAAAGCAATAAAGAAAAACAGGAGGAATAACCATGGCAACAAGGAAAACACCAACACCAACGACAGCGTCCCAAGCCCCCAAAAAAGCCCCTGTCGCCCCCGTAACGGCACAAGAACAGATACAGGAGC
>CAYRAY010000120.1:0-2984 GCA_964422405.1 uncultured Clostridia bacterium | reverse complement strand
ACGCGGTTTGGTGGCGTACATTCAGGAGGGCAAGCGCAAGGGCAAGACGCTGACCTATTTGTTTGAGGCATACGGGTTGCAACACGGCAGGGCGAAAGGGAGCGTGCGGAATTATTATTACACGCTGATGAAAAATGAGGGCGAGGACGAGCGGATTGTGAAATTGTTGGATGGAACGGACCTTTCTGTGGAGCGGATACGGGAATTTTCGGACGAGGAAGCCACTGCCGCGTTGAAGAGTATTTTGTTGGAAAAGAGCAAGGGGATTTCGGTGCGGCGCGCGATTTTTAACTTGTCGAAAGGGGACGATAAGTTGTCGCTACGCTTACAGAACAAGTACCGTAACACGCTGAAAAAACAGCCTGAACGGTTGGCGGAGCTTGCCAAATCGTTGGGGCTGAACGAGGACGTGTATCTGCCGACGAAGCGGCACGGAAAGTGTGACGGTGAGCAGACGGCGAACGGCGCCGGCAATGCGTTGTTGCGGCGACGGTTGGAACAGGAAATCAACGGTTTGTACGAGCGTTTGGCACAGGGATTGAAGGCGGAAAACGAACGCTTGCGTGTGGAAAACGGCAGGCTCAAAGCGGAAAACTCAGCATTGAAACAGAAGGGGGAATAATCGGTTGCCGTTACGGCATATAAAATAAAATGCCCGTACCATGTACGCGATGAAAATTTTTGGCAAAAAAGGGGGTATACCATGTACGCGTTGAAAAAGCAGCTTGCCGAAAGCAAGCTGCTGCTCCGTTACGATAACGCCGTCGCTGTCGGGCGGCGTTATGCGTGTGCGGCGGACTTTCCGTTGCGCTTTGCGCGCGATTTCTGCACGGAAACCTCTTTATCTTCCTGCATGGGGTCGGAAGTCGGTTCTTGTTCGGTCATGGTGCGCAATTTTTCGTCCATTACCTCGTCTAATTTGGCTTGCACTTCCTGTTGCGTTTTGCGGACAAGGGCGCGCATTTTATAGCTGTTTGCCGTGGCGAGCGCGCCGCCGACCAGACCCACGGCTAAGCCTAATGCGAATTTTTCCATAAATGTTCCTCCTTTTGGCGTGGTTGCCGCTTGCAGTATGTGAAAAAAATCGGCAACCTAAGCGAAAATTGAAAAAAAATCCGCAGAAACGATAGACGAGCGGCCGGTTTTGTGTTATAATAGGCATATGATTACCAAACGAGCTATAGCCTTTGATATAGGCGACAAACGAATCGGCGTGGCGATTTCTGACCCCTTTAACGAATACGCAATGCCCTGCGAAACATATTTCCGCACCAGAAATTTTGATGCGGACGTGACGGCGATTGCCGAAATTGCCTTGGCGCGCGGCGTGGGCGTGATTGTCTGCGGTATGCCTGTGAATTTTGACGGGACGGAGAGCATTCAGACGGTGAAAACGAGGGAGTTTATCGAGAGATTGCGGCAGAAAACGAGTTTGCCGATTGAGCTGGAAGACGAGCGTTTTACCACGATGCAGGCGCGCGAAACGCAGATTGCGGGCGGCATTAAGCGCGGGGATCGCAAAAAGACGATTGATTCCATTGCGGCATCCTATATTTTGGAGAGTTGGCTTGCGCGGGAAAAATTGAAAAATAAAAAAGCGGAGGAAACGGCTATGAACAACGAATTTGACGAAGAAGTATACGAGGACGAAGAGGATCGCGTATTCGAGGTAGAGGCAGAAGACGGTACGGTAGAAAAATTGTACCACATTGCCACCATCGAGTATAGAAAGGCAATGTATTGCGTGTTCCAAAAGGCGGAACCCGAATCGGAAGAGGAGGAAGACGAAGTGATCATCTTTGCGCTGAAGGGCGAGGGCGACGATGCGGTGTTGGAACCCATTGAAGACGCGCAACTTTTGGACGAAGTGTTTGCGGAATTCTGCCATCAATACGAAGAATTCGAGAACAGCGAAGATGCAATGGATTTGGAATAATCGCGCATAATTTAGGGACGTGCAGTGAAATGCGCATACCATGTATGCGTTGAGTATACAATCGAATGAAAATGAGTGGGGCAGGTATGCGATGAGTTTCATCGCATACCTGCCTTTTTTATAAGCAAAGCGGATATATGTCGCATTTCGGCGTTGCAAGGCTGAGCATTGACCCAGACTTACTGCCGAACGCCGTTCTTTCATTTGCTTCCGAGCCTGTATGGGTGTGCGGATTTGTCATAAGATATGCTCCGTTCGGGTGGTGTAACCGCCCTCAGTCGGCATGACACGGAAGGATTATAACGGCGGTTCAGTCGGTATGATTATGATAAGGTGGGGATTTTGATGGCGGTTCGGGCAGTGGGGCAGGGGGCGGTGGCACCTCAATCGGTATGATGTAGCAAAATAAGGATACGCCCCCTCGGTCAAGATGACAGAGGGGGCTACGATTTATTTGATTTTGGTTCAGAGTGGCTTGCCGGATAAGGGTTCGGTTTTCAGTTTGGTGAGGATAAGCGATTACTCTGTCACGATGACAGAGTGGGTAAGCGATTATTTCGTTGAGGGTGGCAGGGCAACGATTTACTCGGTTTTGGATTTGGGGGTGGTGTTGGCGACTTCTTTGCGGTCGATATACGGTTCGTGCCCCAAAAAGTACAGGTACTGCCGATAAAACGTGGTATAGTTTTTATAATTGCACAGTTCGGCGACTTTGGTGGGGTGCATGCCCGACAGAATCAGCGACTGCGCGTACAAGATTTTCTTTTGGTTGATATACTGTTTGGTGCTCATTTTGAGGTGCGTGGTAAACGCGTGGTCTAGCCACGATTTGCTGACGAAAAACCGCGTTGCCAAGCTTTGGGAATCGAGCGGAAGTTTGGGGTTGTCGTTGATATAGGCGATAACTTCGTCCAGCTTCGTTTCCGATTGCATAGGCGTTCTGCCCATGGGCAAATGCCGCACCAGCGAGAGTAGGTTGAACAAAGAGGAGTGTGCCATTTGTTCAAACTCCTTTTCCGACAGAATCGGTTCGCCTGCGCGGAGGGCA
>CAYRAY010000119.1:0-2987 GCA_964422405.1 uncultured Clostridia bacterium | reverse complement strand
TGGTGGAGCTAAGCGGATTCGAACCGCTGGCCTCCTCGTTGCGAACGAGGCGCTCTACCAACTGAGCCATAACCCCATTTCCGTCTTAATTATACTTCGATTTTTTTGCCTTGTCAAGGATTTTCTATCTTTTTTTATAAAAATTGCAAAAAACGTTGCTTTTTTATTCGGTTTGCTGTATAATCGTATAGGTTTGACGGCAGAGTCCGCGCTCCGTGCGTTCCGCGTTCCGCGAAAAGCTCGGCGCGCCGTTCCGCCATGACAAAAGAAATTCAACAGAGGTAAAAAAACTACCATGAAAGCATTACAAAAAATGAGCAAAACCGAATTTGCGCACTTCTTTTTGATGGCGGTCTGTTCGGGACTCGTCATCGGCATCGGCGGCGTTGCCTCCCTTATGGCAAACAACCTGTTCGGCGCAGCCGGCAAACTGATCGGCGCGTGCCTGTTCACCCTTGGCATTTACGCTATTGTCGCCTTTGAAATGAAGTTATTTACGGGCATGGTCGCGTCCATCCCCACCATGGGTTTGAAAAACACGTGGCAGCTTGCCGTATGCTTCCTCGGCAACATTCTCGGCGTAGCCGTCATTGCCGTCATCGCATATTTCTCCCCCGTGCAAGCATATGCCGTACCCCAAGCGCAAGCGTTGGTGGAAAGCAAACTGAACGCCGAATTTTGGTATTTACGTGCGTTCTGTTCCTCCATTCTCTGCGGCATGCTGATTACCCTTTCCGTTTGGTCGGTGAAATACGCACCTGAAAAGAAATTGAGCGCGACGGTCGGCGTTCTGTTTCCTATTATTGTTTTTGCGTTCTGTGGTTTTGATCACTCGGTGGCAAATATGCTGTACTTTTACTACTACGGCGCGTGGTCGTGGAAGATTATCTCCTACTGCCTTTTGAGCATTGCAGGCAACATTGTTGGCGGCGTAATTCTGCCCCTCATAACGTTGCTGAAAAACAAAATCAAGCAGGAACAATCAGCGCAAAAATAAACTCAACGCATACCTGGTATGCCCATTTTCTAAAAAACAGAGAAAACCCGACAAGGCGTGCCTTGTCGGGTTTTTGTTTCCGTAGCCGCCGCGATATTTGCGGTGGCTGCTCCGTTTCGATATGCCGTTTTATACGATTCCTTGCGCCATCATTGCCTCGGCAACCTTTTCAAAGCCTGCAATGTTTGCGCCCATCACATAGTTGCCCTCGTAGCCGTAGCGTTTCGCCGCGCTGTCGATATTGTGATAGATATTCACCATAATCGTTTTCAGTTTGGCGTCCACTTCCTCGCTCGACCAATACAGTCTGCCCGACGATTGCGCCATTTCCAAAGCGGAAGTTGCCACGCCGCCTGCGTTTGCCGCTTTTGCCGGCAGATACACTACGCTTTCAGCATTTTGGAACACGGAAATCGCCTCTAACGTCGAAGGCATATTCGCGCCCTCCGCTACGTATTTCACACCGTTTTTCACCAACGCAGCCGCGCTTTCTCCGTCAATTTCGTTCTGCGTTGCGCATGGCAGAGCCACGTCGCAAGGGATATTCCAAATGCCCCTGCAGCCCTCGAAATATTGCGCGCCGTCCACGCGTTCCGCATACGTTTTAATGCGCGCGCGCTCGACTTCTTTAATCTGTTTCAGCACTGACAAATCGATACCCTTCGGGTCGTAAATGTAGCCGTTGGAGTCGTACATGGCGACAACCTTTGCGCCAAGCTGTTGCGCTTTTTCGCACGCGTAAATGGCGACGTTTCCGCTGCCCGATACGA
This sequence comes from uncultured Clostridia bacterium, assembly GCA_964422405.1. GTDB lineage: Bacteria > Bacillota > Clostridia > Christensenellales > Borkfalkiaceae > Scatosoma. Next base: position 1,220 of record CAYRAY010000119.1, on the reverse strand, counting down.
TGGTCGTCTTGCCCTCGAAGCTATCGCCACGGAGGCGCATCGCCTCCGCCGTGATATACACCAAGCCATAGCCCGTCGCCTCTTTGCGGATCAGCGAACCGCCATAGCTCAAGCCGCGCCCCGTCAGCACGCCGACGTGCTCGTTCCGCAAGCGTTTATACTGCCCGAACAGGTAACCCACCTCGCGCGCGCCCACGCCGATGTCGCCCGCAGGGACGTCCGTATCCGCGCCGATATGGCGGTAGAGTTCAGTCATAAAGCTTTGGCAAAACGCCATAATTTCACGGTCGGATTTGCCCTTGGGGTCGAAGTCCGAACCGCCCTTGCCGCCGCCGATGGGCATACCCGTCAGGCTGTTTTTCAAAATCTGCTCCATGCCCAAAAATTTGATAACGGAGAGGTTGACGGAAGGGTGAAAACGCAAGCCGCCTTTGTAGGGACCGATTGCGCTGTTGAACTGCACGCGATAGCCCTTGTTGATATGCACTTTGCCGTTATCGTCCACCCAAGGCACACGGAACAAAATCGTGCGTTCTGGCTCGACAAACCGCTCTAAAAGCGCCGCTTTTTCGTATTCGGGGTGCGCATTGATGACGGGTTCTAATGTCAACAGAATCTCCGTCGCCGCTTGGTGGAACTCCGTTTCCCCGGGGTTGCGCAATTTTACGTCTTGCAATACTCTTTGTACGTAGCTCATGAATAACCTCGCAAAAAATGAATTTTAAACTGCCATTTAATCGAATTTTTCAATATAGGTATATCTTATCACTTTTTTGGCAACAAGGCAAGAAAAACAAGGGTAAAATTAGAAAAAACTATAAAAACATTTGCTTTTTTTATGAAAAAGTAGTATACTATTAGTGTTCACTTAGGAGGTATATAAGTTTTACTTATAGTTGTTGGCTTGTTGTGCTCTTTTTTGCGCACGACAGCCCCCCTCACGAAATCGATGATAATTTATGCCGAACGGAAACTTTTTGCCTCTCTTGACGGATTGCAACAACCGATGTTGCCGAAAAGCGTGTTTGAACAGAACCGCCGATTTTGTTAAAAATGGAAGCATCTTCTCGTGGTTAATGGATATAACCGTACCTTCCTAAGGGAAAGCTCTATCCACCTAAAATCGCTAAAAAGTGCGTATTCTGAGTAAAAAACACGCAAAAACGGCTCATTTTTCGAGGTGAAAATTTCGAGGTATAAATGGAAGTATAAATTTTTGC
>CAYRAY010000118.1:0-2989 GCA_964422405.1 uncultured Clostridia bacterium | reverse complement strand
AAAAATTTTTCAAAAAAAATATTTTTTTTGCGTTTTTTAGGGGGTCCGACGATTTTTTAGGTGCATTTTGAAAGTTTTTTTGATTTTTACCGTAAAAAAATAAGATTAGGGGTTTACAAACAAAAAAAAATGTGGTACAATGATGTGGAGAACGAACAAGGAGCTTTTTAGCGAATATGATTCACACCATTGAAAACGATCTTTTGAAAGTTTCCGTTAACACGGAAGGCGCAGAACTTTGGTCGGTACAGTCCAAACGCACGCAAACGGAATACCTTTGGCAAGGCGACCCTGCATTTTGGCACGGCAGAGCGTATGTATTGTTCCCCTTTATCGGCAGAATGTTTGAAGGGAAATTCCGTTATCACGGGCAGAAATACGACACCCGTTGCCACGGCTTGGCAAGATTTTTTGCATTCACCGTGGAAAGTCAGACGGCGGATAAAATTGTTCTGCTTTTGAAAAACAAGGAAGAAATGCAAAAGGAATACCCTTTCCGCTTTGCTTTCCGCGTGACGTACAGTTTGCAGGGCGCGGCTTTAAAAGCGGAATTTTCTGCCACCAACTTGGGTGAAGAAACAATGATTTGCGCCTTTGGCGGTCACCCTGCCATCAATATCCCCTTTGACGGCGGCGAATTTGAAGACTACTATTTGGAATTTGCGCAAGCGACGGACGCAAAACAATGGATTTTATCCGACCCTAGAAAATTAATTTCGGGCGAAACGAAGGCGTATGCCTTGAAAGACGGCACGAAGTTGCCCCTCCGCCACGATCTTTTCGATCAAGACGCCATTGTTTTGGACAATACTTGCCACGAAGTGGCTATTAAGACGGATAAATCGGACAGATACGTAAGTTTGCGGTATGACGATTTCCGCTATATCGGGTTTTGGCACGCAGACCACAAGCCTGCACCCTACGTTTGCTTAGAGCCGTGGAGCGCATTGCCCGGTACGGACAACGAAATGACGGAGTTGGAAACGAAAGAGGACATGACGCACATTCCGCCCCACCAGACGAAAGAAGTATCGTTCACGTTGGAAATTCACGAATAATTGCAAACATACAACACAAAACGCCCTGCATAAAGCAAGGCGCTCGTAAGACAGTAAAAAATTGAATTTTATGGAACAGGCATGATTTTGGTCATGCCTGTTCTGCTTTTTCTGCTTGCGGTTGCCGCTGATTTCCATTTGGGAAATGGCACCTGCTGTTGCTATGCACCGTTGGTATCGCAGCTTCCAAGTATGAATTTTCAGTTCTGTTGTTTACACGGAATAGCAAGTTTTGCAAATACAATCTTTACCAAATCTTCGACGGATATATTACACGTCGAAATATAATCCATCAGCCTCAGCACACAGCATTATTAATACCATCGCCATTAACATCTCTTGCATCTACATTAATATGTAAACCAGAAATCGCATATCCTGAAAAAGATAATAACGTAAACATAACAATTAAGAAAATTTTTTTAATCATAATATGAAGCTCCTTTCGTAAATTCGTTCAAAATCTCACTAAAAATAAAATCTAAATTCTCATTATTTGTTTTAAAAATAATAGTTGCATCATAAATCAATAAATCATTAACGAATACAGCAAATTGCTTTTTTGAATCGTTTTCACTTATTTGAAATTTGAAATCCAATGGAGCTTTAATATTTAATTTCCTAATATCTACTAACACTCCAGTTGCTTCAAATTCAGTTGAAAAAACATTTAAATAGCATGTTGGATTTGGAAAGCAAATGTCATATTTTTTTTGTTCATAATCAGATAATAAAACCCCTTCTGACAAAAAAGAATATTCAAAACAAATACTTTCGCTATTGTTGGTTGGAAATAAATACCTTTGTTCATTATGTTCTATAAAAATTAGATAAAAACTAAGGAATTCGTCATAGGTTTCAAATTCATAAAAGCCTCGAACTCTCCCTGTTTCTCCACCTTCAATTTTGTTTATTTGAGTGTTTTCACTTTGCTTATATCCACACACTTCACATTCTTCGTGTTTTAAACCAATTTCCTCTTTCGTCGGATATTTATCTACTTTCCACTCAAAAGCATGATCACTTGTTTCTTTTACAAAACCACAATCACATTTTAAATAATGACTTGAAGAAGTATTATACATTTTATAATAGTGAATATGATTGTTATCACATCCACAAATACACTGAATAAAAAGAATCATGCCCAATACCAAAAACAGTTTACTAGTTTTCCTAAACATACTTAATACCTCCTCCAGTATAATTATCAATATCAATAGATAAATCATTGAATTCGTTTTCAAGTTTTGTTAAATCATTATAAGATTTTAAAATTCTTGGTTGTGATTTCTTCAATTTCTAATTAAGCGTGGACTTCCCCACGCCATAAGCACAGCTGATCCATATAATCATAATTGTGTCCTCCGTCTTTGAAATATCGTTATTAATGCAAGCCCTCGCCGACGAGGACGGGCGTGAGTTTGCCGCAGTGCGCGACTAGGTAAGCGTAGCCGCCGCCTTTGCCGACGGGATAGCGCAACGTACCCGGGTTGACGAGGGTAACGCCGTCGATTACGCTAATCTTTGCCTCGTGCGTGTGCCCATACAGCGCCACCATGCAACCGCGGCGTTGAGCTTCGGCGGCGAGGTGCTCCAAGCCGTGTTTTACACCGTATTTATGACCATGGCAATAGAAAATGCGCACGCCGTCTGTTTCCAACTCCCCTTCCGTGGGATACATCGAGAAAAAGTCGCAATTCCCTGCGCAAAAATACGCTTTATCGGGAAATTCGTCGTGCAAGTCGCAGATGTCGGCGACGCCGTCGCCCAAGTGGATAAAATAATCATTTTCCGACACGAGCGGTTGCAAAGCGTTGACAGCGGCGCGATTGCCGTGGGAATCGGACATGACAATCAGCTTTTTCATTCGTTTCCCCGTGTATTGCCGTCCAACTTGGCGCGCAAGGCTTGCAAGGCGCGGAAGCGGT
>CAYRAY010000117.1:0-3032 GCA_964422405.1 uncultured Clostridia bacterium | reverse complement strand
GCGTAAGCTTTCCGCCCTCGGTCCCGGCGGTTTGAACAGAGATCGCGCCACGTTCGAAGTCCGCGATATTCACCACACCCACTACGGCCGTATGTGTCCTATCGAAACGCCAGAAGGTCAAAACATCGGTCTTATCACCTCGCTTGCCACCTTTGCACGCGTCAACGAATACGGCTTCATCATGAGCCCGTACAGACGTGTGGACAAGGCAACGGGCATCGTTACCTCGCAGGTAGACTACCTCACCGCCGACGAAGAAGATAAATACATCGTCGCGCAGGCAAACGAACCCTTGGACGAAGAGGGCAGATTCATCAACGAGCGCGTCGGTTGCCGTCACAGAAACGATATTACCGAAATGCCTCGCGAAAAAATGGACTACATGGACGTATCGCCCAAGCAGCTCGTTTCCGTTGCAGCCGCGCTGATTCCCTTCCTTGAAAACGACGATACCAACCGTGCCCTCATGGGTTCCAACATGCAACGTCAGGCAGTTCCTCTTTTGAAGACGGAATCCGCAATCGTCGCAACGGGTATCGAAAGCTCCATTGCACAATATTCGGGCGTTATCGTCACCGCTAAAGAAGCGGGTATGGTCGTATCTTGCGCGTCCAACATGATTAAAATCAGAGAGGACGACGGCACGATCACCGAATATCCTTTGAAGAAGTTCGAGCGTTCCAACGCAGGCACCTGCTTGAACCAACGTCCCATCGTTTCCACGGGCGACAGAGTGTTCAAAGGCGAAATCATCGCCGACGGTCCTTCCACCAACAACGGCGAACTTGCCCTTGGTAAAAACATTCTTGTCGGCTATATGGAATGGGAAGGTTACAACTACGAAGACGCTATCTTGCTTTCTGAAAAGTTGGTTCAAGACGACGTATTCACCTCTATCCATATCGAAAAGCACGAAATGGAAGCCAGAGAAACCAAACTCGGCCCCGAAGAAATCACGCGCGATATCCCCAACGTCGGCGACGATGCTTTGAAGGATTTGGACGAAGACGGTATCATTCGTATCGGTGCGGAAGTACAAAGCGGCGATATCCTCGTCGGTAAAGTTTCCCCGAAGGGCGAAGCCGAACTCACCCCCGAAGAAAGATTGCTCCGCGCGATCTTCGGCGAAAAATCCAGAGAGGTCCGCGATACCTCTTTGAAAGTTCCCCACGGCGAAGGCGGCGTCGTTGTAGACGTTAAGGTATTCACCAGAGAGAACAAGGACGAACTTGACCCCGGTGTCAACAAACTCGTCCGCGTATATATCGCACAGAAACGTAAAATCCAAGTCGGCGATAAGATGGCAGGTCGTCACGGTAACAAGGGCGTCATCTCCCGCGTGCTTTCGCAAGCGGATATGCCTTTCCTTGCAGACGGTACGCCTTTGCAAATCTTGCTCAACCCCTTGGGCGTTCCTTCGCGTATGAACATCGGTCAGGTATTAGAAGTGCACCTCGGCTACGTATGTAAGCAACTCGGCTGGAAGATTGCTACCCCCGTATTCGACGGCGCAACCGAAAAAGACCTCGAAACCATGTTCCGCGAAAACAACTTGCTCAACCCCGACGGCAAGGTAGACGGCAAATTCCAAGTGTTCGACGGCAGAACGGGCGAACCCTTCGAAAACAGAGTCACCGTCGGCGTGCAGTATATGATTAAACTTATCCACCTTGTAGACGATAAGATTCACGCACGTGCAATCGGTCCTTACTCCCTCGTCACGCAACAACCCCTCGGCGGTAAAGCGCAAATGGGCGGTCAGCGTTTCGGTGAAATGGAAGTTTGGGCACTGGAAGCATACGGCGCAGCGCACATCTTGCAAGAAGTCCTCACCGTCAAATCGGACGACGTTGTGGGCCGTGTCAAGACGTACGAATCCATCGTCCGCGGCGAAAACATTTCCGAACCCGGCATTCCCGAAGCGTTCAAAGTCTTGTTGAAAGAATTGCAAGCGCTTGCGTTGGACGTTAAGGTCCTTACGGAATCGGGCGACGAGCTCATCATTCGCGAAGTGGAAGAGGAAGAAGACAACGCAGACACCGCGGCAAGCCGCAGAGAAGCGTTGAAGGACGAAGAGTTTGAAGAAATCGACTTCAGCGTGGACGACGATGAAGAAGAAGGCGACTTCGACGTGAAGCAAATCTTCGATGACGACGATGACGATGAAGACGGGTTCAACATCGCAGAATCGGACGACGATGAAGACTTCGACGACGATGACGACGACTTCGACTTCGGTAAGTTGTTCGAATCTGTCGAAGATTTGGGCGACGACGAAGAATAAGGAGAGGATATTATGTACGAATTAAACGATTTCAATTCCATTCAAATCAGCATTGCATCTCCAGAAAAAATCAGAGAATGGTCGTATGGCGAGGTAACGAAGCCCGAAACCATCAACTACCGTACCCAAAAGCCCGAAAGAGACGGTCTTTTCTGCGAAAAGATCTTTGGGCCGATGAAGGATTGGGAATGTCATTGCGGTAAATATAAAAGAGTAAAATATAAGGGCCACGTCTGCGAAAAGTGCGGTGTAGAAATCACGCGCGCCAAGGTTAGACGTGAAAGAATGGGGCATATCGAACTTGCTGCGCCCGTTTCCCACATTTGGTATTTCAAAGGCGTGCCTTCCAAAATCGGTCTGCTTTTGAATATGGGTCCCAAGCAGTTGGAACAAGTTTTATACTTCGCCAACTACGTCGTACTCGATCCCGGCAGCATTAAGGAATTAGAGTATAAGCAAGTCATCACCGAAAAGACCCTTCGCGAATTAGAAGAAATGTACGGCGACTCGTCCGTGACCGGCTTGAAAGTCGGCATGGGCGCAGAGTCCGTGCGCGAACTTTTGATGGCGGTGGATTTGGATAAAGAGGCAGAGGACTGCAAAAAAGCAGTGGAAGAAGCGCAAAACAACCCCAAAGGTCTTGGCCAAAAGGCTTTGAAGGCGATTAAGCGTTTGGAAGTTATCGAATCCTTCCGTAAGAGTGGCAACCGCCCCGAATGGATGATTTTGACGGTGCTTCCCGTTATCC
>CAYRAY010000116.1:0-3072 GCA_964422405.1 uncultured Clostridia bacterium | reverse complement strand
TTGCCTCCATTGCCCAATATTCCCCACTGCTGCCTCCCGTAGGAGTCTGGACCGTCTCTCAGTTCCAATGTGGCCGATCACCCTCTCAGGTCGGCTACCCATCGTCGGCTTGGTGGGCCGTTACCTCACCAACTACCTAATGGGACGCGAACTCATCCATATCCGATAAATCTTTTACCTCTAAGAGATGCCTCTTCGTGGTCTTATGCGGTATTAGCAGTCATTTCTAACTGTTATTCCCCTGATATGGGCAGATTGTTCACGCGTTACTCACCCGTCCGCCACTCACTTAAGTCCGAAGACTTAAGTTCGTTCGACTTGCATGTGTTAAGCATGCCGCCAGCGTTCATCCTGAGCCAGAATCAAACTCTTAAGTTTAATTGTTTAAAGTCGCCACTTCGCTAAAAAGTGACAACGGCTCTAACTATTTGTTATCTCTTTGCTGACTTGCTTTCAAGGTTACTTTATTCAAGTACTTTGAAAAAATTAACGGAAATTACCTTTCATTTGCATATTTGTCAAATAAAATCTCATTTCTTTCTTATTCCATTTTTAATCTTCCTGAAACGGACTACAGTCCGTTGCCGTTCAGCTTACCGCCGCGACAGCTTGTATATCATAACACATTCTGTATCGCTTTGTCAACTGTTTTTTATCACTTTTTTTAATTTTTTTTGAAAATTTTTAAAAAGTTTTTTCAAAACCGTTTTTCAAAGCTGTTTCCGCGTCTCTCGCGCTGACAGCTTGTCTATATTACCACTTTCTTTTAACTTTGTCAAACATTTTTCACCGCTTTTTTAAACTTTTTTGAAAAAAATCTAAAAAAGTTTAAAAAAGCTGAAAATGTCGGTTATTTCGACGATTTGGCAAGGGCAAGGGTTACTTTTTCGCCGTTGATATCTACTTCCTTGCAAATATCAACCTGTTCTGCCACGCCCTTTTCGACGGAAACCGCCAAAACGTCCGCAGCAAACTCCCCAGCAGCCAAAACTTCCGCCGCTTTTCCTTCCGCTATATAATATACGCGTACGCGATCGGTGATTTGAAAATCCGCTTCCTTGCGCATTGCTTGTACTTTGGAAACGAGTTCACGTTCAATGCCCTCCAAAACCAACGCTTCGGTCAGCGTGGTGTTCAAGGCAACCGTAACCCCCTTGTCGCTCGCGGAAATATAGCCCGCCTTGCTTTCGGTAAAGATTTGCAAATCCTCTTCATTCAAAACCACGTCGGGATCGGATTCCAAAGCATACGAACCGCCGCCACGCACCGCGTCCACAACCGCTTTGCCGTCGCACTTCGCCAAGAATGCAGAAATCGCACCCAGCTTTTTGCCGTACTTCGGACCCAGCGTTTTGAGCTGCGGTTTCAATTTATACGAAATGAACTCGCTCGCATCTGCCGCGGATTTGTATTCCTTAATATTCAACTCGTCCAAGGCAATCGCTTTCAAGCCCTCGTCCAGCTCGCCGCCGTTGGCGGTGATGACATACATTTCCGAAAGCGGCTGACGATTTTTCACGTTGCCCGTGTTACGCGCCGCTCTGCCGAGGTTAACCACGTCGAGCACGGTATCCATGCCCTTTTCCAGTTCCGCGTCCACCATCGTCCCGTCGTATTCGGGGAATGTACAAAGATGTACGGATTCGGGCGCGTCCTTGAAGAAGTTGGGTACGAGGTTGAGGTACATCTGTTCCGCAATGAACGGCGTGTACGGTGCAGTCAGTTTTGCAAACGTCACCAACACGTGCCAAAGCGTGGTGTAAGCCGCCGCCTTGTCCTCCGTCATTTCACTGCCCCAATACCGATCGCGACCGCGGCGAACGTACCAGTTCGACAGAATATCCGCAAAATCTTGCAACGCGCGCGCGCTGTCCGTAATATTATATACGGAAAGGCACTTGTCCACGGTGTCTACCAAAGTATTGAGTTTGGACAAAATCCACTTATCCATCAGCGAAAGCTTACATTCCTTCAAATTATATTGAGAAGGATCGTAGCCGTCGATATCCGCATACAGGCAGAAGAACGCGTACGTGTTCCAAACCGTGCCCATATACTTGCGTTGCGCTTCGCTGACCGCTTCGGGATAGAAACGGGAAGGCAACCAAGGCGCGGAGGACGTATAGAAATACCAACGCACTGCGTCTGCGCCTTGCTTATCGAGCACCGACCAAGGGTCGACGACGTTGCCCTTGTGTTTGGACATCTTAATGCCGTTTTTATCGTTGACGTGACCGAGCACGATACAGTTTTTGAAAGGCGCTTTATCGAAAAGCAAGGTGGAAATGACCAACAACGTATAGAACCAACCGCGCGTTTGGTCCACCGCTTCCGAAATGAAATCAGCAGGGAAGGTCTGATGGAACAACTCCTTGTTTTCAAACGGGTAGTGATATTGCGCAAAGGGCATAGAACCAGAGTCGAACCAACAGTCAATGACTTCGGGTGTACGGCGCATTTTTCCGCCGCACTTGCCGCAAGTGCAAGTCAAATCGTCCAAATACGGGCGGTGCAATTCGATATCCTTCGGCGCGCCACACTTTTCCGCAAGTTCCGCACGCGAACCGATGACTTCGATTTCGCCGCAATCGGGACATACCCAAACGGGCAACGGCGTACCCCAATAACGGTCACGCGAAAGACCCCAGTCGATGACGTTTTCCAAGAAGTTGCCCATACGCCCTTCTTTTATGGTGTCGGGCATCCAATTCACCGAACGGTTTGCCGCAATCAGTCTGTCCTTGATTGCCGTAACCTTGATGAACCAGCTGGAACGCGCGTAATAGATCAACGGCGTATCGCAACGCCAGCAGAACGGATAGCTGTGCGTTACTTCCAACGTCTTTAACAACAAGCCGCGCGCTTTCAAATCCTTTACAACAACGGGATCCGCCGCCTGTGCGCCCATACCCGTGAACTCGCCGCAGCCTTCGGGGAATTTCCCCTCTTCGGTGATGAGTTGCACCACGGGCAAGCCGTAACGCGTACCCACCTTGTAGTCGTCCTCACCGAACGCAGGCGCAATGTGTACGACGCCCGTACCGTCGGAAAGGGTAACGTACCCGTCACAGG
>CAYRAY010000115.1:0-3566 GCA_964422405.1 uncultured Clostridia bacterium | reverse complement strand
GGAAGGTGGTGTTTCTACCGATGGACATAGCCGCGCCGTTTTGGTCCTTAACAGCTGCAAGGTAACCAAAGTAAAGGGCTTGGATTGCTTCTTGTGCCGTTTCAGCGGGTTTGGAAATATCGCAACCATAGATTGCTGCCATTTCTTTCAACGCTTTGAGGGCTTTGATTTGATCGGCAAGTTCTTCGCGGTTTCTTACCTTGTCGGGCGTCATATCGCCGTTGATCATCAACTTGTCCTCTTCCTTTTTGCGAATGAGGTAGTCAACGCCGTAAAGGGCAACTCTACGATAGTCGCCGATGATTCTGCCACGGCCGTAAGCATCGGGCAAACCGGTCAAGATGTGCGCAGAACGAGCTGCACGCATTTCGGGGGTGTATGCATCGAAAACGCCTTCGTTGTGCGTTTTGCGGTACTTAGTGAAAATTTCTTTTACTTCAGGGTCAAGTTCGTAACCGTACATGTTCAACGCGCCTTCGGACATACGGATACCGCCGAAGGGTTGAAGGGAACGCTTGAAAGGTACGTCCGTTTGGATACCGACAATTTTTTCGAGGTCCTTATCGAGATAGCCTGCGCCGTGAGAAGTAAGCGTAGAAACGATTTTCGTATCTGCGTCGAGGACGCCGCCTGCATCGCGTTCTTTTTTGGACAAATCGCATACGATTGCCCAAAGCTTTTTGGTTGCTTCCGTTGCGGGAGCAAGGAACGTTGCATCGCCTTCGTACGGCGTGTAGTTACGTTGAATGAAATCACGTACATCTACTTCGTCGTTGCACCATTTACCGGGAACAAAACCTTCCCAACCTTTGTATTGCATCATATCAATAACTCCTATCAATAATTTTTTGTTCATTTATTTATCAACCCGATTTTTCTTTTCCAAACGGATTTTTGTGTATTCGCTTAAAAAAGATACGTCGGCGTTGTTGCCGTATTCAGTTGCCGCTTATTTGCCTGCTTTACGCTCTTCGATTTTTGCGTCCAGCCACACTTCCAGAATTTCCTCCGGTTGGTAGCCCGTGCAACGGGCGAAAATTTCACCGTCTTCCACAAGCAGAATGGTGGGAACTTTTTCCACTTCCCATGCCTCCATTAAGGGCAAGGTGTTGAAATCTGCCTCTACGTGCACCAAACGGATATCGCCGCGCGCATCGCACAGTTCCTTCAAAATGGGCATAAGCGTAAGGCAGTTTGCGCAGGATTCGCCGCTTACTTCGACACAGCAAAGTCCTTGCAAATGTGATTTATAATCTTTTTCGTTCATGGTCGTTACTCCGTTAATATGCGTTTTGCCAAGATGACACGCTCTTTAGAAGGCGGCTGTACGCCTTGCAAGGGATAGTCGATGCCGAGTTTTTGGTACTTGACTTCCCCCATCGTGTGGTAGGGCAAAACTTCTACTTTTTCCACCGTTTTCAGTCCGTCGATGAATTGACGGGTGCGAAGAAGGGAATCTTCTCCGTCCGTGATGTCGGGGACGAGGACTTGACGAACCCACATCGGCACGCCGTTGTCGCTTAAAAACTTTGCAAATGCCAAGGTGTGGGCATTGCTCTGCCCCGTCAGCTTTTTACACGCGTCGTCGTCGATATGCTTGATGTCGAGCAAGACGAGGTCGGTGACGGAAAGCAATTTTTTGTGCTTTTCGACGCTGGCCGCTGAATCGGGATTAAACGTGAAACCCGACGTATCGACGCAGGTGTGCACCCCTTTGGCTTTGAGCAAGGTGAAGAGCTCGGTCACGAAATCGATTTGCGCAAGCGGTTCGCCGCCCGTTGCCGTTACGCCGCCCTTATCGCCGAAATAGCTTTTATAGCGCAGGGCTTGGGCAACGACTTCTTCCGCCGTGTACTCCTTGCCGCCGCTTGCCCACGTATCGGGATTGTGGCAGTATTGACAACGTAAAGGACAGCCTTGCAAGAAGAGGACGAATCGGATTCCGGGCCCATCTACCGTGCCGAAAGACTCGAATGAATGAATGCGACCGATCATTGCTCCTCCTTGCCTGCGCCGTAGCGCGTTTTGCTTGCCGTGATAGTTCTGCGGTGCGACGGGTTTTCTGGCCCGAAAACAAGGCTTTTACCCCCTTTCGCTTTCCGCATATTATATTATAGCAAAACAGCGTAAATTTGTCAAGCCTTTGGAAATATTTTTTCAATCTTTTTGTATCGCTAGATGCGGACGGCGGTTTCGGCTCGGTTTTGGGTGGGTTTTTAGCGGCTTTTCGGGCATTTTGAGCGGTGGGATTGCCGCTCGGTTACGAACGGAAGATGAACAGCTTTCTGCCCAGATAGTTCCAGACCAAAACGAGGCAGGTCATGACGACTTTGGCAAGCCATTTTGTCCACGACGTGCCAAGCAGCGTTTGCGTATGGAACAGCGTAATTTCGGGCAGGATATAGACAAGAAGCAAGACGCCGAGTTCGGTGAGGGCTAAGCCAACCAAGCCGATGACGGCGAATTTGAAAAAGCTTTTTTTGGACGAGGCTTGTTGCTTGTCTTTGACCTGACGAAAGACGAAATGAACGGACAGTACCCAGTTCACCAGTAAGCCGACCAAGAAGCCGCACGCCGTGGCAAGCACAAGCGAAGACGTCCCCCACCCGTTGCCGAACGGCAACAGCGGAAACAGCACACCGTCCAACAGCCAAAACAGCAGATAGTCGGCAAGGGTTGCCGTACCGCCGACGAGTAGGAAACGGAAAATTTCCCAAAACAACTCCCCTTTCGTTTGCTTGCGGGGGGAGGCGGTTGCCGTGGTTGCCATGTCGGGTATCGTGCTTTCCGTGGCGGTTGCCACGGAAGTTGCGGCGACGGGTTCGGTATCGATTTTTGTAGTTGTATCGTGTTCGGGCATAGTGTTCCTTTGCCGCGGTTTTTTAAGAAAAAAACGGATTTGCGGCTACCATGTACGCGTTGAAACGGGTTTTTGCTCCGTTTTTTTGCGTGGATTTTGCGGATTTATTCCGTAGTTCTATTATACTATACGGACGGGACATTGTCAATAGTTTTGCCAAAAATTCCGTCGGGATAGGCAAAAACGCCCTTCGGGCAAGCCCGAAAGGCGTTCTGTTGTTTTACTTAGTCAGCGTTTTCTGCCGTTTCTGCAACTTCCTCGACAGGCGTGGAATTTGCATAGTTGCCGATGTACTGCGGCGTGATGTTTTTGTACGCCTTTGTACCCGTACCTGCAGGAATCAACTTACCGATGATGACATTTTCTTTCAAGCCGATGAGGTAGTCTCTCTTGGTGCGGATTGCCGCTTCGGTGAGAACTCTCGACGTTTCTTGGAAGGAAGCCGCGGACAAGAAGCTGTCCGTAGCAAGCGCGGCCTTGGTGATACCGAGAAGGACACGCTTTGCGAGAGCGGGTCTGCCGCCGTTTTGCATTGCCTTTGCGCTTTCGTCTTGGAAGGTGATCATATCCACAAGTTCGCCTGGAAGAAGGTTGGTATCCCCTGCGTTTTCCACGCGGACCTTTTTGAGCATTTGACGAACGATGATTTCAACGTGTTTATCGTTGATTTCAACGCCTTGCGAACGGTATACCGATTGTACTTGTT
>CAYRAY010000114.1:0-3595 GCA_964422405.1 uncultured Clostridia bacterium | reverse complement strand
GGCGATGAGCATGGAGCCCAAAAAGGTGACGTATGCCAAGGCAAGGATTGCGGCGCGCGTGTTCTTAAACATTTTGACGATTTTTTGCGCCAAAAAGAAAAAGAAACGGATATTTTTCAGCGCGCACACAACGGCAAGCACGCAAAAAAGACAGGTGAGGGTTTTCCAGTCGAAATAGCCGAGGTAAGCTTTGTCGGGCGGAATAAAAAAGCAGGTAATCGCCGCCGCAAGCAGGGCAATGAGTAATACGGCGTTCTTTTTGGCAAAGGGCAGAACGCGTGTTTTCAGAATTGCACGGACGTGCGCGTGCTTGCGCTCTGCCGTGCTTTCCGTAACGTTGACGGACATATGATTTTCTCCTTAAATATGGGTAAAAAACGCAAAAATACACAAGCCGTTTTGGGAAACGGGAACGGGGATTTTTGCGTTCGGTTATGTAAAAAATTGTTAAGTAAAAGTTATAATTTATTTTTGGGACAGACTTTGATACAGACGCCGCAAACACTCCCTCTGCCTACGTCTTGGAAATGCTCTTTCATATACCGCGAGCATTTTTCGGCATCGAAATTCCGTTCCCCTTCCATGGTGGGGAGTTCGCCGTAAATTGCGCCGGCAGGGCAGGCTTTTTGGCAGGCGGTGCAGTTTCCGCAGCCGTTTTCAATCACGGGCAATTCTCTTTGCACGTGGCAATTTGTCAGCACGGTGGCAAGGCGGACTTTGCTGCCGTAGTCCTTGGACAAAAACAAACCGCTTTTGCCCACGAAGCCGAGCCCCGACAACACCGCTGCCGTCTTATGCGAAACCAAGCCGCGATAGGGGTTGGCTTTGCCGAGGCTTTGGCTTGCCGCGACGGGCAGGGCGGAAAATCCGTGCTTTTCCAGTGTTCTGCCCAAACGGAAACCGATGGAATCGAGCAGCGCGTTTGCCGTTCTGTAATGCTGAAAATACATAAACGAGGGTCCGTCTTCCACCGTTTGCAAAACGGCGTCGGAAAGCTTCACGCCGAAGGAAAGGGCGTGGGTAAGGTCGGGGTATTCGGGAACGGGCGGTTTTGCATAGGCGCAAAAACCGAGAAAGTCGGCGCCGAGCTGTTCGGCAAGGGCTTTTAGTTCCGTTTGCAGGGCGGTAATTTCCGTCAAAGCGGTCGTGTTTGGCATGGATAGCTCCGTTTTTGATAATTTCTCGTTTATTATATATCGAAACGTTGAAAAAGTCAAGGCGGAAAGGGGAATTTGTCGGCGGTGATAAAAATTTGTTGCAAGGGAAAGGAAAATGTGATATAATACAAAACGAAAGAGCTTGCCGCGATAGGCGCGGCGGCGCGCCGTTGCCGCAAAAGTGGCAAAATTCCGTGGTGGAGCTACGCCGAATATGTACGGACAGGCGCGGAGGATATGGTATGTTTAAGGTACTGATTGCAGAAGACGACGGGGATTTGCGGCATTTGTTTCAGCACGTGCTTATCCAAAACGGGTACGTGGTGAAAGGGGTGTCGAACGGTCAAGAGGGCTTGGACGAGCTGGACAAGGAAAATTACGATTTGGTTATTTCGGACATTATGATGCCCGTGATGGACGGGTATACCTTTATCCGCATTTTGCGAGAACGGGGCAAGAATATGCCCGTGTTGATGATTACCGCAAAGGACGCCTTCAATGATATGTATATGGGTTTCCATTTGGGCACGGACGATTATATGGTAAAGCCGATTAACATTAACGAGATGGTGTTGCGCGTGGGCGCGTTGCTCCGCCGCTATCAGATGATCAACGACAGAAAGCAGGTGATGGGCAACACGATTATGGAATACGATTCGTTCAGCGTGATTTCGGGTGGGGAACGCACCGTTTTGCCGCAGAAGGAGTTTCAGCTTTTGTATAAAATGGCGTCTTACCCCGGTCGCATTTTTACCCGTCAGCAGCTGATGGACGATATTTGGGGGTACGAAAGCGAGTCCGATTCGCACACCGTAGAGGTGCATATCGGGAAGTTGAGAGAGAAATTCCGCGATAATCCCGATTTTAAGATTGTGACCATTCGCGGTGTGGGTTATAAGGTCGTGAAATCGTGAAAAGAACAGAGGGCGGTTTAGCCGCAGACAGGGGAACGGACAAGGCGCACGCCAAGGCGGACGCGGAAACGAGGGCGCAAAAGACGGAAAAAGGGGAGCAAGCCAAGACTTTGCCGACGAAGAAACGGAAGTTGTTCGGCTTGAATATGACCTTTTATTTTTCGTTGTTGATTACGGCAGAAATTCTGCTTTCGATCGGCGTGGCATCGATTGTGGCGAATTTGCTGGATCGGTGGTTCGGCGTGTTTGAAAAAATTCAGCCGACATTTTGCATTTTCATCATCGGGACGGTTGTTTCGGTGGGGGTTACGCAGGGCTTTAACCGTTTGTTCCTGGTGCCGATTGAAAAACTGAACGGCAGTATGGACAAAGTGGCAAAGGGCGATTTTAATTTCCGTTTGGAAAAGGATAAGGATAAAGTCGTCGTGCGGGAATTCCGTAATATGTACGACAATTTTAACCTGATGGTGGGGGAGTTGGCTTCGCTGGAAACGGTGCAGGCGGATTTCGTCGCCAACGTTTCGCACGAGTTTAAGACCCCGATTAACGCCATTGAGGGGTATTCGATGTTGTTGCAGGGCAGCGAGGGCATCAGCGAGGAGCAAAAGCTGTACATCGATAAAATTTTGTTCAACACCAAACGCTTGGCTGACTTGGTGGGGAACATTCTGTTACTTGCAAAATTAGACAACCAGAGTATACAAAAAAAGGCGACAGCATTTCGGTTGGACGAGCAGGTTCGCCGCGCGATTTTGATGTATGAGTTGCAGTGGACGGAAAAGGACATCGATTTGGACGTGGAGCTGGACGAAATGGAGTATTGCGGCACGGAGGACTTTTTGGTGCACGTGTGGGGCAATCTGTTGGGTAACGCCATTAAGTTTTCGCCGCAGGGCGGAAAGATTGTGGTGCGCTTGCAAAACGTGAACGGCACGGCGGTGTTTTCAGTCGCGGACGAGGGACCCGGTATTGAGGAATCGGCAAAGAGCCATATCTTTAACAAGTTCTATCAGGGCGACAGCGCGCATAAACAGCAGGGCAACGGCTTGGGACTGGCGCTGGCGAAGCGGATTGTGGACATCAACAAAGGGGAAATCGGCGTGGAGAATTTGCCCGAACGTGGCTGTAAATTCACCGTGACATTGCAAAGCGAGTAAGGAAAAACGGGAAATGAGCATAGTTTTTTGCTCGCACGGCGGAAAACCGTTGACTTTTTGCGCAGTTTGGATTATAATAATAAAAAAGCCGATAGGGGCTTGCGCGATTTGCGCAGACCCTTGCGGCAATATCCATTTTGCAGGCGTATCGAAGCGGTCATAACGAGGCGGTCTTGAAAACCGTTTGGGCGAAAGCCCACGGGGGTTCGAATCCCTCCGCCTGCGCCACATAAGTTAGCGCATTTGTCTAAACGATAAATGTGCTAACTTTTTGCGTTTTTAGGGCGTTTTGGGGTGATTTTAGGGGTAAATCGGTTTAATTTATAAGAAATCAAGGGGGTTTTGACAAAACAGGTTGTCTAAAATT
>CAYRAY010000113.1:0-3651 GCA_964422405.1 uncultured Clostridia bacterium | reverse complement strand
CCTCAAGAACCCGGTCAAGGCTACGCATTTGAAGACGCTACGGTCGGCGGCTCTATTCCCAAGGAATATATCCCCGCAATCGACAAGGGTATTCAAGAAGCAGCAAAGAACGGTTTCCTTGCAGGTTACGAAATGGTAGACTTCAAGGTCGTCGTATACGATGGTTCGTACCACGAAGTCGACTCGTCCGAAATGGCGTTCAAAATCGCAGGTTCGATGGGTTTCAAGAACGGTGTAGAAAAGGCAAACCCTGTCTTGCTCGAACCGATCATGAAAGTGCAAATCATCACGCCTGAAGACTACTTCGGCGATTTGATGGGCAACGTATCCGGTCGTCGCGGTACTATTCTCGGCACCGACGACAGAAACGGCGCAAAGATCATCGACGCAGAAATCCCTCTTTCCGAAATGTTCGGTTATGCAACGGAACTTCGTTCCAGAACGCAAGGTCGCGGTCAGTTCACCATGCAGTTCGACCACTACAACGAAGTACCTTCCAGCATCGCTAAGGACATCATCGAAAAGCGCGGTAAGAAGGCGTAAAAAACACAAAAAGTTCCTTTCACCCCGCAAAAAAGCGGGGGAAAGGCAAAATTTATCAAACTTTTTTATAAAAAGACGGTTCAAACGTTTGATAAATTATAAAAATTACGATATAATAGAGTTGTCCAAAGTTTGGGCGGTCTGTTCTATCTAAAATCATTGAAAAATGATAGGTAGCTGCGTCCGAGTACGGATAGGTTATCATTTTTAAAATAAAAAAATATTATAAGTAAATCGGAGGATTTAAAAATGGCTAAAGCTAAATTTGACAGAAGCAAACCCCACGTTAACATTGGTACTATCGGCCACGTTGACCACGGTAAAACGACTTTGACCGCAGCTATCACGATGGTAATGGCAGCTCGCGGCGGTGCAGAAAAGATGAACTATGCAGACATCGATAAAGCACCCGAAGAAAGAGCACGTGGTATCACAATCAATACTTCCCACGTTGAATACCAAACGGATTCCCGTCACTACGCACACGTAGACTGCCCGGGCCACGCTGACTATGTTAAAAACATGATCACCGGTGCTGCTCAAATGGACGGCGCTATCCTTGTATGTGCTGCTACCGATGGTCCTATGCCCCAGACCCGCGAACACATCCTGCTCGCTCGTCAGGTAGGCGTTCCCTACATCGTAGTATTCATGAACAAGACCGACCTTGTTGATGACGAAGAACTTCTTGAACTCGTAGAAATGGATATCAGAGACCTTCTTTCCTCCTACGATTTCCCCGGCGACGATATCCCCGTTATCCGTGGTTCCGCTCTTAAAGCACTCGAAGTTGCTTCTTCCGACAAACCCGCAGACGAAATCATGGCTGATCCCGCAGTAGCTCCCATCATCGAGCTTATGAACGCTGTTGACAGCTACATTCCTACCCCTGCACGTGAAGATTCCAAGCCCTTCCTTCTTCCTGTAGAAGACGTATTCACCATCTCTGGTCGTGGTACGGTTGCTACCGGTCGTATCGAACGTGGTGTGGCTCACGTTGGTGAACCCGCAGAAATCGTTGGTCTTATCGACAAGCCTTTGACGACGACCATCACCGGTTTGGAAATGTTCCACAAGCTCCTTGACGAAGCGCAAGCAGGCGACAACGTAGGTGCGTTGCTTCGTGGTATCAACAGAACCGATATCCAAAAGGGTCAAGTTATCGCTAAACCCGGTTCCGTTGGCACTGGTACGGAATTCCAAGCACAGGTTTACGTCCTTAAGAAAGAAGAAGGTGGCCGTCATACCGCATTCTTCAACAACTACAGACCTCAATTCTTCGTTCGTACGACCGACGTTACCGGTAAGATCGAACTTCCCGAAGGCGTAGAAATGGTTATGCCCGGCGACAACATCGAAATGAAAGTCGTTCTTATTAAGCCCGTAGCACTCGAAGAAGGTCTTCGTTTCGCTATCCGTGAAGGCGGCAGAACGGTTGGTTCCGGTGTCATCACCAAAATCTTGAAATAATTTCAAGTAAAATTCAAAACAGAGCAGCTCTTCTTCGGAAGAGCTGTTTTTGTATTTTGTCCGTTGTAAAAAACGCAACCCATACAGGTAGTTGCTGAATGAAACAACGTAGGTTGGTGGTCAGTCGGCTTGCAATCTCACCTAGATCGTAAGTAGGGCTATGCCTGACGGAATAGCGAACTCTGATCGTCCCGAACGGCATTTTATTCCTTTCCGTGTCGTACCGAACTATCGTTACAATTCATACTGTGTACACCGACAGAGGCGGTCATAAGTCGGTTACCGTCGTAACGGAGCGTATTTTTTTGGACGGCATACTGACCGAACCTGCATAGCTAGTGAGCGGAGTGTATCTTACCCCAAAAATGAAAAAAAACAACAAATCCGCACGCCCATATAATCGATGAAACTAAATGAACGTTGCAAACACGTTAGGTTTGTCAAGGCATAGCCTTGCGGAGGTGTATCTTAAAAAAACAGGGTGACGGCAAGGGAGAAAAGCAGGGGAAGAAAGCAAAGAAGGAAAATACGGGAAGAAAGAAAGGGAAGAAAGTTGGTGGTATTATACCACACTTTTATCGGTTGTCAATACCATACTGCCACTTTTTTTAGTGTTTCTGATAATTTTTTTTGACGTGTTTTATAAACTGTGAAGATATGCAAAGGATAAAAAACGGAAAGCGGCGGCGAGGCATTTGCCTCGCCGCCGCGATTTGTGTTTTTATGCAGTTATGCAATGACGTAAATCACACCAACGCAATATTACATTTTCTATGCAATTATGCGGTTATGCAAACTTACACATTCCAAACCGTCGGCACGCCGTCTACATAGTGCCAATACCTTCCTTTGTCCGTCGGCTCACTTTCGCTGTAATAATATCTTGTTGCGCCTGTTAAATCGTAATTTGACGAACCCATTTCTATTTTTGCCCAATCACTTTCTGTGCCTTGATAATATACATTTTTTAACAAAGAACAAGCAGAGAATGCAGAGTACCCAATGGTTGTAACGCTGGCGGGAATGGTTACACTTGTCAAGCTACTGCAATAACCGAATGCCTCGTACCCAATGGTTGTAACGCCGTCGGGGATTACAAGTTCTGTTAGCAATTTTCCGTTTACATACAAATTTTTATTGCTTGAGCCATGTTCCATTAGGTTGCCTAGCCCTGCAATATTACACCAAGTAGCAAGGTCGGTAATATAGATATTTTCTAATTTTGAGCAACCATAGAATGCATCGTACCCAATGGTTGTAACGCTGTCGGGGATGGTTACGCTTGTCAAGCTACTGCAATAATAGAATGCAGATTCCCCAATGGTTGTAACACTGTCGGGAATTACAAGTTCTGTTAGCAATTCTCCGTTTACATACAAATTTTTATTGCTTGAGCCATGTTCCATTAGGTTGCCTAGCCCTGCAATATTACACCAAGTAGCAAGGTCGGTAATATAGATATTTTCTAATTTTGAGCAATCATAGAATGCACGGTACCCAATGGTTGTAACGCCGTTGCCGATGGTTACGCTTGTCAAGCTACTGCAACTCTCGAATGCATATTTCCCAATGGTTGTAACGCCGTCGGGAATGGTTACGCTTGTCAAGCTACTGCAACTCTCGAATGCATATTCCCCA
>CAYRAY010000112.1:0-3697 GCA_964422405.1 uncultured Clostridia bacterium | reverse complement strand
GGTATATATAATATACGGTGATTTTTTTATCGGCACTTTGCCGTCCCGCTTTCCCCAACGGAAAACACCGCCGAACGAGTATGCAAAAGGAGGAAAACCAAAGTGACGCAACCCACCCAAACCGTACGGCAACGCATTTGCGAAAACGAGCGGCAGTTCCTGTCGCCGTTCGCCACGCCCTCGGCAGACACAAAGGGCAGGCTCCGCCAAGAAGAACCCTGCGATTTCCGCACCGAGTTCCAGCGCGACCGCGACCGCATCGTGTACGCCAACGCCTTCAAGCGGCTGAAAAACAAAACGCAAGTCTTTTTCGCGCCCGAAGGGGATCACTACGTCACCCGCCTCACCCACACCTTGGACGTGGCGCAAATTTCCCGCTCCATTGCCCGTTCGCTTGCGTTGAACGAGGACTTGGCAGAGGCAATCGCCCTCGGTCACGATTTGGGTCACACCCCGTTCGGTCACGTCGGCGAACGCGTCCTTGCCGAGCTGTCCTCCGTCGGTTTTTTGCATAACGAACAATCCCTCCGCGTGGTAGACGTCATCGAAAAGGGCGGCAAGGGGCTCAACCTCACGCAAGAAGTCCGCGACGGCATTTTACAGCACAAAAGCACGGGCAAACCTGCCACGTTAGAAGGACAGGCTGTGTCCTTGGCAGACAGAATCGCCTACATCAACCACGACATTCAAGACGCCCTCCGCGCCGGGCTTATCAAGGCAGAGGACTTGCCCCAAACCGCCGTCAAGGTGCTTGGCTCCACGTCCAAACAGCGTATCGGCAAGGCAATCGAGGACATCTATCAAAACTCCTACGGCAAACCGTACGTGCGTATGTCGGACGAGGTCATGTCGGCAATCAACGACCTCCGCTCGTTCATGTTCAAACACGTGTACGACTGGTCCAACAAGGTCATTCAAGACAGGGCGGCGCGTATGCTCACCCAGCTCTTCAACTATTTCTATACCCATGCGGAAAAATTACCGCCGCTGTATTTACAACTTTTAGAAAAGGACGGAAAGGAACGCGCCGTGTGCGACTATCTTTCGGGCATGACGGACAAATACGCCGTCAGCGTGTTCGAAGGGATTTTCATTCCCACTACCTTTTCAGTAGGAGGTGCGCTTTCGTGAGTGCAAGCAAAGGCATTGACGCCGAATTTGTACGGACGTTAAAACAGAAAAATGACATTGTCGAAGTCATCGGCAGCTACGTGTCGCTGGACAGAAAGGGTGGCAACCACTGGGCGTGCTGTCCCTTTCATCACGAAAGGACGCCTTCCTTTTCCGTCAACGAAGCCGAACAGTTTTACCATTGTTTCGGTTGCGGCGTATCGGGCGACGTCGTTCGCTTCGTGCAAGAAATCGAATCCACCGATTTTTACGGAGCCGTTCGCATTTTGGCGGCGCGTGCAAAAATGACCGTCCCCGAAGGGAATTTCGATAGCGAACGCGCCATGCAGATGAAAAAGAAACGGGACGCCCTTTCCAAAATCATGTTGCAGTCGGCACGGTTCTATCTGTCCAACTTATACAGCGGCGACCGCCGCGCAGAGGCGCATTTGCAGTACATCTCGCGCCGCAACTTAGCCCCCACCACCGTAAAAAAATTCGGTTTGGGCGCATCGTTGGACTTCAACTCCTTGCCCGACTATTTGGCAGGCAACGGCTTTACGCGCCAAGACCTTTTGGATAGCGGCGTGTTGATAGAAAGCCGTAGCGGCAGGCTGGTGGACGCGCAAGCAGGGCGGCTGATTTTTCCCATCATCAATGCGATGGACGAGGTGGTTGCCTTCGGCGGCAGAATTTTAGAAAAAGCCGACTTCGCCAAATACAAAAATACCAAAGAAACGATGTTGTTCAATAAAAGCAAAATTTTGTACAATGTCAATTTGCTCAAAAAACTCAAACGCCAACAAAATATCCCCAACGTCATTTTCGTGGAGGGGTACATGGACACCATCTCCCTGTATCAGGCAGGGTTTGAAAACGTAGTGGCGTCCATGGGCACGGCGCTCACCAAAGACCAAGCCCGCCTTGTCAAACGTTATTCCGACAATGTGCTCATCAGCTACGACGGCGACTTTGCCGGGCAGAAAAACACCTTGCGCGGCTTGGAAATTTTGAAAGAGGAAGGTTTAAACGTCCGCGTCGTTCCTTTGCCCGAGGGCGCAGACCCCGACGACGTGGTCAAACAGGGCAAAGCGGCGTACCAAGCGTGTCTGGACAACGCCATGCCGCTTATCGATTTCAAAATCGAATACGCACAGCGCAAATACGATTTGTCCGACGTCGCCGAAAAACGCAAATTCTTAGCCGAAACATTAAAAATCGTCGCCGAAGCGGAAAGCGAAAGCTTGAAAGAGGAGTTGTTGAAAAAGCTCCGCGATAAAACGGGCATCACGTATAACGCGTTGGAAAAGGACTTGCAAAACGTCAAACGCGGCGAAGAAGAGCCGCAAATTACTTCCGTTCCCACCCAAAACATCATAGAAACGGATGCGGAAACGGACAAATCCGTGCGTGCAAAACGCTTCATTTTGGCGGCGAAACTCTTCTCCGCGCCCTATGCCAAAGATTGCGATTTACGCACCATCGATTTTTCGGACGAAACGCAAATCATCGTCGCCAACTACGTTTGCGAACGAGAGGAATCGGGCGAGCGTATTCGCCCCAGCGAGCTGTTCGAGGTTTTGGACGAAGACTCCGCCGAGCTCAACAAAATTTTAGATTTCAATTACGAGGACAAGCTGTCGGGCGAGGTTGCGGAACGCTTCTTCCACGATAGCGTCATCGCCTTGAAACGCGAAAAGCTGGAACGAGAAATTACGCAGTGCAGTCAAGCGTACAGCAACGTCACGGATGCGGCAACGCGTAAAACAGTTGGCGACAAGCTGACCGAACTGATAAAACAAAAAACGCAACTCCGCCGCGGCTAATCCGTTTTTCCAAACCGAACGACCGTGCAAACCGAAAACCAAAACCATAAAAAATCAGAAAAAATTAAGGACGGAAATTCCGTCTATGGAGGATAAACAAATGACTATATCCGAAGAAAAGCTCAACGAACTTTTGGCGGGCATCATCAATGCCTATGGCAGAAAGGGTAGTATCTCCACCAACGCCTTGTGCGACATCATGGATAAATACGACATCGACGCCCAGCAAATGGACGACGTGTACAAATCCGTTACCGACGCAGGCATTCAAATTGTGGACGAAGAAGCGAGAGAACGCGAATTGTACGAACAAGCCCTTTCCGATGTCGGTTTAGACGACCCCGTTAAAATGTATTTGAAAGACATCGGCAGAGTGCCCTTGCTTTCCGCCGACGAGGAGGTAGATCTTGCCAAGCGTATGTTGGAAGACGACGCGGCGGCACGCAAACGCCTTTCCGAAGCCAACTTGCGTTTGGTGGTTTCCATTGCAAAACGCTACGTCGGGCGCGGTATGCTGTTTTTGGATTTGATTCAAGAAGGCAACCTCGGCTTGATGAAAGCGGTGGAAAAATTCGATTATCAAAAAGGCTTCAAATTCTCTACGTACGCAACGTGGTGGATTCGTCAATCCATCACCCGTGCCATAGCCGACCAAGCGCGCACCATTCGTATCCCCGTGCACATGGTGGAAACGATCAACAAACTTGCCCGTGTGCAGCGTACGCTGTTGCAGGAATTAGGCAGAGAGCCGTCCCCTGCGG
>CAYRAY010000111.1:0-3701 GCA_964422405.1 uncultured Clostridia bacterium | reverse complement strand
CATATATTTGTTTCAACAACCGTTTTAATCTTGAAAAGTATATTGGTCAAATCGTATTAGCGTTGTCAAGCGTTACAAAAATATATGTTTATACACGGCAAGAGGATAGAAAAAATCCATCCTCTTGCATAAGAAAAAACTATTGATTTTGCACAATAACATTCCGCACGGTTCGGGAGACCCGAACCGCATAAAAACGCTATAGCGTTTTTATGCGGGATATCATAGAATTATAATTCCTTTGTGCGAGACTTTTCGATATTTCGATCGGAGATCAATAAATACCGATGCACTTCATCATATAGCCCGAGTATTCCGGAAGAAGAGTGTCGAGGTAGGACGAAGGATCGCCGTAGTCGGGACCCCAACCGGAGAGGTCATAGATGTCGTAGTTTGCTTCATAACCGAAGTTGGTCCAGTAGCCGGCATATCTCCACTCGTTAGCATCGTTGCACTCAACGAGGTTGATGATGACACAGCCGTCAAGAGCCGATTCAACCGACTGCTTGTAAGCGTTGGACTTGTTGGTGTAAACCTCGGAAGCCTTGTTGTAGGGAAGATCGATAACAACAGGAGATTCCTTGCTTACGGTGATGCCCTCAGCCTTGAGAGCCTCGATAGCGATGTTGAGCTGCTCCTTGGCATTTTCAACATTGTACCATCCGTCGTAGCCATCACCCGAGCCGATGCCGTTATCTGCTTCAGGGTTGTAGACCTGGATCTTAACGCCGTCAGCGTCGAGCTGAGTCTGCATGACAATGCCGTAGGGAGTGCCTGCATCGAAGGTGGTGGACTTACCGTTGATGTCAACGGTTACAGCCTCTTCGAGGTAAACGAAGTTCCACGGAGTGTAAGCGTTACGCAGCGAAACGTTCTTGAGCTCTTCGCCTACAGACTGAGCGTTGTAAGCACCTCTGTCGAGAGCCATCGAAAGAGCGAGACGGAAGTTCGCGTTGTTCATAGCGTGGTAGGTGACATACTTCTGATCATCGGTCTGGTTCGAGAGAACCTTTGCGGTGTCGTTTGCGTTTGCGAATGCAGCGCGGTTGATGTTGTAGAAGGATGCGTAGGTGGTAGCGTCGGTCGAGGAGGTGTAAGCGTACTCAGCGAAGGGATAGGTGCTATCCTGCTTAGCAAGCTCAACTGCGGTAGCGTTGAGACCGCAGCCGTCGATAACGCCTGCCCTCATGTCATTGTAAGCCTTGGTAGCATCAGTGCCGTCGTTGTAGAGCCAGGTGATGGTCTTGGCATTGATGTTGTCCTTGTTCCAGTAGCTCTCGTTGAGCGAGAATACGATGGTATTCTTCTCGGTGGCGTTGGTTACAAGGTAGGGGCCGCAGTATGCAATCGAGTCGGGATCCTTACCGTAGGTGTAGGTCTCGGCGGAGGGATCATACTCTGCACCGAACTTACCGCCCTTGGAGATGTAGTAATCTCTGGACATCGGGGCGAAGCAGTTGTAGCCGAGCATGGTTGTGAAGTAGGTGGTGGGCTGCTCGAGAGTGTAAACGAGAGTGTGGTCATCAACAGCCTTTACGCCGACGGTGGAGAAGTCGGTAGCATTGCCCTCGAGGTAATCGTGTACACCGACGATAACGCCGTCAACGAGCCATTCGAGACCGCCTGCTGCGTCGCACATATGCTCCATACCCGCAACGAAGTCATCAGCCTTGAGGTCAGCGACCTTACGTCCCTGAGAATCGACCCAGATGAGGCCCTCACGGATCTTGAAGGTGTAGGTGAGACCGTCATCCGAAACGGTGTAGCTCTCTGCGAGTGCCGGCTGGAGAGTACCCTCAACGTCGTACTCGAGGAGGCAGTCATAGGTGTTTACGATAGCCTCGGAGTCGTTAGCCTGAGAGGTTGCGAGAGCATCCCAGGTCTGGGGGTCGCCCGAATAACCGAAGGTGTAGGAATCCTTAAGAGTGTAGCCCTTGTCTACGAGGTACTGCTTTACATAGTCCTCGTAGGTGCCGGTGCCCTTAAGCTCGGTCCACTTAGCCTTGAGCTCGTTGCGGTGTTCAGCCTTGATCGGCTCGGTAGCAACGATAGCCTGGTGGAATCTGTCCTGGTCGCCGCCCCAAAGAGCGAAGTCAACGGTGTTGGGAGCAACGCGGGTGATAGCGTAGTTACCGCCCTGAGAGGTGGTCGGGAGCATTACGCCGCTCTCGAGGAACTTAGCCTCTGCGATAGCCATGAGAACATAACGCTTCGAAACATCGGTGACCTCATTCTTTGCGGCCATGTAAGCGTCATAGAACTCAGAAAGGTTGAGAGCGTAGAGCGCATCGGACTTTTCGTCGTAGTCTGCGATGGCTGCGATCTCATCGAGAGCGTTGGCAGCTTCGCCTTCGCCGCCCTCTGCGTTGGTGGTGTCGCCGTCAACGACGGTCGTCGAATCATCCGTCTGATTGTCACCGTTGTTCTCAGTGCCGCAGGAAACTGCGGTAGAGGTGAGCATGGCAGCAACGAGAAGAAGTGAAAGTGATTTAGAGAACTTCATACTGTTTTCTCCTTGAATAATATTTTTTGAAGCCGATACACGGTCGGCTTCGCCGGACTTTTGCACGGGCGGTAATCAACCGCGAGTCGAGAAATCCGATACTTATATTTTAGCAGAAATTGAGCGAAAAGTCAAGAGCTATTCTGAAATTTGGCAAATTTTGAAGGATGGCACAGTATAATCCTTCAAAATTGAGCCGCCATTATAGTTTATAACGAAAAAATCGGCTTTATACATCGGGTTCTTTCGAACATAGGTTGATTTTTGTGCAAATTTTGTTTGAAAAATTTATGATTTCCTCTTGCAAAAAATCGGGATATGTGTTATAATATATTGTCGATACAAGAATACGGCTTCAATGGGTCGGTGAAGTCCGGAGCTGTCCGGATGGTCTCACTCCGATACGGAGAAAAAAGTAGTCCTCGCTTTCGAGGATTGAAAGGTGGTAATTTTATGTCAGTAATCATTCCCGAGGGGTATCGGTCTCTCCTCGACATCCGTCAGACCGAGGTCGCAATAAAAAAGGTCAAGGATTTCTTCGAGCGCGATCTGGCAATACAGCTGAATCTCACCCGCGTTTCCGCACCGCTTTTCGTTGACCGTCTGAGCGGTCTCAACGATACTCTCAACGGTGTTGAGCGTCCGGTATCGTTTGATATAAAGGGCATGGATTACGACATGGAGATCGTTCATTCGCTGGCAAAATGGAAACGTTACGCGCTCGGCGAGTACGGCTTTAAGCATGGCGAGGGTCTTTACACCGACATGAATGCTATCCGCCGCGACGAGGACACAGACAACCTTCACTCGGTCTTTGTCGATCAGTGGGACTGGGAGCGGATCATATATAAGGAAGAAAGAAACGTTGAAACTCTGAAGAGCATGGTTCGCCGCGTCTACCGCTCGATCCGCCACACCGAGCGTTACATAGCCGAGGACTACGCATTCTCCGAAATAATCCTTCCCGAGGAGATATATTTCATAACTTCGCAGGAGCTTGAGGATCTCTATCCCGATCTCACGCCGAAGGAGCGCGAGTACAAGATCGCCAAGGCGAAGGGCGCGGTATTTGTGATGCAGATCGGCGGAGTTCTCCGTTCGGGCGAGATACACGACGGACGTGCGCCCGACTACGACGATTGGGGCCTCAACGGTGATATCATCGTCTATTATCCGGTGCTCGACATCGCGATGGAGC
>CAYRAY010000110.1:0-3704 GCA_964422405.1 uncultured Clostridia bacterium | reverse complement strand
CAGTCGGTAGAGCAGCTGATTCGTAATCAGCAGGTCGCCGGTTCAAGTCCGGCCAGTAGCTCCAGAAAAGTCGTATCTTCGGATACGACTTTTTTCTTTGTTTTAATTTTTTAATGCGTGGCGCGTTCCCCCTGTTCGGTTACAGCTGAAAGGGTTTGCAAAGGCGGAGATAGCCTTCCGCCGCCGTGCAGACGAGGTAGCGCAATCGGCTTGCGAACAGCACGCCGCCGAGCTCCGTTTGTAAGCTCTCCCCTATACTTTGGCAGAATTTGGAAAAGGCGGGATAGAATTTTGCGTAGGTCTTGGCGAGGGCAAAAAACTGCCCTTGTAAATCGACGAGGATTCCGTGGACGCGGTTTTGCGTTTCCCCCCCTTCCAACAAGTTTGCGGCGTTTGCCAGCACGGACGCACACGCTTTTAAGGCTTGCAATGCGGACAAATAGGTTGCCGCTTTGCGCTTGTTTCTGCCCGTGAAATACAGCCGCTCCGCCGAAAGCGTAACGAGCCGCACAGGCTTATTTTGCGCCGTAAAAGCGGCTTGGACACTCTCCCCGTCCGCTTGCGTAAAATAGACGGAAAGGACGGAATACGTTTCCGTTTCCGTCTGTAAAAGATAACCTGCACCTCCCTGCAATTTGCACCACTCCGCCGCTTGCGCCGCTCCTTGTTCTGCCGAAACGAGGAAATAGAAGGACGTTTGCACGGGAAAGGCGGTAGCGGTTTTGAGAAGATAGGCATACGAAAAACAGCCGAACACGAACGTTGCCGCAAGGCAAAGCGTAAGCCGCGCCGCTATGGTTTTGACAGAAAAAAACGCCGACATACTGTATTGTATGCGGCGATTTTTGTTTTTCTTACGGCAAATACAAAACACAGGTTTGTGTTTGCAAGGTTTTTTGCACGTCGATGACGCGTTGGTTTGCCGAACCCCGAAATTTGAGTCGAATATCCTTCTGTTCTTCGATAAACGGTCCGTCTACGAGGACGTCAAGCAAACGGATTAAATCCTGTGTGCAGACGGTGTTTTTATGCGTTTCGCAAAGCGCGCCAGTCTTTTCGTCCAACGTGAAACCCGTATAGCACCAAATCGTCTTTTTAGGATAGCGAGCGCGGAAGGCTTGCAAAAAGGGATACAGCGCAGCTTGGTTTTGCGGTTCGAGCGGTTCTCCGCCCAACAGGGAAAGACCTGCGATATACGGCGAATCCATGGCTTGAAATATTTTTTGTTGCACCGATTCGTCAAAGGGCGCGCCGTAGGAAAAATCCCACGCGACGGCGTTGAAGCAGTTTTTGCAATGGCGCGTGCACCCCGAAACGAAGAGGGAAACACGCACCCCCTCTCCGTTGGCGATATCGTTCCATTTGATTGTGGCGTAGTGCATAAGCTTATAAATGCAGGACTCTGTCCCGAATTTCTTGCGTTCTGCCCTGGTTCCAATACTGCGTGCCGATATAGCCGCAAGTACGGCGCGCGACGTTCATTTTGGATTGGTCGCGGTTGTGGCAATGGGGACATTCCCAAATCAGTTTGCCGCCCTCGTCCGTTTGGATTTGGATTTCGCCGTCGTAGCCGCAGACTTGGCAATAGTCGCTCTTGGTGTTGAGTTCCGCGTACATGATATTTTCGTAGATGAATTTCATGACGGAAAGCACGGCAGGGATATTGTCTTGCATGTTCGGCACTTCGACGTAGGAAATGGCACCGCCCGGAGAAAGCTGTTGGAATTCGCTTTCAAATTTGAGCTTGGTGAAGGCGTCAATCCCCTCGGAAACGTGGACGTGGTAGCTGTTGGTGATATAGTTTTTGTCGGTAACGCCGGGGATAATGCCAAAACGTTTTTGCAGGCATTTTGCGAATTTATACGTAGTGCTTTCCAGCGGCGTGCCGTACAGCGAGAAATCGATATTTTCCTTGGCTTTCCACGCTTTGCACTTGTCGTTCATGTACTTCATCACCGCCAACGCGAAGGGTTTTGCCCCCTCGTCGGTGTGGGATTTGCCCGTCATGTGCTTTACGCACTCGTACAAGCCTGCGTAGCCGAGGGAAATGGTAGAATAGCCGCCAAAAAGAAGCTTATCGATGGTTTCCCCCTTTTTCAAGCGTGCAAGCGCGCCGTATTGCCAAAGAATGGGCGCGGCATCGGAATACGTACCCAACAGGCGGTTGTGGCGTTGCATTAACGCGCGGTAGCAAAGTTCTAATCGCTCGTCGAAAATCTGCCAGAATTTTTCTTCGTCGCGTGCAGAGGACAACGCAACGTCCACCAAGTTGATGGTGACAACGCCTTGGTTGAATCTGCCATAGTATTTGGGTTTGCCGTTTTCGTCTACGTACGGGGTGAGGAAACTGCGACAACCCATGCAGGTATAGCAATGCCCTTCGCCGTTTTTATCGACTTTGTATTCCAGCATTTTCTTTTCGGAAATGTAGTCGGGGACCATACGCTTTGCCGTGCATTTTGCGGCAAGTTCGGTCAAATACCAGTATTTTTGATCCTCGCTGATGTTGTCGGGTTCTAACACGTAGATGAGTTTGGGAAATGCGGGAGTAATCCATACGCCCGATTCGTTTTTAACGCCTTTGATACGCTGTTTTAACGTTTCTTCAATAATCAAAGCGAGGTCGGCTTTTTCCTGCTCGTTACGCGCCTCGTTGAGGTACATGAACACGGTGACGAACGGCGCTTGACCGTTGGTGGTAAGCAGGGTAACGACCTGATATTGAATGGTCTGAATCCCCCTCTTAATTTCGTCCAAAAGTCGCTTTTCTGCAATGCGGTTGATGTGCGCCTCGTCCGAAATGCCCATAACGGAGAGTTCTTCTGCCACTTCTTTGCGGATTTTTTTGCGGCTGATGTCGACGAACGGCGCTAAGTGCGTGAGCGAAATACTCTGTCCGCCGTATTGGTTGGAGGCAACCTGCGCGATGATTTGGGTGGCGATGTTGCAAGCGGTAGAAAAACTGTGCGGTTTTTCGATGAGCGTGCCCGAAATGACGGTGCCGTTTTGCAGCATATCTTCCAAATTTACAAGGTCGCAATTATGCATGTGTTGCGCAAAATAGTCGGCGTCGTGGAAGTGAATGAGCCCCTGATCGTGCGCGGCGACGATATCTTCTGGCAACAGAATACGACGGGTGAGGTCTTTGGACACCTCCCCTGCCATATAGTCGCGCTGGACGCTGTTGACCGTGGGGTTTTTGTTGGAATTTTCTTGTTTTACCTCTTCGTTGTTGCACTCGATCAAGGTCAAAATTTGCGCGTCCGTGGTGTTGGACTTACGGACGAGCGCGCGCGAATAGCGATAGGTGATGTATTTGCGCGCCAAAGGGAAGCAAAGGCTTGCCATAAGACGGTTTTCGACCATGTCTTGAATTTCTTCTACGTGCGGCGCTCTGCCCAGGTTCAAACATTCTTCAGTGACGACGTCGACGATGGCGTGAATCGTACCTTCGGAAATGCGGTCGCGTTCCGGTACTTCGCGGTTGGCTTTGCGCAAGGCGGACAAAATCTTTTCTTTATCGAACAACACTTCCTGTCCGCTTCTTTTGATAATTTTCATTTCTTTCATATCCCATACTCCCCTATGTTTTCTTTTTGGTATTTCCACAACATCTTGTGTTTTTTATATAAAAAACACACAATATCTTGTATGTTAAAAATCAGTGCCTTATAATTATACCACATCGGGCGGTAAAGTCAAGT
>CAYRAY010000109.1:0-3828 GCA_964422405.1 uncultured Clostridia bacterium | reverse complement strand
TCGGGAATCGCGGAGTTTTCATGACGAGCAACGCCTGCGCCTTTGGCAACGCAGTACATTTCTTGAACTTCTGACGAAATAGTCATTTATGAATTCCTCCAATTATTTTTTGCAATTTTTTACGGATAAGCGAGCGGATAAACCGCGGCACACCGATTTTTTCGGGGATGGCTTGGGTGTTGCCTTGCCTTATGAAAAATACGGATAACCGAATTATCCCTTATACCAAGGATTATTATAACATACTTTTTCAAAAAATTCAACACTTTGCAACAAAAAAATTTGGAATTACGGAATTTTTTTTGCGTTTTGCTCATATAGAACGGGTTTTATGCGGTGCACGGCGCGCGGTGGGGTAAGATGCGTCCTTTGTGACAGCTAAGCACGGTGTACAAGAAATGGTGTGCAAGATACGCTCCGCTCGCCGCACTGCGGCTCGGTCGGTATGACACGATAAGAATTATAACAGCTTTTCACCCACGGTCGGCATGACAGCCCAAAAAAGATACGCTTCATTCGTGTGCGCTCCGCGCCCTTAGCGGTATAACAAGCAAGTAAAAATCAGTCTAAAAAGTCCTCGGGGCGGAGAGCCGCTCGCAACTTTTCGATGGCGCGTTTTTCTATCCGCGATATGTATGAACGGGAAATTTTTAACGCGTTTGCCACTTCCCGCTGCGGCAACGGGATTCCGCCCTTTAAGGCGTACCGCAAACAGAGAATTTTATACTCCCGTTCCGTCAAAATTTCTTGCAACTGTTGCAAGAGTTTTTCCCGTTGCACGGAACGCTCTACCTGCTCGAATACGCAATCCTCTTTTTCAAAGAGAAGGTCCATGAGCGTGAGCTCGTTGCCGTCCTTATCCGTGCCCACCATTTCGTACAGGGACAGCGTGTTTTTATGCTTTTTGTTGGCGCGAATCAGCATTAAAATTTCGTTTTCGATACAGCGCGCCGTGTATGTGGCAAGCGCCGTGCCCCGCCCCGATTTGTACGTGCCAATGGCTTTGATGAGCCCGATACTGCCCACCGAAATCAAATCGTCCGTTTCCGCCGCGCCTGCGTACTTTTTGACGACGTGCGCCACCAAACGCATATTATGGCGAATCAGAACCTCTTTCGCCTGCGGATCGCCCTGCGCAACAAGGGCAAGATATTTCTCCTCGTCCTCTTTAGAAAGCGGTTTGGGAAAAGAACGCTTTGTGCCGATGCTGCCCGTGAAAAATACAATTTTGCCTAAAATCGCCCAAATAAAATCGAAAAACATAACCGATCACCTCGCCCCATATCGTATGCGAAAGACGGTTTGTACCATACCAACAAATTTGTTTTTTGTAAACGGAACGAACGCCATAACACCGCCAAAGAATTACGTTAAGCATAAATCAATGCGTCGAATTACTATGCTTGACGTATGTATTATGCGTGGCATAACAGTACTTTTTGGTTTTTTGGCGGTTTTTACCCCGTTTTTTGCCCTGTTTTTTGTATTATGTGTGACATAATAGCTATGTTAGACATAGTTTTTATTAAAAACAAAGGAAAGGCTTGGTTAAAAGCCTTTCCTTTGCTGCATGATAATAAATGGTCAAAAAAGTGATTTGAGTCTGTCTGTAAGCCGAGTTCTGTCGTGTACGGTCATTTATCTAGGCTTATCGTCACCAATAAGCTCGAGCGATGTTCACGGTGAATCGTCGGAC
This sequence comes from uncultured Clostridia bacterium, assembly GCA_964422405.1. GTDB lineage: Bacteria > Bacillota > Clostridia > Christensenellales > Borkfalkiaceae > Scatosoma. The sequence goes on along the minus strand of CAYRAY010000109.1, from coordinate 2,132 downwards.
GGACAGCCCTATGTGACGATTACCCAATCTTGCAGCAGGTGGGGTTTACATGGCATACCCTGTTACCAGAGTATCGGTGAGCTCTTACCTCGCCTTTCCATCCTTACCGCAAGAGGCGATTTTATACAAATACTCAAGGCGAAAACGCCAAGCTCTTGCGGCGGTTTATTTCTGTTGCACTATCCCGGAGGTCACCCTCGCCTGACGTTATCAGGCACCCTGTCCTACGCTGCTCGGACTTTCCTCATGGTCTTTCGACCCCGCGACCGCATAACAAACTCAAATCTATAATATTATAGCACTTTTATTTAAAAAAATCATCTTTTTTCCCTTGCTTTTTGCAAGAAAATGTTGTAAAATAGAAATAATCTTTTTATTGTATATAATGGGTGAGAGTTGGCAATTTTTTTAGAACCCTACCTTCCCTACCCTGAAGGAGGCTTTTTATGAAAAAGACAAAAATCATTTGTACACTTGGCCCTGCCAGCGACAATAAAGCCACGTTTACGAAAATGGCGGAAGGCGGTATGGATATCGTCCGTTTGAATTTTTCACACGGGACACACGAGGATTTTGCCAAGAAAATCCGTTTGATTAAAGAGGTGCGCGAAGAACGCAAACTCCCCCTACCCATTCTGTTGGACACGAAAGGTCCCGAGTTTAGAATCCGCGCATTCAAAGACGGCAAAATTATGTTGAACGACGGCGACAGCTTCACCTTTACGACCGAGCAAATCGAAGGCACGACGGAGCGCGTAAGCGTTTCTTATGCAGGTATTTGCGAGGATTTGGTTGCTGGCGATAAAATCCTTTTGAACAACGGCATGATCGTTTTCCGCGTGGTTTCCGTGGAAAAACCCGACGTGCACTGCGTAGTAGAAATCGGCGGCGAACTTTCCAGCAATAAATCGATGTTCTTCCCCGATAAGGAACTGCATTTGGACTTCCTTTCCAATCAGGACAAGGCGGATTTGCTGTTCGGCATTGAACATGACGTGGACTTTGTGGCACTGTCCTTTGTTTCCCGTGCGCAAGACGTTATTGCGGCGAAGACTTTTTTGGCGGAACACGGCGGCGAGCATATCGACGTCATTGCCAAAATTGAAAACCGTGCCGGCGTAAACAACCTTTTGGACATTATGGAAGTATCGGACGGCATTATGGTGGCGCGCGGCGACCTCGGTGTGGAAATTCCGTACGAAGAATTGCCCAACATCCAAAAATATATCATCAATCAGTGCCGTATCCACGGCAAGCGCGTGATCACCGCAACGGAAATGCTAGAATCGATGATTCACAACCCCCGTCCGACCCGTGCAGAAATTTCCGACGTGGCGAACGCGGTATACGACGGCACTTCCGCCGTTATGCTTTCGGGCGAGACCGCCGCAGGGCACTACCCCGTGCAATCCGTGCGCGCTATGGCGAAGATTGTAGAACACGCCGAAGTGCACGTGGAATATATCCAAACCATCGACAATTTTGAAATTAAAACGACACCCGAAGCGTTGTCACACTCTGCGGCGACCCTTGCCAAGGACTTAAACGCAAGCGCGATTGTCGTTTGTACGCGCACGGGCGCAACAGCAAGAAAGGTGTCCCGTTTCCGCCCGAATATCAATATCATCGGTATCACCACGGATATTCACGCGTACAGACAGCTTGCGCTGAGCTGGGGCGTATTGCCGATTTTGACGGACGAATACACGTCGATTGATATTCTGTTCTATTTTGCGAAAAAGATTGCCACGGCAAGCGGTTTAGTGAAGAAAGGCGACACCATCGTTATCACGGGCGGCACGCCGAACGGCAGTAGCGGTAATTCTAACCTCATCAACGTAGAAACCGTTTAAGCCGACTTCACGTGTTTGAAAAGGCATAGAAAGCTGTTTTTCGTTTGTATTATAAAACGGAAAGCGGCTTTCGCTTTGTTTTATGCGAGCTCTGGTTTTTGTTTTGAAAAAAATTACAAAAAATATAAAAAAAGTTCAAAAAACGGCTTAATTTGCTTGACATTTATGGGAAGATTCATTATAATATCATAGTAACCTTTATGGTGCGCTGCTATGGCTCAGTCGGTAGAGCGCGTCCTTGGTAAGGACGAGGTCGGCGGTTCAAATCCGCCTAGTAGC
>CAYRAY010000108.1:0-4026 GCA_964422405.1 uncultured Clostridia bacterium | reverse complement strand
TCCCTTCATCGCCCGTTACCGCAAGGAAATGACGGGCGCGTGCGACGACCAAGTCTTGCGTGCGTTGTTCGATCGGCTGACCTACCTTCGCAACTTGCAAAAGCGCAAGGATGAAGTTTCTGCCGCCATTACCGAACAGGGCAAAATGACGGAAGAAATCCGCACCGCTATCGAAAAGGCGGTTACGCTCACCGAGGTGGAGGATATTTACCGCCCTTATAAACAGAAACGCAAAACGCGCGCTTCCGTGGCAATCGCAAAGGGTTTGCAACCATTTGCCGATGCCATTTTGGCGCAAGACCCTGCTTTTGACGTACGCAAGGAAGCGGAAAGCTATCTTTCTGACGAGGTAAAAACGGCGGACGAGGCAATTTCGGGCGCGCAAGATATCCTTGCGGAAATCATCTCCGACGATGCCGCGACTCGCAAAAAGTTGCGCAACCTCTTTATCAACCACGGCGAAATCGTTTCCGTGTACGCCAAGGGCAAAGAGGCAGAGGACGAAACCAAAACCTACGGTATGTACGCCGACTATCGCGAACCGATTGCGGAAATTAAAAGCCACCGCGTGCTTGCCCTCAACCGTGGCGAAAAAGAGGAGTTTTTGAAGGTCTCTCTCGTGGTCGATACCGATTTTGCCAAGCGTATCACGGCGGCAAGCTTCTTAAAAAACAGCGGCGAAAGCAGCAAAATTGTCAAGGCGGCTGCAGAGGACGGCTACGATCGCCTCATTGCGCCTTCTATCGAGCGCGAAGTCCGCGCGCAACTTTTCGATGATGCCAGCGAACAAGCGATTAAGATGTTCGAGCTCAACTTAAAACCCCTGCTTATGCAACCGCCCGTCAAGGACAAAATTACCATGGGTTGGGACCCTGCCTTCCGTACGGGTTGCAAAATCTGCGTGGTAGACGGCACGGGCAAAGTGTTGGATAAAACGGTGGTGTTCCCTACGCCTCCTCAAAATAAAACGGCGGAAGCCAAGGTCGTGTTAAAGGCGCTGATTGCCAAATACGGCGTGCAAGTCATCTCTTGCGGTAACGGCACGGCAAGCAAGGAAAGCGAAATTTTCATTGCCGAACTCATTAAGGAAATTAAGGCGGAAACGGGCAGGGAAGTCGGTTACGTCATCGTTAACGAGGCTGGCGCATCCGTCTATTCGGCAAGCGCACTCGGCGCGGAAGAGTTCCCTGATTACGACGTAACGGCGCGTAGCGCGGTATCCATTGCCCGCCGTTTGCAAGACCCCCTTGCCGAACTCATCAAAATCGACCCCAAATCCATCGGCGTGGGGCAGTATCAGCATGATATGAACGAAAAACGTCTGGACGGCGCGCTTTCGGGCGTGTTGGAAGATTGCGTAAACAGCGTCGGCGTCGATTTGAACACGGCAAGCGTTTCACTTTTGAAATTCGTTTCGGGTTTGAACGCCTCCGTCGCAAAAAATATTGTGGCGTATCGTGAAACGAACGGCAGATTTAAGTCCCGTAAACAGCTCCTCAAAGTACCCAAACTCGGCGAAAAGGCATATACGCAGTGTGCAGGTTTCTTGCGCATTGACGGCGGCGAAAATATTTTGGATAACACCGCCGTGCATCCGGAATCGTACGCAAAAGCGGAAAAATTGCTCGCGCTGTTCTCTTATACCAAAGAGGACGTAAAAGCCCGTAAAATCGACGATTTGCGCCGTAAAATCAAAGCCTACGGCGAAAGCAAAGTCGCTAAAGAAACGGATTTGGACGTCGCCACCTTGCAAGACGTGGTCACCGAACTCATGAAGCCCGGTCGCGACATTCGCGATGCGCTCCCTGCGCCCACCTTGCGCAAAGACGTCATGGGCATTGAGGATTTGAAGGTCGGCATGGAACTGACGGGTACCGTCCGCAATGTCGTGGACTTCGGTGCGTTCATCGACATCGGTGTGCATCAAGACGGCTTGGTACATATCTCCGAAATTACGAATAAATATATCCGCCACCCGTCCGAAGTGTTAAAGGTCGGGCAAATCGTGCAAGTATTCGTCAAAGAAGTGGACGTAAAGAAGAATCGTATCGGCTTGACCATGAAAAAGAGGAAATAACCAAAAAAACGCTTGACAATTCGGCGCGGATTGGTTAGAATATAATAAAGATAGTATCAAATCTTTTTCAGGAGGAAAAAAGTATTATGTTAGAAAAAGTTCGTACAATGCTTTCCGAAGCGTTAAATATTCCCTTCGAAAAGGTCACCCCCGACGCTAAAATCGTGCAAGATCTTGGCGCAGATTCGTTAGACCTTATCGAATTGCTTACCCAACTCGAAGACGATTACGGCATCGTAATCCCCGATGACGAGGTAGAAGGCTTGGTGACGGTTGCCGACGTAGCGGCAGAAATCGAAAAGCTCGTTAAGTAAGTTGTAAGGAAAGGCTTTTGGAAAAGACCCAAAGGTCTTTCTTTTTGCACGGCGAAAGTCGGCTTTTCAACATAGATAATCGGCGGAAGTGCCGCCCAAAAAGACCATAAAATACGGCAAAATTAAGTTCAATATAAGAGGTGTTTCATGTTACAGGTTACCGGCGTATCTTTGCAATACGGCAGCAAAAAGTTGTTTGAAGATGTCAACTTAAAATTCACAAAGGGGAATTGCTACGGGATTATCGGCGCAAACGGCGCAGGAAAATCCACCTTCTTAAAGGTGCTTTCCGGCGAAGTAGAACCCCAAAAAGGCTTTGTATCTATGGACAAAAACGAGCGTATGTCCGTTTTACAACAAAACCAAAATATGTACGATAACGAAACGGTGTTGCGTACGGTTATGCTCGGCTTTAAGCGCCTTGTCGAAATCATGGACGAAAAAGATGCGCTGTATATGAAGCCCGACTTTTCCGAAGAAGACGGCGTTCGTGCGGCGGAATTAGAAAGCGAATTTGCCGAAATGAACGGCTATGATGCAGAATTCCAAGCAGCTCAGCTTTTGAATGCGTTGGACATTCACGAAGAATTGCATTATGCGTTGATGAGCGATTTGGACGCAAAACAAAAGGTCCGCGTGTTGTTGGCGCAAGCATTGTTCGGCGACCCCGACGTTTTGCTTTTGGACGAGCCTACCAACAATCTCGACATTAAAACGGTACGTTGGCTCGAAAATTATTTGATGGACTTTGAAAACACCATCATCATTGTGTCCCACAATCGTCACTTCCTCAACAAAGTCTGCACCAACATTTGCGACGTGGATTTCGGCAAAATCAATATGTACGTCGGCAACTACGATTTTTGGTATCAAACCAGCCAGTTGCTTGCACGTCAGCAAAAGGAACAGAACAAAAAAGCCGAACAGCGCGCCAAGGAATTGCAAGACTTCATCGCGCGTTTCGCAGCAAACGCTTCCAAATCCCGTCAGGCAACCTCCCGTAAAAAGGAGTTGGAAAAGCTCACAATTAACGATTTCAAACCCTCCCTTCGTAAATATCCCTATATCGATTTCAAGTTCGAAAAAGAAATCGGCAACGATATCTTAATCGTAGAGGATTTGACCAAGAAAGGCTATTTTGAAAACGTGTCCTTCACCGTTCAGCGCGGCGAAAAAATCGGTATCGTATCGGATAAGAGCACCACGCTCACCATGCTTTACGATATTTTAACGGGCAAGGAAGAACCAGACGCAGGCACGGTGAAGTGGGGCAAGACTATTTCCACCTCCTACTTTCCCCAAAACAACAATGAGTATTTTCAGGGGTGCGAGCTTAACTTGGTAGAGTGGCTTTCGCAATTCTCAAACGACCATTACGAAGAATATCTCCGCGGTTGGCTCGGCAGAATGTTGTTCTCGGGCGAAGAAGCGTTGAAAAAAGCCAAAGTGCTTTCGGGCGGCGAAAAGGTGCGTTGTATGCTCTCTAAAATGATGCTGGAAGGCAGCAACTTCCTCATTTTCGACGAACCGACCAACCACCTCGACTTGGAATCGATTACCGCGCTCAACAACGGTTTAAGCAACTACAAGGGCTGTATGCTTTTGACCTCGCATGACCAAGAACTTATGAACACG
>CAYRAY010000107.1:0-4033 GCA_964422405.1 uncultured Clostridia bacterium | reverse complement strand
CGGTCAGCTGACCGCCCTCGTCATAGCCGACGTATCCCGGAGGCGCGCCGATCATGCGGGACACGGCGTGCTTTTCCATGTACTCGCTCATGTCGATACGGATCATATTCTTTTCGTCGTCGAACAGGGTGCGCGCCAAGGTCTTGGCGAGCTCGGTTTTGCCCACACCCGTAGGACCGAGGAACAAGAACGAGCCGATGGGACGGTTGGGGTCGGCAATGCCTGCACGGGAACGCAAAATGGCGTCCGCCACCGCTTGCACCGCCTCGTCCTGACCGATGACCCTGCCGTGCAAGGTCTTATCCAAACGCAACAGTTTTTCGCGCTCGCCCTCTAACAATTTAGCAACGGGAATCCCCGTCCAACGGGCGACAATACGGGAAATTTCTTCTTCCGTTACATGGTCGCGGAGAAGGGAATTTTCGTTTCGACGCGTACCTGCCCTGCCCGTTTCCGTTTTTTCGCACTCCGCAATCTGTTTTTTCAGGTCGGGGATTTTGCCGTATTGCAACTTGGAAGCCGTTTCTAAATCATACTCCCGTTGCGCCTTTTCCAACTGTGCGTTTGCCGCTTCTAACTGCTCGCGAAGTTTCTGCACTTTGCCGATAGAGTCCTTCTCGTTTTCCCATTTCGCCTTCATTTCGGCGTATTTGGCGCGGAGGTCTTCCAGCTCCTTGCGGATTTCGTCCAAATGCGAGGCGGAAAGACTGTCCGTTTCCTTTTTCAGGGCGTTTTCTTCAATTTCCAACTGCATGATTTTACGGGCGATTTCGTCCATTTCCGAGGGCATGGATTGCATCTCCGTCTTGATCAAAGCGCACGCCTCGTCCACGAGGTCGATGGCTTTGTCGGGCAAAAATCTGTCCGTGATATACCGATTAGACAGGGTCGCCGCCGCAATCAGCGCATTATCTTGAATTTTTACGCCGTGATACACTTCGTACCGCTCTTTTAAGCCACGCAGGATAGAAATGGTGTCCTCGACGGTCGGTTCGCCCACCAAAACGGGTTGGAAACGACGTTCCAGCGCAGGGTCTTTTTCGACGTATTTTCTATACTCGTCTAATGTGGTCGCGCCGATACAATGCAGCTCGCCGCGCGCCAACATGGGCTTTAACAGGTTGCCTGCGTCCATCGCACCGTCCGTTTTGCCTGCGCCGACAATCAGGTGCAATTCGTCGATGAACAGAATGATGCCGCCGTCGCTCTTTTTCACTTCGGAAAGCACGGCTTTCAACCGTTCCTCGAACTCGCCCCTGAATTTTGCACCGGCAATCAGCGCGCCGATGTCCAAGGAGAACACCTTGCGATTTTTCAGCGAATCGGGCACGTCACCTTTCATGATACGGATTGCCAAGCCCTCGGCAATCGCCGTTTTACCCACGCCTGCCTCGCCGATGAGGACGGGGTTATTTTTGGTCTTTCGCGAAAGAATCCGTATCACGTTACGGATTTCTTCGTCCCTGCCGATGACGGGATCGATTTTGTTTTGGCGTGCCTTTTCCACCAAGTCCGTGCCGTATTTATTCAGCACGTCGTAGGTGTCTTCGGGGGTTTCGCTGTCCACCCGTCTGTTGCCGCGCACGCTTGCCAAAGCTTGCATGAACGCGTCCATGGTTATGCCGAATTGCTGAAAAAGTCCTTTTACACAAGGGTCTGCCTTTTGCAACAAACCGTAAAAAAGATGCTCAACGGACAGGTAGCTGTCCCCCATGTTTTTGGCTTGTTTTTCTGCCTCGTCCAAAGCCGAAAGCAGGTCGCGAGAGGCAAATTCTTCACCGCCGCGGACTTTGGGCAATTTTTCAATGGCGGATTGCGCCGCCGTCGCCAAACCTTCGGCGTTCTTGTCCATTTTTTTCAAAAGATGAGGAATGAGTCCATCCTCTGCCGTGACCAGCGCGTACAGCAAATGCACTTGCGCCAGCTCTTTGTTTCCATATTCACGCGCCACGGATTGCGCGCCGCCGATCGCCGCGACCGACTTTTCCGTAAACTTACGCATATCCATAATTTCTTTCCTCCTTTTGCGTTTCGTTCGTTATATTCTTAAACGCAAGTTTTGCCGATTAAACATATTTTCAAAACTTTTCGTAAAATCTTTTTTGTAAGGTCAACGAAATAAGGCGGCTGTCGCGCGGCAGAAAAACAGCGTCGGTTTTGTAACGAAAAACGAGCGACGGGTCGCTCGTTTTGTTCCGTTTTAGATAAAATTTGTATAAAGACAAACGCTTAAAACAGCGTTTCAAACACGCGCAAAACCGAATCGATCAATCTGCCGAACACGCCCCGTTTCACGCTTTCGGGGGTGCAGAGTTTGGACGCGGCAAAGGTATTTTCGCAATCCCGTTGCAAGTCCGCCACCGCCTGACAACCCGAAAAGCAAACGCCGTTTTCAAAATGGAGATACAGACTGCGATAATCGAGGTTAACCGAGCCGACAATGGCGCTCTCTCCGTCGCACAGCATACTTTTGGCGTGGAGAAAACCGGGGGTATATTCGTAAATTTTTACACCTGCACGCATCAAAATGGCATAGTTGGCGCGCGTCATGCGGAACGTCAGTTTTTTATCGGGCGTACCGGGGGTGACTATGCGCACGTCCACGCCGCGAAGAGCGGCTTGACAGAGTGCGGCACGCAATCCGTCGTCTAAAATCAGATACGGAGTGAAGATATACAGCGATTTTTGGGCGCGACAAATGGCGTCCATGTACACCGCGCTCGCCACGCTGATTTTATCAAAAGGCGAGGACGCATACGGCTGAACGCATACCTGCCCCCCTCGTTCGGGGTTTTCGGCAGGCGGAAGGTAGGCAGAAACTTCCTCTTTTTGCTTGGCAAACGCGTTCCACGTGCCAAAGAAAATTTGCACGAACGAGCGCACGCCGTCCCCCGTGATTTTCAAGGCGGAATCCTTCCAATAGCCAAAGCGACGCTTTTCGTTAATGTATTCGTCGGCGATGTTGACACCGCCCGTGAAGGCGATTTTTCCGTCTACCACCAACATTTTGCGATGGTCGCGGTTGTTCATGCGCACGGCGAACACGGGCACGACGTTGTTGAATGTCATGCAACGGATATTTGGGTGCAGACCCTCTAAATATTTTTCGTACTTGGGCGGCAGGGTCATCATACAGCCGAAATCGTCGTACAAGATACGGATTTGCACCCCTTGTTCCGCTTTTTCCAAAAGGATTTGCAAAATCTCCTTCCACATTCTGCCATGGTTGATGATGAAATATTCTATCAACACATACGATTTTGCACTGCGCAGGGCGGTCAGCATATCGGGGAACACCTCCTCGCCGCTGGGATAATAGCGGACGTCGCCGTTGTGGAAGCTGGGATAATCGGCAAATTTTTGCAAGAAGTAGCTTGCGCCGTCCGCACGGGTTTGAGGAAGTTCGGTTTCCGTTGCGCCGTATTTTTCCGCAACGGCGGCTTTGGCGGCTTTTTCGGATTCGTCCAGCTTTTTGCGCATACGACGGGTGGGGCGTTCCTCTCCGTATAAGAAATAGAAGGGCACGCCGAACACGGGTGCAATCAGCAAAATCAAAATCCAGTTCAGCTTGCGTGACGCGCTTTCCATTTTGTTGATGATGTACAGCACGGAAACGAGGGATAAAATACGGAGCACGATTTGGAAAATGACGCCGACGTTGGTGTTGTAGATAAACAGATACCACGTCCATACGTACACCGTGCATTGAATCAGCACCAACACCAAAAAGATAAAAAAGCGATTGTATAAAATGGCTTTATAACTGCGGTCGTTTGCCACAGTGCGTTCGATTTTTTGCTTGTTTTTTGCGCTGAGCGTTTTGTTTTTCATGCTTGTCCGCCTTCTCCTTGTCCGTTAATTTTGCAGAAAGCTCGAGTTGCAGTTGTGGTTTTGGGGCGCGCCTTGCGCGTGCTGTTCTGCCGTACCGCCGTTTCGTCGTTTCGTTGTTCGGGGTGGTTTGCCCTTTGCGTTTTTAGGTTTCCTCTGTGTTTGCTCCGAGGAAAAATACGCGCAATGCTTCTGCATACCATAC
>CAYRAY010000106.1:0-4068 GCA_964422405.1 uncultured Clostridia bacterium | reverse complement strand
GCGGCGAGCTCGTCGATGAAATCGTTAAAGGAATTGCTGGGCGTGATGATGAGTACGTCGCGCGGAGAAATATCCTCGTTATTGTACATCAAATAGCTCAATCTATGAAGCATAACCATGGTTTTGCCGCTGCCGGCGCAACCTTGCAACACAAAATTCCCTTTTTCGGGGCGAGTGATGATTTCGTACTGCTTTTCTTGAATGGTTTCGATAATGTCTTTGACCGAGCTTTCCTGCTTGCGATTTTTGATGATTTCGCGCAAGAAGGGGTCTAAAATGTTCTCCTCGTCGCGATCTTTGATTTCCTCGGCGGAAAGATAGTCTTTCAGCGAGAGGTACTCGTTCTTAAAATCGAGCAATTTACCGCTTTTGGCACGAAGGGCGCGGCGGAGAATGGTCTTATACTCGTACTCGCCAAAAGTGAACGAGGAACAGCTTTTTTGGTAATAGCGGCGAGCAACAGGGGTGCGCCAGTCGAGAATTTCTAACTTGACGTCCCCTTTTTTGCCGATGTAATAGCTGTTGTAACCCTCTTTTTCGTCTACCAAATCCATACGGGCGAAGTAGGGTTCTTCAAAGAAGGGACGGCACTCGTCAATGCGCTGCTTCCGTCTTTCAATACCCTCCAAAAGGCATTTGATTTTGCAATAATTTTCGGCGGAAGAATCCTCTTTTTCCAGCTGGTCGATTTCCGCTTTCATCTCTTTGATGGCGTTTTTGTGTACGCGGATACGGGCGATACGCAACATTTGCATCACCGCATCAAGGTGCTCCTCTTCGTAGCGGCGTTGCTCGACTTCGTCTAACAACGAAAGGAACCAAGCATGGTCGCCGCTCTTTTTGGGAGCGAGCGTAGTAAGAAGTTGTTCGTAAAATTTTTTATCCGACATAACCCTTCCTCCAAGGTACTTGCATTTAATCATAACACATTCCGCAAAAAAATGAAAGAGTTTTTTGAAAGTTTTTTTAATTTTTTTGCAGTTTCTCAAAAAGGCGGCGGATTTTTTTGCAGATTTTTGGGCGGATACGTGCGTGGGCGACGAATTTTTAAGGCTATGTTTTTTTGAGGGGGCGGCGGATTTTTTGGCAGCGAAGTTTGGGGCGGTGCACACGCAATAAAAAAGAACCGAAAACGGGTTGCCGCGTTCGGTTCTGTTCGGATTATATTATGGAAGGACGGAAGGCGGACAAATACCGCCAACGGTTTGCGCCGCGCGGCGGTCGCACGAGCAAAGGGTTCCGTTACATTTTTTCGGGAATGCCGATCCCCAAAAGCCCGAAAGCGTTTTTCAGGGTTTGCAAGGTGGCACCCGTCAATGCCAAGCGGAAGTTTTTGACTTCTTCCGTTTCCGCCGCAAGGATTTTGCAGTTGAAGTAGAATTTGTTGAATTTTTGCGCCGCATCGACCGCAAAACGAGCGATGAAGGAAGGCTCGTATTTTTCCGCCGCATTCTTTACCGTTTCGGGGAAAGCGGAAAGCGATTTGACGAGTTCCACTTCCTCTGCCGTCAATTCGGGGACGGTATACGAAGCAGGTATACCGCCGCGTTGCAATACGGAAGCGGCTCTTGCGCAGGTATACTGTACGTAAACGCTGGTTTCGCCGTCAAAATTCAGCACTTTGTCGTAGGAGAATACGATGTCTTTGATTTTGCTGTTGTACAACGCGCCGAACACGACTGCACCCACGCCGACTTTTTGCGCGACGTCTGTTTTGTTTTCGAGGTCAGGGTTCTTTTCGTCCAAAATTCCGTATGCCTTTTCGATGCACTTATTGATGACGTCTTCCAAGAACACGACATTGCCTTTACGGGTGGACATGGTGCCTTCTTCCAACGAAACCATGCCGTAGGCTACGTGCACCAAATCTTTTGCCCACTCCTTGCCCATGAGGTCAAGCACCTTAAAAAATTGCTTAAAGTGCAGGTTTTGCTGATAAGCAACGACGTACAAGCACTTGTAAAAATCGTAAGTGTTTTTGCGGTAGATCGCAGCTGCCATATCGCGCGTGGCGTACAGCGAAGTGCCGTCCGATTTCAAAATCATACAAGGCGCCATGCCGTATTCCTCCAAATCGACGACTTGCGCACCGCGGCTTTCGACAAGCAGACCTTTTTGACGGAGCTCGTCTACGACGGGTTGCATTTTGTCGGCAAAGAAGCTTTCGCCTGCGTACGAATCGAAATGGATATCCAACAGATCGTAAATTTTTTGCACGTCCTTTAAGGTGAGTTCCTTAAACCAGTGGAAGAGCTGCAAACATTCTTCGTCGCCCTGTTCAATCGCTTTGAAATAAGCGCGCGCCTCGTCGTCGTATTCGGGGTGAATTTCCGCTTCTTGGTGGAATTTGACGTACAACTCGTTCAACGCGCGAATGCCGCCCTTTTCAATTTCCTCGCGGTTGCCCCAACGCTTGTAGGCGGAAATGAGCTTGCCGAACTGCGTGCCGTAGTCGCCCAAGTGGTTGATGCCCACCGCTTTATAGCCCAAATAGTTATAAATGCGGTAAAGCGCGCCACCCAAAACCGTGGTAGACAAATGCCCGATATGGAAGGGTTTTGCAATGTTGATAGAGGAATAGTCGATGCAGACCGTTTTGCCGTTGCCCTCGTCCGATGCACCGAAACGCTCGCCCTCGCCGAGTATTCTGTCAAGCGTAGAACGCACGAAATCCCCTTTATTTATCTTGAAATTCAGATATCCGTTGACGGCGGAAACTTCGCTGAGTACTTTGCCTGACGCAGGTATTTTGTCAGACATAATACTGTTTTTTAACTCCTCTGCAATCGCCACGGGGCTTTTGCGCAACAACTTTGCAAACTTAAAGCAGGGCAATGCATAATCCCCCATTTCGGTATTGGGCGGCAGAGAGATTAAATCGTACAATTCTTCTTTGGATACGCCGTCCACGTCGATGAGGTCGGCAATATACTTTTTATAATCCATAACTATCACACCTTTTGTAATTATTTATCGTAGTTTTAGGGCGCAATCGGCGGTAAGCACATTCCTTCCGCACGGCAACGCATTTGCATTCCGTAAGAGAAACGGTGATTCCGTGCCAATGCTATAACAATCTTACATAGTATAACATATTTTTTTAATTTGGGCAAGTATTTTTGTAAATAGGGCGCGTTTAATTTGCCAAAATTTTGATTTTGTATTATAATATAGCGGAAAAACATTGTAAAAAGGACGAAAGAACATGAAACTTGGTGTTGTGGGACTTCCCAACGTAGGTAAATCCACTCTTTTTAACGCAATTACGCACGCAGGCGCAGAATGTGCCAACTACCCTTTCTGCACCATCGAACCCAACGTGGGCGTGGTTGCCGTACCCGACGAGCGGTTGGACAAGCTTGCCGCTTTGTATAACAGCAAAAAAATCACCCCTGCCGTTATCGAATTCGTCGATATTGCAGGTTTGGTAAAGGGCGCGTCCCGCGGCGAAGGCTTGGGCAACAAATTCCTTTCGCATATCCGTGAAGTGGATGCAATCGTGCACGTAGTACGTTGCTTCGAGGATGCGAACATTACGCACGTAGACGACAAAATCGACCCTGTTTCCGATATTGAAACCATCAATTTGGAACTGATTATGTCGGACATGGAAGCGGTGCAAAACCGTATGAACAAAGTGAAAGTGCAGGCGCGCGGCGGTTCGGACAAGAAAGCCGTGGAAGAATACGCTTTTTTGGAAAAGCTCTATGCCTTTTTGGAAAGCGAAAAACCTGCGCGTAACTTCCCTTTGACCGAAGAGGAAGAAGAATTTATGAAAAATTGCTTCCTTTTGACCAAAAAGCCCGTCATTTATGCGGCAAACATTCAGGAAAACGATATGGGCAAGGACGAAGACAGCCTTCCCCTCGTTGTCAAAGTGAAAGAGTTTGCCAAAGCTGAAGGCGCGGAAGTGTTGGTGATTTGCGCCAAGACGGAAGAAGAACTTTCGCAAATGGACGACGAAGACAAGGCGATGTTTATGGAAGAATTCGGCTTGGGCGAAAGCGGTTTGGACAGATTGATTAAAAAATCCTATTCCCTGCTCGGTTTGATTTCTTACCTCACCGC
>CAYRAY010000105.1:0-4112 GCA_964422405.1 uncultured Clostridia bacterium | reverse complement strand
TAAAACGTCAAATGTATAGAAAAAATTTTTTTCTAAAAAAAGAAATAAAGGCGCAAAAATCCTTTACAAACTTAATAAAAAGGAACAGGGCAGGTATGCGATAAACGAAAATTGTGTTCATTGCACACCTGCCCTTGTGTTTTGGAATATTTACTTTAAAAATTATGCCGAGAATTGGATTCTGTCGCCGATGAAGGCGATGATGATTTCTTCGGTGACGAGGGATTTGTTGGTGATGAAGATATCCACCAGCTTTTTATAATCCGATTGAATTTTCTGCAAGTCTTTGTTGGCAATCGTCAGCGAAATATCCACGTTGTTTGTGGATTTCACGTCCGCTTGCAGGGTGGAAAGGTATTCTTCTTGCACGAAGAACATAGGCACTTTTACGGTGTGTTTTATGTAGCTCTCCGTCGCCGCGTCGTAGCTATAAAAATATTGGGTACGGAATTCAATATCAAACCGTCGCGAGAACATTTTTGTGCCGACTACGCCAACGTTCTTCGGTTCCCATGCGGTGGAAGAACCGTTGACGTAGAAGGCGGCTTTTTTCGTGTCTGTCGCTTCGGTATAGCGCAAAGCCGTGATGCCGTCGATTTGGTCAAGGTTGAACCAAAGTGTGTTGTAAACGATACTCTTCAACGTTTCGCGCACTTCGTAACCGAGCATTCTGCCCGTGGAAACCTGATACACTTCGTTGATATATCCCGTAAAGCCGATATACGCATCTGCCTTGTTGCCAACGACGGAAACATAGTCGGGGGTGATGTAGAAATCCGCCGCACTTTCCGTGCCTACGCCCGAAATGGTAAGGAATTCATAAATATGCCCTTCGCAGTTCCCTTGTTTATCGCGCGCGATCGAGAAGTACGCACGGCGCACGCCGAGGTATTTAATGGCGAACGTATAGCTGTTTTCCGTCATGGTATAATGCAACGCGTTGGCATCGCCTATTTGGATACGGGTGGCACGGTCGTTGTTTTCTAAATTCAACGAGAGGTAAATTTGCACGCTCTGTTCGCCAAAGACGGGCAAATTCGCCGTGTAATCCAACACATAGGCAATCGTTTTTGTATCGTAGTAAATGCTGACGGTGTAAATGCCGCTTTCAAAGGTATGTTGCGCCGCGCCGGCAGGGTTGCTGTCCAAATAGTTATTGAACGCCGTCACAGAGGCGCTGGTCAAGCCTTCCACCACGCTCAGGACGCTGAAGAAAGAGGTGGATTGATGTAAATTGTCCAAAACCATATTCCACTGTTCTCCAAAGCCGCCGCAAAGGATCTTGTTCACGGAAATGCTTGACGAGTAGTCGGTGACGATTTGGCTTTCCGAAACCAAATTTTTGCTGTACGTGCCCGTCATCGTTTCGGGAATGTAGCTGAAAGGATTGACTTCGTAATCGGACAAAAGCTTGGTAAGCAATGCGCCGCCGTCGATTTTTTGGTTCCACTTCGCATAGTAGGTGACGTCGCCCGTAACGGTAACGGAATCGCCGACGGAGGTTGTCAAAGCGGAATCCGTGCACCAGCACACGAACTTATACCCATCGCGCGTGGGGGTGGGGAATTGCGTAATTTCCGTGCCGTAATCTAAGGTGGCGGAAGTGGTTTCCACGCCTTCGGCAACGTACGTAACCGTATATTGTTGTTTGACTTTGCTGACTTTGGCGTAATAGGTGACGTTTTCGCAAATGGTGGGCAGACTTTCGAGCAGTGCGCCGTCTAACGTTTCGCTCCACCCCAAAACAGTGTAATCCCATTCCGCCGTGTCCTCTTTGGTGTAGGTATAGCTTGGCGTTGCGCCTTCTTTCAGCGTTTGCGTGGTCAGCAACGCGCCGTTTTCGTCCTTCCATTGCACGGTGTACGTCGTTTCGGGTTTATCCGAAGAACCGCTGTCGGAGCTTCCGCTATCGCTACTGTCGCTATCAATATTACCGCTGTTTGACGAGTATGAAGAATCGGTGCTGTCGGAGCTTCCGCTATCGATACTGCCGCTATCAATATTACCGCTGTTTGACGAGTACGAAGAATCGGTGCTGTCGGGCGGATTATTGCTTCCGCAAGCCGCCAACGCGAGTGTCGCCGTCAACGCGACGAGTAAAAGTGGTAACCATTTCCGTTTCATTTTCTTTTCCTCCTTGGAATTTGTATTCTTATCTTATTATATAAGAAGTTTTCTTCTATGTCAAGTATTTTAAGAAGATTTCTTCTATAATAATGGTATGAAGATTGGCGAGAAAATCAAAGAATTGCGACAAGAAAGCGGCGTTTCGCAGGCGATGCTTGCCAAAGCTATTGGCGCAAGCCAAAAAGCGGTGGACTATTGGGAGCGGAGCGTGAACGAGCCGAAGGCAGGGTATATCATCGCCCTCGTGCGGTATTTCGGCGTGAGCTTTGACGAGTTTTTTACGGACGTGGAATAACGGGCAAGCGTTCGGCATTCCGTGTGCATAGAGCTACGGCGCATATATCGTTGGTCAAAAGGCGTGTCTTTTCCTTTAAGGGGAGAGGGCGCGCTTTTCTTGTATACATAATATATATTGTATGGGGCGGCGGAACGGAATATGTCGGCAACGTAAAATATATCGCCGTAGGAGCAAAATATGCCTCAAAAGGGAGAAAAACGGGGTGCTGAGGGGGTGAAAAAGGCGGCAAATTTTATAAAGCGGAAAAAGAGGCTGTGTTTTTTGTGTGAATTCAAGAAAAATTTTCTAAAAAACTGTTTACAATCTGATTTTTTTATGTTATAATTATAGTCGGTGGAGAAAGGGCTTTTAAGCTCAACCACGCGAAAGGAACGCCGATGGAATACACCGCGGCGCATAAAAAGGAAAAAAATAATTAATTTCAAAGGAGATATCTTATGACCAACAACAAGAAAGTTCTTCAATTTGTAAAAGACGTTGAAGCTTTTGCACAGCCTGACGAAGTGATCTGGATCGACGGTAGCGACGCGCAAAGAGACGCTTTGCGTGAAGAAGCTTGCGCTACGGGCGAACTCATCAAACTCAACCAAGAAAAATTGCCCGACTGCTATTATCACAGAACGGCAGAAAACGACGTTGCGCGCGTAGAAGACAGAACCTTCATTTGCTGCGAAAACGAAGAAGACGCTCTTCCCCACTCCATCGTTAAGTGGAAAGCACCCAAGGACGCTTATGCAATGGTAAACGAAATTGCAAAAGGCGCGTACAAGGGTAGAAAAATGTACGTTATCCCCTATTCGATGGGCGTTGTAGGTTCGCCTTTCTCTAAAATCGGTATCGAAATCACCGACTCCATCTACGTTGTTTTGAACATGATGATCATGACCAGAGTCGGCAAAATGTGCCTTGACCAACTCGGCGAAAACGGCGACTTTGTAAAAGGCTTCCACGCAAAGTGCGACGTCAATCCCGAAAAGAGATACATCATGCACTTCCCCGAAGACAACACCATCATTTCCGTAAACTCCGCTTACGGCGGCAACGTGTTGCTCGGCAAAAAGTGCTTCGCGCTCCGTATCGCTACCAACCTTGGTAAAAAGGAAGGCTGGATGGCAGAACACATGCTTATCCTTGGCGTAAAGCGTCCTCAAGACAAAGAAATGAAATACGTTGCAGCTGCGTTCCCTTCCGCTTGCGGTAAGACCAACCTTGCAATGTTGATTCCTCCCAAGCAGTACCTTGACGCAGGTTACGAAGTACAATGCGTCGGCGACGATATCGCTTGGATTCGCGTAGGTGAAGACGGCAGACTTTGGGCTTGCAACCCCGAAAACGGTTTCTTCGGCGTTGCTCCCGGCACCAACGAAAAGTCCAACCCCAACGCGCTTGCTTCTACCAGACAGGGCACGATTTTCACCAACGTGGCTTTGAATCCCGCAGACAACACCGTTTGGTGGGAAAAATTGACCAAGGAAGCTCCTGCAGAACTCATCGACTGGACGGGTAAGCCCTGGACGCCCGATTGCGGCAGAAACGCGGCACACCCCAACTCCCGTTTCACCGCTCCTGCAATCAACTGCCCTTGCATCTCCCCCGAATTCAACTCCAAGGCAGGCGTTCCTCTTTCCGCAATCATCTTCGGCGGCAGAAGAGCAACCACCACTCCCCTTGTATATCAATCCAGAGA
>CAYRAY010000104.1:0-4124 GCA_964422405.1 uncultured Clostridia bacterium | reverse complement strand
TTATACCTCGCCCACTTCGCCACAAATCATTCCGGCAAAACGCCACAAATCACTTCAGTTTCATTGCACTGCACTTAATAAAAATGGCAAAACTGCCACAAAAATTTAGTGCACAATACAACAGATACCACAAATCAAGAAAAAGACCTTGCCAAAACACATCTCTTTATGCAAGATACAATAATGCACACGAAGTATTCAAAAATCATAATATAGCAGCGAATCATCATGTGAGGCTTATTTCGCAAAATCATAAAAAATTAATTATTGCGAAATAGGTTAATTGAAAAGAATAAATATTTTTTGCAAAAGTCAACAAAACTTGTCATAATTTATATTGAAAAGTCAATGAGTATGTGCTATAATTCTTTTGAAAAGTCAATGGGAGGCACAAATATGCTGTACAGAAAGATTGAAAAAGCCATATACGAACATCTAAAATCAGACTCAAACAAAGTGCTGATAATCAATGGCGCAAGGCAAATCGGAAAATCATATATCATTCGCTATGTGGGCAATAAACTGTTCAAAAACTATATAGAAATCAACCTTTTGGAAGATTCTCTTGGTCACAAAAATTTTGAAAATGTCAAAACGGTTGCGGATTTTTATTTGCAAGTCAGTATGCTTGCCGGCAAAAAAATGGGAACAAAGAATGACACCCTTATTTTTCTTGATGAAATTCAAGCATATCCGCATTTGTTGACGTTGCTTAAATTTTTGAAACAGGATGACAGATTCACCTATATCGCCAGCGGTAGCTTGCTTGGTGTAACATTGGCAAAAACATCATCAATTCCAATCGGAAGCATAGCAGTCATTCAAATGTACCCGTTAGACTTTGAGGAGTTTCTATACGCAAACGGATTCAATGAATACGCCATATCCTCAATAAAAAGTCATTTCACCACCCAAGAAAGTCTTGACGAGGCAACACATAGAACCGTGCTCGATCTGTTTAAAAAATACTTGCTTGTCGGCGGACTTCCGGATGCTGTAAACTCCTTTATAGAAAGCTACAATATAGTCGATGTAAGAGCAATTCAAGACGAGGTTCATGAATACTATGGTGCAGATGCATCTAAATATGATGAAGAAAACAAATTGAAAATCCGTCGTATATACAACATGATTCCGTCTACCCTCGAAAACAAAAAGAAGCGCATAATAATAAAGGATATTGAAAATATAAAAGGCAAAACATATTCTCACTACCAAGATGAATTCGATTATCTAATAAATTCAGGCATCGCACTTGAAGTCAAAGCAATTTCAACTCCGACCTTCCCTTTGATAGAGTCCAGCGGAAAAAACCTATTAAAACTCTATCTTAACGATGTTGGAATGTTGACAAGCATCCTATACAAAAACAACATCCGTGCCATCATGGACGATGAAAAAAGCATCAATCTAGGCACCGTATATGAAAGTGTCGTCGCAAGTGAATTGAAGGCGCACGGCAAATCTCTGTTCTATTATGATAATCGCAACAATGGCGAAGTGGACTTCCTTGTGGACGATTATGACACGCTTTCCACAATCCCTATCGAAGTAAAATCCGGCAAGGACTACACAACACATAGCGCATTGGATAAATTTGTGTCAAACGACGACTACCATGTAAAAAAGGCATACGTACTTTCAAACAATCGTGAAGTCAAACACAATGGCAAAATTACCTACTTGCCAATATACTACGCAATGTTTATATAACAACCTTAATGCATAATTCAAAATGCAAATTAACTCTCTCACCAAGAGCAAATAATACGAACTTCAAACGGAGTTCGTATTATTTTTTGCAAGAGATTTCTTTGCTACAAAAATATGTTTGTAAAATATACTTTTGAGTATTCTATATTATATTCTCTTAAAAACCGTTGCCGATTAAATAAGGTTGCACTCGTCGTCTTTGTTGAAAAGATGGATGGCGCTATTGTCAAACTTAAATGAAATGGTGCCATTTTCACTGATCGCATTCCTATTTTTATCACTCAAACCAAGTGTCGGCACACAAATAATCATAGATTCGCCATCAAGTTCAACGTGCAAATGATACTCGCTTCCCATCATTTCACCTATAACAATGTTTGCTATAAATGCATCTTTATCATCAGATAGAGCAATATGCTCAGGGCGTATTCCGAGAGTGATGCTTTGTGCTTGAACATCCTTTTCTTTCAATGCGGAAACAATGTCGTCTGACAATGCTATGGTTTTACCCGCGATTGAAACGGTATAATCCTGATTTAAATCGGCATTGAGTAAATTCATTTTGGGCGACCCGATAAAACCTGCAACAAACAAATTGATAGGGTGATTGAACACCTCTATAGGCGTGCCAACCTGTTGGATGACGCCTTCTTTCATAATGACTATTCTATCTCCAAGCGTCATTGCCTCCACCTGATCGTGCGTAACGTAAATAAACGTGGTGTTTATACGTTT
The DNA here is from genome assembly GCA_964422405.1 of uncultured Clostridia bacterium. Classification (GTDB taxonomy): domain Bacteria; phylum Bacillota; class Clostridia; order Christensenellales; family Borkfalkiaceae; genus Scatosoma. Next base: position 1,676 of record CAYRAY010000104.1, on the reverse strand, counting down.
GCGTAGAAGAATAATTTCCGAACGCATTTGATGACGAAGTTTTGCATCCAAGTTGGACAAAGGCTCATCCATCAAAAATACTTTTGGCTTGCGGACAATCGCACGTCCAATTGCAACTCTCTGCCTTTGACCGCCAGATAGCGCCTTTGGCTTTCTGTCAAGATACTCTGTAATTTCCAAAATAGACGCGGCTTCTCTCACCTTTTCGTCAATTTCTTGCTTGGTATATTTGCGGTGGATAACTTTGGGATTGCCCTGTTTGCTCAAAACAACATTGCCTTGCTTATCTTTTTTGACGTCTTCGATGTGTTTTAGTTTCAATCCAAACGCCATGTTATTATAAACCGTCATATGCGGATAAAGTGCATAATTTTGAAAAACCATTGCGATATCTCTGTCTTTTGGTTCTTCATCATTGACAAGCTTATCATCTATATAAACTTCACCTTCACTGATTTCTTCAAGACCTGCCACCATGCGAAGTGTTGTAGACTTTCCGCATCCGCTAGGACCGACGAAAACAACAAATTCTTTATCTGCTATTTCAAGACTGAAATCTTTGACTGCGGGCACAGGATTTTTGTCATAATATTTGTATACGTTTTTCAAAATAACGTTTGCCATATGCTTGCTCCTTTAATAAAAAAGTTTATCTTTATCACGATTGTAAAATTTGTTCAATTTGCGCAATCGAGAGTTTATTATAACATTTTACATATATAAACATCATTGTTTGTTGCGACGCTTATATTCGGTTGGCGTAATACCAAGCATCTTTCTGTATAGATAAATCAGAGATCTATAATCAGAAAGCCCCACTCTTGTTGCTATTTCGCAAAAATACATATTGGTTGTCAAAATCAATTCTTGCGACTTTCTTAATCTTAAATATGAGATATATTCTTGTATTGTCATGTGCATTTGTTTTTTAAATAAACGCTCTAAATGGTTTTTACTATACGGGCTATGCTCCATGATTTTTTGCATGGTCAACTGCGTGTTATAATTGTTTTTAATATAGTGTATAGCATTCATCAAGCCACTATCAACAGGCTCTTGAGCCTTGCCTTTTATAACATCCAAAATATCCATAAGATAAGCGTATATTTCAGATGATATTTCAAATTCATTCTCTTGCGAATTGTCCTGCAAAAGTTTGATAATTTTTCTAACGTGCGTCACCGGCATTGCTTCGTCAATATTTGAAACAATATAGTTTGACGTTTTGAAAATTTGTCCAAATATATTTGCCACCATATCATTGCCGAAAATATGAACGAAAGCTATCTTCCATTTTTTGCCATCTATCGGTTTGAAAACATGATGCTGATAATTGCTAAGCACCAGCAAGTCGCCTTTATTTAGGATATATTCTTCACCATTGATTGTTGCAGAGCCGCTACCCTCTATTGTGTATTGCAACTGGTATTCCTTTGCCATGCCAAGCTCGTTGTAATAATTTTGCCCAATATTTTGGACACCCGCAATTTGGCAATAGAACAAATAGTTTCTGTTGCTAGAGGGAAAATAATTATATACCGTGACGGAATCGTCAAGAAAATCATCGGTAAATTTTGAAATTATCGATTGCATTTTACACCCCCTTGCTTGCGGAAAATATTTTTCACGTTTTTGCCGATAAATGTTGTAATCGACTTATATTTATTATATAATAT
>CAYRAY010000103.1:0-4329 GCA_964422405.1 uncultured Clostridia bacterium | reverse complement strand
AGTGTAGCGGCAAAGGCGTTCGGTACGGATGTCTATGGCGAAAAGACGTTGACGGTGGACGTGGAGAACGCTACTACTGTGCGTACGTACACCTTAAAAACCCTCGTCATCACCAAAATCACGCGTACGCTTACCGATTTCCAAGCCGCCGTTACCATTCGTTGGCAAGGGGATAAAATTGTCGGGTATTTCGCTATGGATCGCGATTTAGACTTTGCGAAAACCGAAATCAGCGAATGGGCAACCGACTGGAATTGGGATCACGGTTTCAGGGGCACGTTGGACGGTATGGGGCACTCCCTCACCAACTACCGCTCGTTGATGTACGGCATTACGGCGCAGATGGGCAAGGGCGCAGTCATTAAGAATTTGAAGTTTGTCGATGCCCGTTATGACGGCGGCGAAACGACCTTCTTTGCGCGCGGCGCGTGCGGCGTTACGTTTGAGAATATCGAAATTACGCTGTCGGCGGATTCCTCTTGTTCGTTTAGCAGTAACGAGAATAGTTGCGGCGTTTTAGTTAGTCACGATATGCGGCAATGCGTGTATAAAAACATCACCATTCATGCCGAAGGCAAGGAATTGCAACGCATTTTCGGCGGTACAAACCAAGAACGCAACAGTTCTACCTACGACAACATAAAAATTTACGCCGTGAGCGTTGAGCGGTACGAAAACGATACCTCTCGCCGTCCCAAGGGCGTAAGCTTAATCAAAGGCTAACACAAGAAAAAACGACGGGGAATCTTTCTCCGTCGTTTGATTGCTTATGTATAGACATGGAAGATACGGAATTATGGATAAAAAACACGTATTAAAATATAACCGCCCTGCCGAGGACAGCTTGACGGGCTGGGAAAAGTATTCCTTGCCCATCGGCAACGGCTATTTCGGCGCAAGCATTTTCGGCAGAACGGACAGCGAACGTATTCAGTTCACCACCAACACCTTCGCCAACGTCTACGCAAAGGGCGGTGTGTCCGACTTTGCCGAACTCCGCTTGGATTTCGGTGTGGAAAACCCCGAAAACTATCAGCGTGGCTTGGTGTTGGAAGACGGCTATGCGTATACCCGTTTCCAAAAGGACGGCAGGGAATATCGGCTTCGGTATTTCTATTCCTACCCCGACGAGGTGTTCGTCTGCCGTGTCGTTCTTTCGCAAAAAACGGATTTTAACGTTCGGCTGGTCATTCCCTATTTGGGCGCAAGAACGGTGGAAGAAGGCGGACGCACGGGCGAGGTTACGGCGCAGGGCAATCAACTGAAAATGCGCGGCACGTTGCCTTCGCGGGAGCTGGTGTACGAAGGTCGCGTTTGTGTCTGTGCGGACGGAGAAATTTCCGTGCTGGACAATGCCTTGCGCATTTACGGCGCAACGGAAGCGACGGTGTATTTCGTGGCAGGTACGTCGTATAAACTGACCGAGGAAGTGTTTTTGTCGGGTTGTCATAAGGCGCTCGGCGAAGATCCTGCTCCGTATGTGGAAAGAACGTTGGCGCAGGCGCAAAGCCTCGGTGCGGAAACGCTTTTTGCCCGTCACGTCGGCGACTACGGCGGATTGCTGAACCGCGTGGCGTTGGATTTGGGCGGCAGAGAGGACGAACGGGACACCGAAAGTCTGTTGCAAAGCTACGCAAACGGCAACCCCGAACCCTATTTAGAGGAAACGTATTTTCAATTCGGCAGACACCTGCTCATCTGTTCTTCCCGAAAGGGTAGTACCCCTGCCTCGTTGCAAGGGGTGTGGAGTGCGCACGATAAATCCCCTTGGGGCAGCGGATTTTGGCACAATATCAACGTGCAAATGAACTATTGGCACGCCTTTTCCACCAACCTTGCCGAAACGTTTGAAGCGTACGCGGCGTTCAATCAAGCCTTCCGCAAACAGGCGGAAATTTTGGCGTCCGAATGGGTGCAAGAGATCGTGCCCGAAAACTATGTAGAAGGGCAGGGCGCGTGCGGCTGGGGGATCGGCGTGGCTTCCTTCTGTTACGAAATTAGCGGACCGAGCGTCCATTCCGGACCGGGTACGGGCGGTTTGACGGCGGCGATGTTCTGGGATTATTACGATTACACGCGCGACGAGCGGATTTTGCGTGAGGTGACCTATCCTGCCGTGCACGGTATGGCAAGATTTTTGACCAAGAGCGTACGCGATTACGACGGCGAATACCTCGTTTGCCATTCCGCCTCGCCCGAACAGATTATCGGCGGCAAGTGGATAACACAGGCGCAGGTGCCGCCCGATTATAAACCCGTGCCGCTGAAGGAACAGCCCTATTATCATACCGTCGGTTGTGCGTTCGATCAGCAAATGCTGTATGAAAACGCGAAAAACGACTTAAAATGCGCCGAGCTTTTGGGTGTTTCCGATGATTTAATCGAGTTGGAAAAACGGCAAATGGACGGGTATAGCCCCGTTTTAATCGGGTATAGCGGACAGATTAAGGAGTACCGAGAGGAGAAGTTCTACGGTGAAATCGGCGAGGCGAAACATCGCCACATTTCCCAACTTGTCGCCCTTTCCCCTGGGACGTCGATTAACGGCGGCACACCTGCTTGGCAGGATGCGGCAAAAAAGACGTTGGAGTTGCGCGGCGACGAGGCAACGGGTTGGGCGCTTGCCCATCGTCTGTGCGCTTGGGCAAGGACGGGCGAGGGTAATCGCGCCTATGCACTGTTGCAAAAATTGCTTTCCACGCGCACCCACCCCAACCTTTGGGACGTGCATCCGCCCTTCCAAATCGACGGCAACTTCGGTGCGGTCAGCGGTATGACGGAGATGCTGTTGCAAAGCTACGATGGCTGTATCGAGCTGTTCCCTGCCCTGCCCGAAGCATGGAAAAACGTGCGTTTTCACGGCTTGAAAGCGCGCGGCAACGTCACCGTTTCGGCGGTTTTGCAGGACGGAATTGTGCAAAAGGCGGAGTTTGTTGCGGCGGTCAATTTACCGCTTTGTATCAAAGCGCGCGGTATGCACGGCGTGTCCGTCACGGAAAACGGAAAGCAGATACAGGCGGAAACGGACGGCAACAGTTGCCGCTTTACCGTCGTCGCAGGCAAAACGTATACCCTGACGGGGTTCTGTTTGTCCCCCTGCTGTCCTCGCCCCACGTTGCTTACGGCGGAGTTTGGCGATTCCGCAGTCTTTTTAACGTGGCAGGGGAATACGGAAAAATACGCTGTTTACCGTGCCGTAGAGGACGAGGCGGACTATCGGTTGTTGGGTTATACCGATAAAAAACAGTTCGCCGACGTAGCGTATAGCAAGGATAAAAAGGTGCGCTTGACCTATCGCGTCACCGCACTTTGCGCCAACGGCGAAGGAGAAAGCTTGGGGACAACGGCATTTTTAAGTCCTGCCACTCGGTTGGAAGAGGAACGCTACGTCCATGTCCTTCGTCAAAACAATGTCGTCTAAATTCCCATACCATGTCCGCGATGAATATGTTTTACCAACAAAATGGCGGTACCATGTCTGTGTTGAGTTAAAAATCAAATAAAAACGAGTAGGGCAGGTATGCGATGAGATTCATCACATACCTGCCCTTGTGTTTTGCTGTTTTTGTCATACCGACTGAGGGCGGCTACACCGCTCGAACGGAGCGTATCTTAAAAGTAATTACTCATACGGCGGCGACAAAAGTATTTGTGAAAAAAAGGTGAAAAAAAATTTTATTTATCCTATTGACAATCACTAAAAGTAGGTGTATAATAGTAATTACTTAAAAGATTTGGAGGTAACACCTATGAGCAAATGTCCTTTTTGCGATACCGAGAACCAACCCGGCGCAAAAACGTGTGAGTTTTGCGGCAGCGATATGCCCGAAACCAAAATCTGTAAATCCTGCGGCGCGGAAATCGATAAAAACGCTTCCTTCTGTCCTTCTTGCAAAAAGTTGGCGGACGTAGACCCTGCGGCAAGCACTTCTGCAAACTCTGACATGACGGCTTACCAAGTGACTTTGGCGGACGTCGGCAACGACAAGCCTCAAGTCATCAAAGAAGTCATCGAATTGTGCGGCGTGGATTTTGACGGCGCTTGCTCGTTGATCGATAGCGGCGTAATCCTTGCGGCTGCGCCGAAATTACAAGCGGAAATCGCTGTGTCCAAGCTCCGTAACGCAGGTGCGTCGGCGTCCATGCAAGCGGTGGACAGCGGCACGTATTCCGCACCCAGACAGTCTGCGCCTACGCAAATCGCGCCTTCCAACAGCGCGTTCGATAAGCCCCTTTACGGTACGTTGGCGGTTATTTTCTCTGTGCTCGGCGGTTGGATCGGTTTGCTGTTGTCTATCCTCGGTTTGCTGAAATCCAATAACCCTGTCG
>CAYRAY010000102.1:0-4361 GCA_964422405.1 uncultured Clostridia bacterium | reverse complement strand
CCCGAACGCTTCTCTAAAATCTATTATAACTGGATGGAAAACGTCCGCGATTGGTGCATTTCCCGTCAGCTTTGGTGGGGGCATCGTATCCCCGTTTGGTATTGTCAAGATTGCGGCAAGGTCATCTGCACCAAGGAAGACCCTACCGTTTGCCCCGTTTGCGGCAGCAAGCATTTGCGCCAGGACGAGGATGTGTTGGATACGTGGTTCTCGTCTGCGCTTTGGCCCTTCTCTACCCTCGGCTTCCCTGAAGAAACGGAGGACTATAAATATTTCTATCCCACCGACGTGTTGGTTACGGGTTATGACATCATCTTCTTCTGGGTTGCCAGAATGATTTTCTCCGGCATCGAACACACGGGCAAAGTGCCTTTCCGCGACGTGCTGATTCACGGCATCGTGCGCGACGAACAGGGCAGAAAAATGAGTAAATCCCTCGGCAACGGTATCGATCCGTTGGTCGTAATCGATAAGTACGGCGCAGACTCCTTGCGTCTATCCTTGCTCCGCGGTGTCGCGCTCGGCAACGATACGCGCTATTCCGACGTCAAGGTCGAAGCTTGCCGCAACTTCATCAACAAGCTTTGGAATGCCGCTCGTTTCGTGCTGATGAATGCGGAAGGCAAGCAAATTCCTGCCATCGGCGACGTAAAACTCGCCCCTGCGGACAAGTGGATTATCTCCAAATTGCAAAGCTGCATTCGCGAAACGACGACCAACTTGAATAAGTACGAGTTAGGCGTGGCGGCGGACATCGTCACCGACTTCGTTTGGGACGATTTCTGCGACTGGTACATCGAACTTTCTAAACCCGCGCTCTACGGCGAGGACGAGGGCAGAAAAGCCGACACCCTTTCCGTGCTTTGCTACGTGTTGGAAAACGCGTTGAAATTGTTGCACCCCTTCATTCCGTTCGTCACGGAAGAAATCTATTCCAACCTGCCCAACACGCAGGGGAGCATTATGGTGGCGGAATATCCCCGTTACAATGCCAAAGCGGCATATAAAAAGGAAGCCAAGGCATTTGAAGGGGTCATGGGCGTCATCAAAGCCGTCCGTGCTATGAAGAAGGACGCCGATTGCCCTCCTTCCAAAAAGGTGGAACTCAATATCGTTACCGAAAGCAAGCGTTTGTTGCAACTCAATAAAGATTGCATCATCAAACTTTCGGGCGCAAGCACGTTGCGCTTTGTGGACAGCGCGGCTTGCGTAGAGGGTAAAACCGTTTCCGCCGTCACCGACATCGCGCAAATCTACGTGCCCCTCGGCGAACTTGTCGATTTGGAAAAGGAAAAGGCAAGATTGCAAGCGGAAGTGGAACGCATCGCAGGGGAAATTGCCCGTGCGGAAGGCAAACTTTCTAACGAGAACTTCGTAAGCAAAGCACCGCAAAAGCTGGTGGACGCCGAAAAGGAAAAACTGGCGAAATACCGCGATATGCAGGCAAAATGCTTGGCGCAGTTAGAAAGCCTGTAAAAAAGATAGCAAAAACTCGTTCGGGAGCAAAGAAATTTGCCTCGGACGGTTTTTCTTTGTAAAAAATATTAAAAAAACTTAAAAAAAGTGTTTTCAAACATTTGACAAGCAAAACAATTCGTGGTAAAATACTACTGTTGCGATTAGGGCTTATTGCGCCCATTTCAAAACTTCTCTTATGACGAAAAGAGGGAAGGACAAGCCGCAACCATCTAACTTTGCTTTCTTTGAAATTGCGGTAAGGGCAATTTCGAGGGAAAATATTCCAAATTCTTATAAGGAGGTCAAAAATATGCCTACTATTAACCAGCTCATCAAAAAGGGCAGAGAACGTATCACGTACAAGTCCAAGAGTCCTATTCTTGACGAATGCCCTCAAAAGCGCGGCGTATGTTTGTCCGTAACCACGACTTCTCCTAAGAAGCCTAACTCCGCTATGCGTAAGATTGCTCGTGTACGTCTTACCAACAAGCAGGAAGGTACGGTCTACATCCCCGGTGAAGGTCACAACCTTCAGGAGCACAGCTCCGTTTTGATCAGAGGCGGCCGTGTTAAAGACTTGCCCGGTGTTCGTTATCACATCATCCGTGGCGCGCTTGATACCGCCGGCGTTGCTAAGCGTAAGCAGTCCCGTTCCAAGTACGGTGCAAAACGCCCTAAGTAATTTAGGTAAAAGCAGCAGGGGAAGCATTTGCTTTCCAAGAGGTGCGGGAACTCTTACAAACACTCGAAAGTCGGTTGCGTTTTAAGACTAAAACCAAAACGCAAAAGACCTACTTATAATCGGAATATTGCTCGAAAAGCCCCGAAAAAAAGTAGGCAGTATGCAGCGCAAAGCTGCAGAAGGTTCGCACGCCGAAAAATTCGGTCGCGCGATAGCTGTACTGAAGGGTAATGCCCTTATCAAAATTATTTAAAGGAGGATAAAAACTATGCCTAGAAGAGGTAATGTCCCTAAGAGAGACGTTCTGCCCGATCCTATGTACAACAGCAAAGTGGTTACCAAATTGATTAACCAAATCATGCTCGATGGTAAAAAAGGCACGGCGCAAACGATCGTTTACGATGCATTTAAAATTATGGGTGAAAAGCTCAATATGGATCCCATGGAAATTTTTAACCAGGCTATGCAAAACGTTATGCCTGTAGTTGAAGTAAAAGCTCGCCGTGTGGGTGGTGCTAACTACCAAGTTCCTATTGAAATCAGACCCGAAAGACGTCAAACTCTCGCTATCCGTTGGATCGTTATCAACACCAGAAAGAGAAGCGAAAGAGAAATGGCAAAAAGACTTGCCGCAGAACTCATGGACGCGTACAACAACGCCGGCGGTTCTGTAAAGAAGAAAGAAGACACGCACAGAATGGCAGAAGCGAACAAAGCATTCGCTCACTTCAGATTCTGAGAGAGGTAATCCATGGCTAGAGAATTCGATTTATTCCATACCAGAAACTTTGGTATCATGGCGCACATCGACGCAGGTAAGACGACGACGACCGAGCGTATCCTGTTCTATACGGGTAAAACGCACAAGATCGGCGACACGCACGAAGGTACCGCAACGATGGACTGGATGGCACAGGAACAAGAACGCGGTATCACCATTACGTCCGCGGCTACGACCTGTATCTGGAAAGGTCACCGTTTCAACATCATCGATACCCCGGGTCACGTTGACTTCACCGTAGAAGTTGAGCGTTCCCTCCGCGTTTTGGACGGCGCTGTTGCTACGTTCTGCGCAAAGGGCGGTGTAGAACCTCAATCCGAAACCGTATGGAGACAGGCAGACAACTACAAAGTTCCCCGTATCGCATACGTTAACAAAATGGACATCAACGGCGCAGACTATTTCCGCGTTGAAAAGATGATCCGCGAAAGATTGGGCGCAAACCCCGTTCTTATCGAACTTCCCATCGGTAAAGAAGATACCTTCAAAGGTATCGTCGACCTTATCCGCATGGAAGCAGAAGTTTACTACGACGACCTCGGTAAAGACTTCCGCAAAGAACCCATTCCCGAAGATATGATGGCGCTTGCGCAAGAATATCGCGAAAAGCTCGTTGAAGAAGCCGCAGCAGGCAGCGACGAACTTATGGAAAAATTCTTTGAAGAAGGCGACTTGTCCGAAGAAGACATCATCGCAGGTCTTCGTCAACGCTGCTTGAAGATGGAAGCTATCCCTATGCTCTGCGGTTCTTCCTACAAGAACAAGGGTGTTCAATTCCTTCTTGACGCGGTTATCAATTTCCTTCCCAGCCCCTTGGACGTTGACCACGTAAAAGGCGTCAACCCCGACACGGACGAAGAAGAAATCAGAAAGACGTCTGACGACGAACCTTTCGCAGGTCTTGCGTTCAAAATCGCAACCGACCCGTTCGTTGGTTCGCTCGCTTACTTCCGCGCATATTCCGGCGTACTGCCCGCAGGTTCCTATGTGTATAACTCCACCAAGGAAAAGAAGGAACGTGTCGGCCGTTTGGTGCAAATGCACGCAAACGAAAGAAAGGATATCCCCGAAATTTGTTCGGGCGACATCTGCGCAATCGTTGGTTTGAAGTATACCACCACCGGTGATACGCTCTGCGACGAAAAGCACCCCATCATTCTCGAAAAGATGGTATTCCCCGAACCCGTTATCCAGCTTTCCCTTGAACCTAAGACCAAAGCTGGTCAAGAAAAGATGACGATGGCACTTATCAAACTTGCCGAAGAGGACCCTACGTTCAAGACGTATACCGATCAAGAAACGGGTCAAACCATCATCGCAGGTATGGGTGAGTTGCACCTCGACATCATCGTTGACAGACTTTTGAGAGAATTCAAGGTCGAAGCAAACGTCGGCGCTCCTCAGGTTGCATACAGAGAAACGTTCCGCAAAGCAGTGGAA
>CAYRAY010000101.1:0-4382 GCA_964422405.1 uncultured Clostridia bacterium | reverse complement strand
AGATTGTTGAGGTATTGACAACGAGCGTCCAAATCCGCGTTGTGGTTTTTCCAAGCCTGAATGGGGCTTCTGCCGTCGGCGCGCGCCGTTTTTAAGATGACTTTCCACATTTCTTCTACCGCTTTCTTTTCGGGAAGGTCGGGGAACACCTTTTTTGCCCAAGCCTTGCCGGGAACGGCGGCGATACACCATTGATGTCTGTTTTCCAATGCCTGACGGTAAGGTTTAACCTGCGGATAAAGCGCCTGACGAGCCTTGCTCATCTTTTCTTGATCGACGCCCTTCATGCCGTCGGGATCGTCCGATTCAATCCAAAGGCGGCAGGAGTAGTTCTTCGCCTTAAATTCCCACTTTGCCTTTGCCCAAGGTTTCAGTTCGGAAAGGGACTCTAACGAGCGGTACTGCGAGGAGATTTTGCCGGTTGCCTGATCGCTCCAGTCCACGTACACTTCGCTTGCGCCTGCCTTGTAACATTCTTCCACGACCATCGCCACGAATTCGGGCTGATCGAGAGAGGCTTCGATAAAGACGGTTTGTCCTTTTTTGACGTTAATACCCGTGCGAGCGAGTAATTTTGCATACTTTTGTAATTGCGTTTTTCTCATAAGTTAAGCTCCTGTTTCTATTGCATTTTTTATATTCATCGGATACCTGCCTACGGCATTTGCCGTAAAATCAGCCGATTAAATCGTAATTGACCGTTTTGTAAAACAGCTGTTTTACCTCGTCGTCCTGCTTGGTCTGCGCCAAAATCCACATCAGTTTGGTGATGATGCTTTCGTACGTCATGGAATAGCTTTCCAACAGCGCAAAGCGGTTTTTCCAGCCTCTGCCCACCTGATATACGTTCATGTCGCTCCCCTCTTGCTGTACTTGCGTGGTGACAACCAAAGTTTTGCCCTTCTTTTCCCAGTTTTGAATGATTTTATAAAACCCGTAATAATCATCTTCGGGAATTCCGCCAGTGCCGTAGCCCGAAAGCACCACCGCATCGTGATAACGGAAATAGGCGTCCAAAATTTCGCCGCGCATACCGGGCGTAAGGGTCAACAAGCCCACTTTTTCGTTTAAAGACAAGTAAAACTCCGGTTGTTCCGCCTTGGGCGTAGCGATGTACTGCACGATTTTCCCGTCGCGAATGACGGCGAGGTTGGGAAAATCGACGCTGGCAAACGCATTGTAGCTTTTGGTGCGGATTTTTTTGGCTTTGGTGCCTGCGATGACGTTGCCTTGGAAGACAATCACCACGTCCGCCGCGTTGTCCGAAGCCGCATACAAAAAGCTGTCGCGGAGGTTGATACGCGCGTCGGTGTCCTCTTTATCGATCGGTTTTTGCGAACCCGTAAACACGATCGGTTTGGGGGAATGTTGTACCATGTACGAGATCATTGCCGCCGTATACGACATAGTATCCGTGCCGTGGCACACCACAAACCCGTCGTATTCGTCATACTTTTCGTAAATGGACTTTGCCAAAAACAACCAGTGCTTGGGGGTGACGTTGGTGCTGTCGATGTTGTAAATCTGTATCGCGCTCGGCTGACAGAACTCGTAAATTTCCGGCACGTATTTCAAAAGGTTTTCCGCCGCAATTTCGGGAATCAAGCCCTCCGCGCCCGACTGCGAAGCAATCGTTCCGCCCGTCGCGATAAGCAAAATCTTTTTCATATTCTCCCCTCCTCAGCCTTGACGGCTGTCCGTATGTTCCACGCGGCGGCGAAGGTAATCGCCCTGCCGTAAAGGGTACGGGCAACGGATTTTATAGCGTTCCTGCACCAGCTTGCAATCGGTTGCAAGCTCGCCCTTGGAATCGTAAATTTCCTCGGCGACGAAGCTCTTGGCAAAATTGCCGTCGGGGGAAAGCACCTCTAAAACGTCGCCTTGCTTAAAGCGGTTGCGCATTTCCGCAAGGACGAAGCCGTCTTCGCTACCCAACACGTCGGCAACGTACACCGAATCGCCCTTGGATTGACTGTCGGCATAGTTCACCGTTTCGGGATTCCGGCCAAAGGCATACGCCGTGGTATACTCCCTGTGCGCCACGCTGCAAAGCTCCCTTTCGGAAACGGAAAGCGCGCCGCCATCCATAAATCGGCGGTAGGCGTTGATGACGGTCGCCAAATAATAACCGCTCTTCATTCTGCCTTCGATTTTGAATGAACGCACACCTGCCCCCTCCATTTGCTGTAAATGGGCAAGCATATTCAGGTCCTTGCTGTTAAAAATGTACGTACCTTTGTCGTCCTGTTCCACGGGCAAAAACTCGCCGTTGCCGTTTGCCGTGTCTTGGGCGCGGACTTGGTATTTCCAACGGCAAGCCTGTACACACGCGCCGCGGTTCGAAGATCTGCCGTCTAAATAGTCCGAAAGCAAGCATCTGCCGCTGTACGAAATGCACATAGCACCGTGGACAAAGGCTTCCAGCTCCGTCTGCGGCACAAAATCGTGAATTTCCGCAATTTCCGCAATGGAAAGCTCGCGGGCAAGAATCACGCGCGAAACGCCCTGTTCGCTCCAAAATTTAACGGCGTATTTGTTGGTGGTGTTCGCCTGCGTGGAAAGGTGAATTTGCAATTTGGGCGCAACCTTTTTGGCAAGGTACACCACGCCGGGGTCGCTGATAATTGCCGCATCCACCCCGATTTGTTCCAAGGTTTGGAAATAATCGCCCAGCATGGCGAAATCGGCGTTTTTGGCAAACACGTTTGCCGTGACGTACAATTTTTTGCCTTGTTCATGCGCAAAACGGAGGGCGGAGGCAAGCTCGTCCACCGTAAAATTGTCCGCAAACGTACGCAAGGAGAATTGTTTTCCGCCGACGTACGCCGCATCCGCGCCGAAGTGGAAGGCGGTTTTCAGTTTTGCATAGCTGCCCGCAGGCGCTAAAAGTTCTGCTTTCATGGGTTAAGCCTCGTTTTTGTTGCCGTGAAACACGGAAAGTGCAACGCCGTCGCCGACATCGATGACGGAAGTGGAAAAATCACGGTCCGCCGTCAATACGGACAAATAGCTGCGGATTTTATCGACAATCGATTGCCGTTTTTGGGGCGTCGGCTCTGCACCGCTCACCCAGCCGTACAGCAACACGTCGTCGGAAAAGAGTACGCCGCCCTTCTTCATCAAGCGTTTGATGTCGAACAGGTATTTTTCGTACTGCGCCTTCGGTCCGTCCAAAAACACAAAGTCGTATTCCCCGTCCGTCATTGCCAAAATTTCGGCGGCGTCGCCGAGATATGCGGTCACGCGGTCGGCTACGCCAAAATGCGCAAAGTTGCGTTTGGCTTCCAGATACCGCTCCTCTTCCAGCTCCATCGTCGTCAGTTTTGCATCGGGCAACACCGACAGCATTGCCGCGCCCGAAAGCCCCACCGCCGTGCCGACTTCTAAAATCCGTTTGGGGCGGAGGGATTGCAAAAGCACCAACAAAAAGTTCAAAGTTTCGTCGTCGGCGACGGGAATCCCGCGCGAAAGCGCGTCGGCGCGCGCGGCGATAATTCCTTCGTCCAAATGCAATTTTACTAACGATGCCGTGTATTTCATAATCCTCTTTTTACGCTCGCTTTCGTTAAATCTCGATGACGGAGACCACGATGAGGGGCGCTTGTTTCGTCTTTTTGTAGAAATAGTTTTTCAATGCTTTGCGCAGGGCAAGGGCAAGCTCCTCTTTGCTGTCTACGTAGCCGAAGGACTGCAACGCCCTACGCGCCACGGCAAGGAGTTCTTGCTCGGTATCCCCTTCCGCAAACACGCAACCGTGCGATTCCACCACGGGATCGCTGACGGGATAGTTGCCCGAAAGCGCGATTGCCACGGTAAAGACGCCGTCTGCCGACATCTTCAATCTGTCCTTCATCACCTCGCTGGTGCCGTAGTCTTCTACGCCCTCGCCGTCGATTAATCGCGTACCTGCCTGCACGTTATCGCCCAAAACCATGGAATTTTCGGTGAGTTCTACACAATTCCCGATTTCGGTAATCAGGATATTGCGCTCTGCCATGCCCAGCGATTGCGCCAACTGCGCGTGCCGCTTCAAATGACGGTATTCGCCGTGAATGGGGATAAAAAATTTGGGTTTTAAGAGGGAGTGCAAAATTTTGTGTTCCTCTTGGCAAGCGTGTCCGGAAACGTGGATTTTTTCCAAACTTTCGTACACGACGCGCGCGCCCTTTTTATAGAGGTTGTTGATGACACGATAAATCATCTTTTCGTTGCCCGGAATGGGGTTGGCGGAGATGATGATGGTGTCGTTTTCGCCAATCGTCACCTTGTTGAAATCCCCCGATGCCATACGCGTCAACGCGGACATGGGTTCGCCTTGCGAGCCTGTGGACACAATCAGAAGTTCGCCGTCGAACAGATTTTTCGTCTTTTCGACGTCAATC
>CAYRAY010000100.1:0-4432 GCA_964422405.1 uncultured Clostridia bacterium | reverse complement strand
GAGAACTCCACACGCACCTTTTTCGAGTCGACCTCTCCCTTGGAAAGAAGGACAATCGTCTCCACGTGCTTGGTTTGGGGGAACATATCGTACGGCTGTACGCTTTCCACCTGATAATATCCCGCCAAGGTTTCCCCTTCTGGTACATCGGCGTAGGCAGGATTTTTCACCAGCTCGCCCTCGATTTCTATCAATCTGCCCGTCAAAACGCCCAAATCGCGCGCCAGCGTGGCAGGGTTACAGCTGATTAAGGTCAGTTGCGGAATGCCGCTTTTAAGCAGAGCAAACAGCACGCTACGCGCAATACCTGCGCGCGGCGGATCCAAAATCAAGCGTAACTTTTCCCCTTTTTCCTTTTCCAAAACGGCAGCAAGTTCTTCTTCGACGTAGCCGCAAATGTTCGTCATATTGCCCAAGCCGTTTTTCATCTTTAACGAATCGGCGCAACGGGAAGCTTCCGGTTCCAGCTCGATTCCGTACACGCGCTTGGCTTTTTTGGCAATCATCGCCGTCAAAAGACCGCCGCCCGAATAGGCGTCCACAACCACCTCGTCGCCGTCTTTGCACACCGACTTCAAGGCGTCCTTATACAGCTTGGTACGCACGTTTTCGTTAACCTGCAAAAAGGTAACGGGCCCTGCCTCGTAACGGATTCCGTGCTCCGTTCCCTCGAAAAAGCCCGTACCATGTACGAGTTGAAACTCTTTTCCGAAAATCACGTTCGTGTCCGCATCGTTGAAATTGAGGTACAGAGTCACTTCCCCGAACTGCGCGCAAAGCATTTCAGCAAGGTAGTTTATGTTGGGCAAATTCCGCTTGGCAGTAACGAGGGTAACGATGTATTTTCCGTCGATTTCGCGCGCGACGATATGCCGCACCGCGCCCGTTTTTTGCACCTCGTCATACCCCTTCACCGCGCACTCCGTCATATACCGTTTGACGCAGGCAATCAGTTTTTCTGCCCAATCGGGGTGAATGGCGCACGACGAAACGGGAATGATACGGTGGCTGTGTTCGGCATAAAAACCGATGACGTTTTCGCCGTTTTTATCCATGCCGACGGGAATTTGCAGCTTGTTGCGATAGCCATAGGGCAAGTCGCTGCGCACGGCATTCGGCACACGCACGTGCAAACCGCCGATTTTACGCAAAGCATCCTTCACCGTTTTGGATTTGTAGGCGAGTTGCGACTCATACTCCAAATGTTGCAAACAGCAACCGCCGCACTTCAAAAACACGGGGCATTTGGGGCGCACCCGTTCTTCGGCAGGGGTCAAAATTTCTTCCACCTTGCCATAACCGACGTTGCCCTTCACTTTCAACACGCGGAAACGCACCTTTTCGCCCGGCAGACACGCAGGAACGAAAAAGGTAATGCCTTCATAACGCAAAATCCCTTCGCCGTTAGAACCAAGTCCCTCGGTGACGGCGCATACCACATCGTTTTTTTGTACCATAAGCCCCTCCTTGTTTTTTATTTGGTAATCCGTTTAACCAGATTCCCCACCAGCCGCCGACATTTGCAAAGCGCAAGATCGTACAGCACGAAAAACAGCGTGCCGCCGATGACGACGAACCATACAATATACTTATCCAACACGGCAACGTTGGTGGTCATATCAAAAATGAACCGCCAAATCAAATACAATACGCCGTCAAACCAAGCCGCTTTCACAAGAAAGGAAAGCACGCCGTTGATTTTATGCTTTTCCTGCAACTCGTTCGCCAACGGGTGCAACCCGAAAAAGGCGATAAAGGGCAGCAAATCCCAAAACTTCCACGAAGTAAAAATAAAGGTGAGGATACAGGTCGATATATAGGACAGCGCATATCCGCGCCAGCTCTGTTTTGCCAAAGGCAACGTCAAGGCGACGGACGCCAACAAATAGGACGTCAACAGAAAAATCTCCGAGTAAATCCCCACCGTCAAAAACATCGTCGCAATGCCGCACGCAAGGGCGGACAATGCAATTTCGTAAGCCGTAATTTTACGCATTCTGTTGCCTAACCCGTCAACGGCAACCGCAGCAGCAGTTGAAAAGGCAGTTTACGCAAATGGTGGCATAGCAACAAGACAAGCAGTCCGAACAGACGTTTCCGCCACCCATCTGCTCCCCTTCGTCCATCGGGCGTTGGGCAGGTTGGTTTTGTTGCGCGGACTTCTGTTCGTATTCCTTTTTGGCATTCATCTTGCCGTACGCAGTGCGGTATTTGTTGTTATCGGGGTCCATTTGAATGGCAATTTCCAGCTGTTTTTTGCTATCGTTCGTCCAATTCTTTTTATAATAGACCACCGCCTGCATATAATGCCACTCGGCAGGGCGTTCGTTGAAGTTGTCCAACAGATCTTGCGCTTCGGAAATTTTATCTTGACGGATCAGCTCGGCAACCTCCTCAAAGGCGTCCTTACCCGTGGTGTTGCTGCTGCGCTCCTTGCGCTCCGTCATAATCTCGTTATAGGCAACCTCTAACTTCGTCAGCATTTTCGCTGCTTCGTTGCCGCGTTCCCCGTCTAACCATCTGTCCTCTTTGCACTTGTCGCGCAATTCGTTGTAACGCGCGGTAATCTCCTCGTCCGTCGCGTCCTCGGTCAGTCCGAGAAGTTGGTAATTTTCTTTCATCTCTATCTCCATTCGGCTTTCGCCGCATAATTTTTCTTAGTGAATTCTCTCGCTTATTTTTCCGCGTTTTCGCCCTTTTTCCCCTTGCAAGCCTTGCCCTTGCAGTTGCACTTTTCCATGACCTGTTTAGTGACGGAAGGCAAGCCGCGCAACAAAATATTGTCCTGCAAATCCCGATTGAAACGGAAGGTAATCTCCGATAAATTCTCGCGAATGTCGTAAAAAATCGCCTGAAAGGCAAACCGCACGTCGTCGCCGTGTTCGCCCGACAGCAGCGCCGCTTTGCTCTCCGCGCCGAAACAAAGCACAAAGGGATTATACGCCCCTTTCTTTACGTCCTTGTCATAATCGTCCAAGGCGTCAATCAAATAAATCCACTTGCCCAGCGCGTAAAACAAATTCCGCGTCGCCTTGGTGGCTTTGTCCTCTAACGCGTAATCGGAAAACTCTGCCAACATCTCTGCCGTGGCGTCCGCCGCCCGATCGATGCTGTCCGTCTTTTGGCGTTCCGTTTCCGCCTGCCGCGCCAAATTTTTACGCACGATCCTCTCTATTTCAGGATACCGCTTTTTGGCGCGTTTATACCCTTCCTTAAACCAAAGCCGCTTGCCTCTGCCGCGGTCGCCGTCCTCGATATCGTCGGTATACTTATAATACACCAACAGCGTGTTCAGCGCGCCGAGCCGCCTCGTCAGCTCGTCCACTTCCGCCATATCCTTGGAGCGAATAGCATGGGTCAGGCAATGGTCCTTTTCAATCTTCACGTCCTCGCCGCGGATATTGTGCAGAATGACGGAAAGGAACGTCACGTCGTACGAAAGCCCCATACGCGCCGTGTTGCCGCACACTTCCGCAATGCCTTTGCACACGCCGCAATACATGGCTTTATACAATTTATCGTCTTTTATATACAAGTACGGCAAATCCGTACGCACGTAACCAAACATACTCCTCCAAAAGCGGCGTTGCGCTTTGCGTTGTTTTTCCGCATTTCGTTGCATTTACGGAAGCAGTGTTTCCGCCTTCTGCGTTCTGCCGTCGGTTTTTTGCCTGCCGCTTTATGCGCTTGACCAAAATCGGCGTGCAACCCATCCTTAATCAGTATACCATATTCCCTTATAAAATGCAAATGCAGACCCGCGTTTTTTGTCGTTATTCACAGGAAAAAACGGAGTCTGTCACTTGTCTATCAAAAATAATCGCTTTGTTAAGCCATTTTTCTATCGCGGCTTATTTTTTATCGGGCACGGGTACAATTTCCCCGTCCACCAACTTCATGACCACGTCCGCCATAGCGCGTGCGTCCTTTTTGATTTTGGTCTTGAACCGAGGAGTACGATAACGCAGTTCCAACAAGCTCTTGGGCGGTTTCATCGCCGTCAAAAGCTGCAAACGCTTAATCCCCTTAAAGCTGTCCTTTACGTCGTTGCCAGACAGGGCGTACAATACGTCCTGCGGGAATTTATAGGGGTTGGCGGTGGAAAGCACGATGATGGGCGTGTTGTCCTTTTCGTCCACCTTGTACAATTCCTCTTTATATTGCATATACACCGCCAGCGCAACGCCCGTGTGCGTGTCCATCGCATAGCCGAATTCGTCAAAAATTTCGTACATCGCCTCTACGGTCGCGTCCTCGGTGGCGTAGCCTGCAAAGAATTCCTCGTCCAAAATCTTCTTTTCGGGCGTGGTAATGGCATACGTCTTGTTCTTTGCCAAATTCTCCATGCGGTCGGCAATCATCTTGCTGTCCCTGCCGCAAATTTCAAACAGCAACCGCTCCAAATTCGACGGCACCAAAATGTCCATAGACG
>CAYRAY010000099.1:0-4473 GCA_964422405.1 uncultured Clostridia bacterium | reverse complement strand
CGCCGAGACAGGTTGCCGCACCGCCGAACGGTTCGATTTCGGTGGGGTGGTTGTGCGTTTCGTTTTTGAACATAACGAGGTAGTCTTGGTCTTCCCCGTCGATGTTGGCTTTGATTTGAATGGAGCAAGCGTTGATTTCGTCCGAAACGTCAAGATTGTCTAAAACGCCGTCCTTTTTCAGTTTTTTTGCTGCAATCGTTGCCAAATCCATAAGGCAAGGATATTTTTCGGGGCGATGACCGTTGAGTTCTTGGAACAACTCCTCGTACAAATGATACGTTTGATGAATACGCTGATTTTGCGAGGAGATTTTGACCTGCTTCAGTTCGGTTGCGAACGTGGTGTGGCGGCAATGGTCCGACCAATACGTATCGATGACTTTGAGTTCCGTTTCGGTAGGGTTGCGCTTTTCCGTTTGGAAATATTGACGAACGAAACGCAGATCGGCAACGCTCATAGCAAAGCCGACTTGCTTGTGGTACGCCTCGATTTCCTCGTCGGACATGGCGATAAACCCTGCAATTTCTTGCACGGGGTCGCCGATCGTTTTATCGCGAGAGAGTTTTTCGGGTTTTTCCGCGCCTACTTCTTCACTTTCGACGGGATTGATAATCTGCTTTTTGATTGCCGCAAATTCTTCGTCCGTTACGCCCTTGACAAGGTAGACCCTTGCGCACTTAACGTCGGGGCGGGATTTTTGGGTGAGGAGCTGCACGCACTGCGCCGCGCTGTCCGCACGCTGATCGTACTGACCGGGCAAATAGCTGACGGAAAAATGCTTATAGCCTTCGGGAATATCCAACTTTTCCAAATAGACGTTGTCGACGGGCGGTTCAGAAAATACCGTATTGAGCGCGGCGTTAAATTCCGTCTTACTGAGCCCTTCTACATCGTAACGGAGAATCAGACGAAAGTCCTCCGCCTTGATATTCAAAAGGTTTTTGATATTCGACGCCTCGGAACGCGCCTGCACGTTGTCTTTCTTTTCTACATAAATTCTGTAAATCATTCTGTTACTCCCTTGCGATATCTCGATATTTAATGCCGACGTCGTTGCGATAGTACATACCGTCGAAATGAATATTTTTTGCGTTTTCGTACGCCTTTTGGCGGGCCTCTTCTAACGTTTTGCCCTTGGCGACGACGTTGAGGACTCTGCCGCCGTTCGTCACCAACACCCCGTCCTTTTTAGCCGTGCCTGCGTGATAAACGAACACGTCGCTATCCAGCGTGCCGAAGGTGATCGGTTTGCCTTTTTCGTATTTTTCGGGGTAGCCGCCGCTGGCAAGCACCAAGCAAACGCAAGCGCCGTCCTCCCACTCTAAGCGAAGCTCCGAAAGCCGATCGTCTACCACCGCCTCGAACACGTCCATGATATCCGTTTTGAGCATGGGTAAGATGGACTGTGTTTCAGGATCGCCGAAGCGGGCATTGTATTCGATGACTTTATAGCCGTCCTTGGTCTTCATCAACCCGAAGTACAACACGCCTTTAAAAGTTCTGCCCTCTGCGTTCATGGCGCGGACGGTAGGCAACATAATCTTTTCCATAACTTCGTTTTGCGATTTTTCGCCGAAGAAGGGCGCAGGAGAAAAAGTACCCATACCCCCTGTGTTTAAACCTTCGTCGTTGTCCTTGGCGCGCTTATGGTCGCAACTGGTCAACATGGGCAAAATGGTTTTTCCGTCCGTAAAGGCAAGACAGGAAACTTCCGCCCCCTCTAAAAATTCTTCCACGACGACGGTATTGCCAGCCGCACCGAATTTTCCGCCGAGCATCATTTCGTCAATGCCTTGCAAGGCTTCTTCGCGCGTGCGACAAATTAAAACGCCTTTGCCGAGGGCAAGTCCGTCTGCCTTTAAAACGACAGGCAGGGGGCAAGTTTGCAAATATGCCTTGGCTTTTACGCACGAAGTAAACGTTTGATAGGCGGCGGTGGGAATGTTGTATTTTTGCATCAACGACTTGGAAAAGGCTTTGCTTGCTTCGATAATCGCCGCGTTTTTGCGGGGTCCGAACGCGCGATGACCACGGTACTCTAACTCGTCCACCACGCCGAGTGCAAGCGGATCGTCGGGGGTGACGATAGTGAAATCCACGTCGGGGTGGGCGTCTACCCAATCGCCGACGGCTGTCGCATTGCAATAGTCTACGTTGACGCATTCTGCAAGCTCCGCAATGCCTGCGTTGCCTTTCATAGCGTAAATTTTTTCGACGCGCGGAGAATTGCTTAACGCGCGCACAACGGCGTGCTCTCTGCCGCCGTTGCCGATTACCAAAACGTTCATCTACCCTGTTTTCTCCTTATATGGATTCTTCGTCTATATAGACATTTCTGCCGATTTTGTGCACCTTACCTTCGCAAAGCAATTTGACGCACAACGGCAACATTTGATGCTCTTCCTTTAATATCCTTGCCTGCAAACTTTCGGGGGTGTCGTCCGAAAGCACGGGTACTGCGCGTTGCATAAGGATTGCGCCGCCGTCCACATCCGCCTCCACAAAATGCACGGTTGCGCCGCTGAGTTTTACGCCGTAGTCAATCGCCGCCTGATGGACGCGGAGTCCGTAATAGCCCATACCGCAAAACGAGGGAATGAGCGAGGGGTGAATGTTGATGATTCGCCCTTCGAACTGCTGAATAAATTCGGGCGGAACGACAAGCAACCAACCTGCCAACACCAAAAAGTCTACGCCGCTATCCTGCAAAATTTTTGCGACGCGCGCATAAAAGTTCGCCTTGCTTTCTATCGTTTTATCGTAGACGATGACGGGGATATTCTGTTTTTTTGCACGGTCGATAGCGCCGATTTCCGCTTTGGACGCGATTAAATAGGCGATTGTGCAAAAGTTTTCGCGTTCGTTTGCATCGATGACGGACTGAAAATCCGTGCCGCCGCCCGATGCAAATACCGCAATTTTTCTTTCCATTGCCATACCCTTATTTGAACAGCACTTGCTTGTTACCCTTGACGATTTGACCGATGACAAGCGCGTCTTCGCCCGTGGCTTTCAAGCTTTGCAACGCCGACTCTACATGATCAGGCGCAACAACGACCATCATACCGATGCCCATATTGAAAGTGTTGTACATTTGCGTATCGGTAAGACCCGAACGCTTTTGCATAACTTTGAACACGGCGGGAAGTTCGTACGAATGCGTATCAATTTCCGCCGAAACGTCTTCGGGCAAAATGCGGGGAAGATTTTCGATAAAGCCGCCGCCCGTGATGTGGGCGATGCCCTTCACTTCTGCCTTTTGAAGGAGGGTCAAAATGCTCTGCACGTAGATACGGGTGGGCTTTAACAACACTTCCGCAGGAGTAGCGCCGAGTTCCTCATCATACGTTTCCAAAGCCGCTCTGTCGCTGTCGCCAAAGAGTTTGCGAACAAGGGAATAGCCGTTGGAATGTACGCCCGTGGAGCGCAAACCGATGATAACGTCCCCTGCCGTGATATTTTTGCCGTTGATGACCTTCTTTTTATCGACGATACCGACGGCAAACCCTGCCAAGTCGTATTCGCCGTCGGGGTAGAAACCGGGCATTTCCGCCGTTTCGCCGCCGATGAGCGCGCAACCTGCCTGACGGCAACCTTCCGCAATGCCCTTTACAACGTCCGATTCCGCTTCGGGATACAATCTGCCGCAAGCGTAATAGTCGAGAAAGAACAAAGGTTTTGCACCTTGGCAAACGACGTCGTTTACGCACATTGCCACGGCATCGATACCGATAGTATCGTGCTTTTCCAACAAGAAGGCGTATTTGAGCTTGGTGCCTACGCCGTCCGTGCCTGCAACGAGGACAGGTTCTTCCATTTTTTCGTCAGCGATAGAATAGAAACCGCCGAACGAGCCGAGGTCGCCGATTACGTTTTGATTATAGGTGGATTTTACGTGTTTTTTCATCAACTCCACCGCTTTGTAGCCTCTGGTTACGTCTACGCCGCTATCCTTATAAGAAATTGCCATGTCTACTTCCTCCGTTGTATAATTTTTTATTTTGTCTTTTCGGAAATTTTCCGATCGTATTTATTGCCCGACGTCGGTTCGGGAATCTGCGTGGGATAGTCGCCGTTGAAACAAGCCGCGCAATAGCCCTTGCACTTTCCTCCTTCGGCAAGCTTGAACACGCACTCTACGGGCAAGAAGCCCACAGAATCCGCGCCGAAGATTTTTGCCATTTCCTCGGTGGTGTGCTTGCAAGCAATCAACGACTCGCGCGAGGAGATGTCCGTGCCGTAATAGCAGGGGTTTAAGAATTGCGGAGCGGACGAACGGACGTGGATTTCCTTTGCGCCTGCATCGCGCAAAAGCCGTACCACGCGCGCCATGGTCGTGCCGCGGACGATGGAATCGTCCACCAAGACCACGCGTTTGCCGTTGATCGTTTCGCGGACGGGGTTCAATTTAATTTTTACCTTGTCCTCACGGTGGTTTTGTCCCGGTTCGATGAAGGTTCTGCCGATATATTT
>CAYRAY010000098.1:0-4489 GCA_964422405.1 uncultured Clostridia bacterium | reverse complement strand
AAAAAGGTCTGACACATAACGTATCAAACCTATGCTTTTTAAATGGAGCAGGTGACGAGAGTCGAACTCGCCGGGAACAGCTTGGGAAGCTGCCGCCATACCGCTAGGCGACACCTGCATTTTCAACGTTGCGCCGCGCAACCGCGACTCAACGATAATATTATATATCCTTTTGCGCAAAATGTCAACGTTTTTTTCCCGTTTCGCAAAAAATCTTATGCGAAAAAACACGAATCTTCGTTCAGCTTTCCAAGCCCTCTCGGCACGCCTTACACAGCCCGAAAAACTCCAACCGATAGCCACGGATCAAAAAACCGTGGTCTGCCGTAGCGCAAAATTCCCCGTCCAAGCTCGGCATTTGCACATCGGCCACCCTGCCGCACCCCTCGCACCGAACGTGACAATGCGGCTGTACATTAAAATCGTAGCGCACCTCGTCGCCTGCAGCGCGCAGCTCCAACGCCCGACCGTTTTCCGCAAAACCTCCCAACACACGAAACACCGTCGCGCGCGAAAGAGTGGGGTAACGTTCTCGCACGTACCCGTACACCTCCGTTGCCGTCGGGTGGTCCAGCGTTTTCAGCGCCTCGTAGATAATCGTTTTTTGTTTGGTCTGCCGTTCCTGCATAAAATTTCCTTATTGAGATTGAATATTGATTATAATATACCACAAGGCGGCGTTCCTGTCAAGTAGTTTTGCAAAATTTTCTGTAATTTTTTTTATCGACAACAGAGCCGCTACGCGGAAGAAAAATCCGTTCACCGCATACCTGGTATGCCTATTTCGTCAAAATCGAAAAAAAACACACGCAAAACATATCATGACAAAAAAGAAATAGTCGCCCAAGGCTTTGCCTTGGGCGGCATTCAATTTCTATATTTTTCGAAGTATCAAAACTTATTTATAGCTCTTATACAAAGGACCATAGGTCTGGCAAGCGCGATAATCCTGTCCTTCCTTGTCCATGCCAAACGCATTCCAAGCCGCGGGACGATAGATGTCGTCTTCGGGAACGTTGTGCATACATACGGGGATACGCAACATCGAGCACATCGTGATCAAGTCCGCACCAATATGGCCGTAGGAAATTGCGCCGTGGTTCGCACCCCAATTTTGCATAACTTCATACGCCGTCTTGAAGGGGCTGCCTTCCTTGCCATCGCAACGAGGCGCAAACCAAGTGCAAGGCCACGTGGGGTTGGTTCTTTCCATAAGCTGATCGGATACTTCGTCGGGAAGGTTCACCGTCCAGCCTTCTGCAATCTGCAATACGGGACCAAGACCCTTAACAAGGTTCAAACGAATCATAGTACAAGGCATTTCCGCCCTCGTTGTGTAGTGGCTAGAGAAACCGCCGCCGCGGAAGTTATCAAAGCCCGCTTCGCACCAAACGGTAGCGTCCGTCATCTTCTTGATATCTTCGTCGGTGACTTCCCACCACTTCTTCATTACGGGGTTGCCGTTTTCGTCCTTGCATTCACCACAAGCGTCCAAGCAAGCCGCGCCGGAGTTCAAAAGGTGAATGATACCATTTGCTTCCTTTGCCTTGCCCTCCAACTTATAGCCGGTAACGCGCTCGGTTGCTTCGCCCGACCAATACGTACGCACGTCGGCAAAAATCTGTGCGCGGTGCGTAAGCAAGCGCATAAACAACATACCCAAGCCGTTCAAAACGTCGTTTTCGGTTGCCAAAGTGAATGGTTCGCGCGCGCCTTGATAATCGAACGTGGAGCTAAGGAAAGCTTCGGGATAGTCGCAATTGGGCCAGTGGTCTGTCCATTGACGTTGACCTTGGAAACCGCCTGCGATGGCGTTGTGACCGACTTTTTCTTCTTCAAAACCATCGGGAAGATTTTTGTTGCCCGCCATCAAATCCTTGATGATGCAATACATCTTCACCGTGAATTCCCACTGCTTTTCTTTTTCTTCGTCCGTGAATTTGATACGGCGTTCTTTGCCAAGGAATTCCACGCTTTCGGGGTTGTCGTCTCTGCCCATTTTGCAGTGTTCCTTCGTCCATGCCAACGCCTTTTGATATTCTTCTTCGTTGTAAATACCTTCTTCCATACGGCGCAGAATTTCCACTTCGTCTACGGATTCTACACGCATACCGAGGTAGGATTCCATAAAGTCTTGGTCGATAATCGAACCTGCGATACCCATACATTGCGAACCGATTTGCAAGTAGGACTTACCGCGCATCGTTGCCACAGCAACCGCCGCGCGACCGAAACGCAACAACTTTTCTTTTACGTCGTCGGGAATCGTCGTCACCATGTCACGGTCTTGCACTTCGTGACCGTAAATACCGAACGCAGGCAAACCCTTTTGTGCGTGTGCCGCCAAAACTGCGGCAAGATATACCGCACCGGGACGTTCCGTACCGTTAAAGCCCCAAACCGCTTTGATCGTGGTGGGGTCCATATCCATCGTTTCGCTGCCATAGCACCAGCAAGGCGTAACGGAAAGGGTGATGTCTACGCCCTCTCTCTTAAACTTTTCTGCGCAAGCCGCCGCTTCGGGGACGCGCCCGATGGACGAATCTGCCATAACGACCTTCACGTGCTCGCCGTTGGAATAGAAAAGATTTTCTTCAAACAGCTTTTTCGCGGCGTTTGCCATCGCCATAACCTGACCTTCCAAGCTTTCACGAAGCTGCATAGGTCCTCTTCTGCCGTCCACGATAGGACGGATACCGATTACGGGATACCCCCCGACGTATCTGCATTCTGCCATAATAACTTTCCCTCCGAAAGGTTTTTTAATTCATACTTTGCCGAGCGCATTACGCCGCCCGACCCAGCACTTCTATTATACACGAGAATCTTATATAAATCAAGTACCTACCTAAAAGTTTTTTTGTGTTTTTACAAATTTTTTCATAATTTTTGACCCAAACTTAACAAAAAGTTGTTTTGTTTATCTTCCGCGCGTGGTTTTTGTATAAAATATTATCACTTTGACATACCGTACGGAGGGTTTTGCCCCAAATCCGCCTTGTTATACCAACCGAGGACGAAATCCGAGCGGATGCCCCTTGGGGTGTCATACCTACTGAAACCACTTTGGGTGTGAATGGAGTGTATTTTAGTCCAAAAAATATTTCTGATAGAAGCGCACCCCATACAAGCACGACACTCCATTCAAGAACGCACGCCAACACGCTAACACTACGTCAAACGTTAGGTTTTTCATTTTTAAGATACGCTTTTCCATACAAACACTATGACCAAAAATGCCCCAAATAAACAAAAAAGACGCGAGATCAACTCCCGTGCCTTTTATAAATATCCTCCACAAACAATCCGCCTTAAAACCGTCAGAGCGCTATGCGCAACTTACAGCAATAGCTCCTTGACGTGATTGAATAAAAAAGTAGGCTTTTCCGCGCCCTGCGCCTCGTTCACTTCCGCAAGCGTCACCTCGCCGCTCAGCACGCAAATCGTGTCCACGCCCGCATTGTTGCCCGACGCAATGTCCGTATAACACCGATCGCCGATCACCACCGTTTCTTCCGGTTTCGCGCCGAATTTCTTCATCACCTCGAACACCATCGTCGGTTGCGGCTTGCCGATAAACACAGGCTTTTTGCCTGTCGCGCGCTCGTACCCCTGACACATCGAACCGCAGTCGGGGATATACCCAAACTCCACGGGGCAAACCCAATCGGGATTCGTCGCGTAATACGGCACGTCGTGTTTCGTCAGCATTTTGGACGTATTGTACATTTTTTCGCTCGTCAATTCCGTATCGAACGCCACCACAATCGCGCCGACGCCCTCCGTGTATTCGGTCACAATCCGCAAACCGCTCGCTCTGTATTCGTCCACCAGCGACTTCGTACCCTGCAAATAAATCAAATCGTTTGCGTGCTTTTCCTTCAACAGCATCAGCGTCGCCTGCGCGGACGTAAAAAAGTGTTCTTTCGTCACATTCATCAAACCGAGTCGGTGCAATTTCGCCACGTAATCGGACACGGATTTAGAGGCATTATTCGTAATGAACACGTACCTGCCCCCTTTGTCCACGATTTTTTGCAACAGAGCAGGCACGCCTTCAAACAAGGTATCCCCAAGATAAATCGTGCCGTCCATATCAAACAAAAACAACTTTTTATCCTTCAATCTTGTTGCATCGTTGCCGTAAAAATCCTTCATTTCGTCACCTGTATTTTAATCCAACTAATTCCATTATACCATATCCCGCGCATTTATTCAAGCGCTTATACGGCAAAAATAGTGTTTCTCTGCGCGCATTGTGGCGCATACTTAAAAAATATTATCGGCTATACCCACAACGGCAAGCCGATAAATATTAAAATTACTTATATTAGATTGTTATTACGCTTTACATATGTAAAGAAAAATCTGACACGTAACGTATCAAACCTATGCTTTTTAAATGTGTGCCACTACCTATTTTGATACAATTTCGGACAGCGACAAAAAGTTTCGGACACTATCGTTTTTTTAAAATCCCATAAATTAG
>CAYRAY010000097.1:0-4498 GCA_964422405.1 uncultured Clostridia bacterium | reverse complement strand
GGCATTTTGTCCATCTCTCCTTACCGGAAAGCAGGATGGTTTGCAGCGGAACATATTGACAAACGGACGGTTTTCTGGTATCCTGTTTCAAGGCTGATTTGTGCCGGATGGGACGGAGAAGCCTTGGATATGATGAGCTGGTGTGGCGCAATGGCAGCGCAACTGATTTGTAATCAGTGGGTTGCAGGTTCAACTCCTGTCACCAGCTCCAAGAAAAACCGCTTGGATCCGTAAGAATCTGGGCGGTTTTTCCTTTTTATATAAATTACTTTAAACACATATCAAAAACAGGGTACATGGAATGCCTGTCCTTGCTCGAACCCCCAAAACGCAGAGTGGCTTCTCACGCGGCGTTTTTGGGCAGGTGCAGGGAGAGCGTGGCTCTTTCGCTGGTACAGAGACACAGCGTTTGGTGTGTCGAAAGAATGATGGAAGAACTTTTAAAGAACTCCTGAGGAAGCTCTGAAGAAAGAGCGGAAAAATTGCAACAAGCAACCGGGATACTTCGAAATGAAAAAAATATTTGTGAGAGATGCACAACATGGAACGTGTCTTTTTGACACGTGAAAACCACTTATTCACGCAAATCGACCACTTTTCGCAAATTGTTGAATTTGTAACGAAAAAATATTAACATTCTTCTGAAAGGGCACTCTCGTGGAGGGAATGTTCTGTGCCAAAAGCGAAAAGTAGGGATATCGCCGGAGGCTGCAGCGCCCCGAAATGAGGAGAAGGCCTAAAAAAAATAGGAGGAGAAACAAGAAATGCTTACAAAGAAAAAAGCACTTTGGCGCGGTCTGACCAGTGTAATGTGTATTATTCTGGCTCTGTCCGTCATCCTGGGTACTGTTCTGGAAGCCAATGCCGGCACCATCGACACCTACCTGGGTACGACCAGCTCCAAGATGGTCTCTGAGAGACCTGAGGATCTGTACACCAAATACAAGCCGACCGGCGAGTTCCTGAACGAGGACGGCACCGGCAATTCCACTGCTCTGATCCAGGCTGCGATCGACCTGGGCCGCCGTGAGGCTGCCGAGGGCGCTGTTCTGCTGAAGAACGAGAACAACGCACTGCCCCTGGCTGCAGGCTCCAACGTCACCCTGCTGGGCATCCGTTCTCATGTGAACCTGCTGGGTTCCAGCTTCGGTGTGAAGGCACAGGGCGTGTACATCTCTCTGGAGCAGGCTCTGTCCCAGAACAAGACCAACTTTGCAAACACTATCACCAGAAGTGTGAGCAACAGCAGCGGTTCTTCTGGCGGCCCGACCATCAGCGGCTGGAACGGCCAGGAGTTCGAGTTTGACGGCGCAGGCTTCAACCTGAACCAGACCATGATCGACATCTACGAGAACCTGAACACCAACGTCTACAAGCACGTTGAGAACGAGGGTGCCGCAGAGGTCTACGATCCGGGCGAGCCTTCTCTGAAGGAGATCGCTGGCGTCAATGCAGACTACAAGTCCAGCTTTGCTACCTACGGCGATGCTGCCATCGTCTACATTGCCCGTCCCTCCTGCGAGTCCATCGACTACCTGCCCGGCGGCGTTGTGGACGGCCTCGGCTCCACTGAGCCCTTTGAGCTGACCACCAACGAGAAGGACATGATCGCTCTGGCGAAGGAAGCTTCTGACAAGGTCATCGTCCTGATCGCTTCCTCTGCTTCTGTGGAGATCGCAGAGCTGAAGAACGACCCCGAGATCGACGCTATCATGTGGATCGGCTCTGTTGGCTGCTACGGCAACCTGGGCATTGCTGACCTGCTGAGCGGCAAGACCAGCCCCTCCGGCGGCCTGTTCGACATCTTCACTGCAAAGAACATGTCTGCTCCCGCAATGCAGAACTTCGGCCGTCTGTACTACGCAAACGCTGACGAAGTTACCCGCAGCGGCGGCGTCATCGGCTTCAACCCCGGCGCTTATGCGATCGAGGCTGAGAACATCTACGTTGGCTACCGTTACTACGAGACCCGTTACTACGATGCAGTCGCAGGTGTCCACAATGCGGACTCCACCATGGGCGCTTACGCTTCCAACGGCGGCTGGAACTATGACGACGAAGTTACCTACGGCTTCGGTTACGGTCTGAGCTACACCACCTTCGACTTCGACATGGGCGAGCCCGTCTGGGAGATCGACATTGCCGAGGATGGTACCCCCAATGTCTACGCAACCTTCCCCGTTACTGTTACCAACACCGGCAAGGTCGCCGGCAAGACCCCTGTGCAGGTCTACGGTCAGGCTCCCTACTACGAGGGCGGCGTGGAGAAGGCTGCTATCCAGCTGCTGAACTTTGAGAAGTCCAGCGTTCTGGAGCCGGGCGCTTCTGAGGTCGTGAATGTCAAGGTCGATATGCAGTATATCGCTTCCTACGACATGAACCACAAGAATGCTGACGGCACCACCGGTACCTTCATCATGGATCCCGGTGCTTACTACTTCTCTGTCGGCAACGGCGCTCACAATGCTCTGAACAACATCATGGTCGCTCAGGGTATGGACGAGACCAAGATGATCGGCACCGGCACTGCAAATGCTGTCTACATGAAGGACATCGACGAGGACTTCATCTCCAAGACTGCATTCTCCATCTCCAAGACCGGCTATGCGATCTCCAACCAGCTGCCTTACTCTGACTGGAACTACTACCAGCCCGGCGAAGTTACCTACCTGTCTCGTGCAGACTGGGAGGCAACCTGGCCCAAGAGCTATGTGAACATGGAGATCACCAGCCAGCTGCTGATGGATCACCTGAACGGCAAGTACTACGAGCTGCAGACTGGTGATGACACCTCCGACATCGTCTGGGGCGTTGATCACGGCATCCACATCACTGATATGTACGGTGTTGCATACGACGATCCCAAGTGGGACGACTTCCTGGAGCAGCTGACTCTGGAAGAGGCTATGTACATCTTCACCTTCGGCGGTCCCTCCATCCCCGGTGCTGAGTCCATCGGTGCTGTTGAGACCTACATGACCGAGAACGCCGGTAACGGTGTTGCTGTCGCTCTGAACGCAACCAAGGACCCCGACGCTCCCTGGGCTATCTCCGCATCTGACCCCAACGGCAACTGGCATCCCGAGGTCTTCGGCAACGCTCCTCTGGCTGCTTCCTCCTTTAACCCTGAGCTGATGTACGAGCTGGGCTCCTTCACTGGTCTGGAGTCTCTGTTCACCGGCATCAACATCCTGTGGGGCCCCGGCCTGAATACCCACCGTCACGCTTACAACGGCCGTAACGGCGAGTACTACTCTGAGGATCCCATCCTGTCCGGTGTTGCTGCTATGGAATTTGCGATCGGCGCTTCTGAGTACGGCCTGATCGCTGCTCCCAAGCACTTTGCCTTCAACGACCAGGAAACTGACCGTGGCGGCGTTTCTCCCTGGATGACCGAGCAGAGAGCTCGTGAAGTCGAGCTGCGTGCTTACCAGTACGCATTCGAGGCTACCAAGTACGATACCGAAGAGTACAATGCTGGTATGCGCGGTCTGATGACCTCCTTCTCCAAGATCGGCGGCGTGGAGTGCACCACCAGCTACGGTCTGATGACTGAGATCCTGGCAAACGAGTGGGGCTTCATCGGCTACGCTGTTACCGATATTTACGACGACGTTGACCTGTGGGCAGCCGTCCTGAATTCCGGTACTACCTGCTTCGATACCCGTGGTCAGTCCGGCTTCTACACCACTACCACCCTGGCAAGCAGCTTCCTGTTCACCAACCAGATCAACGAGGGTACTGGTCTGAACAAGAACTTCATCGATGGCGATGCAAACCTGCAGGCCAAGCTGAAGGAAGCTGTTCACAAGAACATCTTCGCATGGTCTGAGTCTCACCTGATGAACCGTTACGCAGGCGAGACCCATATTGAGATGCAGATGCCCTGGTGGCGTACCACCTACTACGCTGCGATCGGTGTTTCCGCAGTGCTGATGGTCCTGTGCGCTGCAATGTACGTCCTGAGCAGCAAGAAGGAAGAGAAGTTTGCAGGCAAGTCCAAGCTGGCTGTCGGCGCTTATCTGAACGTTGCTGTCGCAGTTCTGGGCATTGCTGGTATCGTTGCGACCGTGATCTGCAGCAACATCAGTGTTGACAACGCAATGGTCACCCTGACCACCTGCATCGCTGCTGGTGTCGTCGGTGTCCTGCTGAGCGTTGCTTCTGTGGCTGTTGCTGCGAAGAGCGACCTGCTCCGTACCGTCTGCGGTCTGGGCTCCATTGCTACCTTCATGTACATCGTTGGCAACCTGATCAACGAGCGTGTCATGCTGGTTGCAGGCCTGTTCTCCTACGCTTCCAACAATACCATCGGCTGGCAGGTCTTCTATGTGACCATCGCTGCAGCTGTCTGCCTGATCCTGGCTTGTGTCATCGTGATCGTCAGCAGCTTCCTGAGCGCTACCAAGAAGATCGAGACCATCGCAGAGTAAATCTCAGCGAAAGTTGTTTCAGTGCTCGTCAGAGCGTCGTGAAGAGCGATGTCCTGCGACCACTG
>CAYRAY010000096.1:0-4561 GCA_964422405.1 uncultured Clostridia bacterium | reverse complement strand
GTATACAAGGAGAAAAATTGTATGGCACAGATTTTGGCAGGCGATATTCGCAAAGGTGTTACTTTCGAGTACAAGAGCGGCGTTTACACTGTAACCGAATTCCAGCACGTTAAACCCGGTAAAGGCGCAGCGTTCGTAAGATGCAACTTGAAGAACGTTGTTACGGGTCAGGTTCTTTCCCAAGAAACCTTCAACCCCACCGCAAAGCTTGAAACGGCGCAGGTAGAAACGAAGAAGATGACCTATTCCTACTACGACGGCGAATTCTACGTCTTCATGGACGAAGAATACAACCAAGAAATGCTCACCTTCGATCAGGTAGAAGACGCATTGAAGTATATCAAGGAAAACGACACCGTAACCGTAAAATTCCTTTACGGCAAGGCATTCTCGGTTGAACCCGAAAACTTCGTTGAATTGAAGGTTATCGAAGCTGAACCCGGCGTTAAGGGCAACACCGCTACCAACGTTATGAAGAACGCTAAGGTAGAAACGGGCGCAACCATTCAAGTTCCCATGTTCGTGGAAGAAGGCGAAACCATTCGTATCGACACCAGAACGGGCGAATACATGAGCCGCGTTTAATTTCTAAACGGAAAAAATCATCGTATAAGATCACGCAGGAAACGTGGGGTTTTTGCCCTGCGTTTCTTTGCGTATATTTTTTTAAGGAGGCGCGCTCGTGAAAGCGGTCGTTCAAAGAGTAAAACAAACCACGCTGTCGGTAGACGGCAAACTGATTTCTTCCATTCCTTTCGGGCTTACCGTGTTCCTCGGCGTCAAGGTCGGCGACACCGAAAAACAGGCGGACTACATCGCCAAAAAAATTGCAGGCTTGCGCATTTTTGAAGACGAGAACGGCAAAATGAACCTCTCGGTCAAAGACGTGGGGGGGGAGGTGCTTCTCGTTTCGCAATTCACATTGTATGGCGACGCGTCGCACGGAAATCGCCCCAGTTTCACCTTGGCGGAACGCCCCGAACGCGCCGAACAGTTGTACGAATATACCATTCGTCAACTCGCTGCGTACGGCATTCCTGTCAAAAAGGGAGTTTTTGGCGCGGATATGCAAATCCAACAGCATAACGACGGACCCGTGACCATTTTGTTGGAAAACGAAGCCTAACCTCCGCATTTTTCCGATAAATCTCCCAAAAATCATAATTCTACTGTGGGTAGAGTGCTTATCTACCCTCAGTAGAGTGATAAATGTCATAGGATAGAGTGACAAATTCACGGGGTAGAGAGGAAAGGGAGTGCAATAGGTTGTTTTTTTTGAAAAAATGCGGTATGATAATATCGTTTGACTGCGTAGGCAACCGCCGAAAACGCAAACGCAGCGTTTACGGCAAAGTCAAAATCAGCCGCGCGACAAACCATAACACCGAAACAAACGGAGGATAAAACGATATGTGTAATACCCAACAACAAGGCTTTTGCAGACTTGGCTGGAATGAGGCGGATGTGCCTCTTACCACGCCCGTAAAAGCAGACAGAGGCGAATCGAAGGCGGCTGAAAACAAGCGTGGCGAAGCCAAGGCGAAAAAGGGCATCGTGCCCATCTTCTTTGCCACTGACAATAAATACCTGCCCTTCCTTTCCATCACCTTAGAATCCATTTACGAAAATTCTTCTCGCGAATACGACTACGAAATGTTCGTCTTAAATTCGGGCGTGGATAAAACGTACGAAGAAAAGATTTTGCGTTACAACCAAAAGGAAGGCTTCCACATCACCTTTGTGGACGTCACCGAACGCTTAAAGGAAATTGCGGCGCACTTGCACATTCGCGATTATTACAGCCAAACCACCTACTTCCGCGTGTTCATTGCGGAAATGTTCCCACAGTTCGACAAGGCGTTGTATCTCGATTGCGACACCGTCGTTTTGGGGGACATCAGCGCGCTCTATCATTACGATCTGGGCAACAACCTCATCGGCGGCGCGCCTTGCGAGGGGGTAAACAGCTTCCAAATCTACAAAAATTACGTCACGGAAGTGGACGGCTTGAACCCCGACTACTTTTTCAACGCAGGCGTCATTTTGATGAACCTCAAAGCCTTCCGCGACGAGGGCTTCTATCCCAAATTTGCAGAACTGTTAAAGCTTTATAAATTCAGCGTAATCCAAGATGAGGACTACCTCAACGTACTTTGTCAAGACAGAGTGTTGCGTCTGCCCCGCGCTTGGAACAAAACCCCCGTCGATCCCGAACGCCTTTCCCGCGAAGATTTGCGCATCGTGCATTACTTGATGACGTGGAAACCTTGGAACTTTTCCGACGTGCCCTATCAAGAATATTTTTGGGAATATGCAGAAAAGACGGAGTTCTACGACGAGATTTTGGCAATGCGCGCGGCGTTCAACGCACAGGGCGTGCGTTGCGTCTGCCCCGCGCTTGGAACAAAACCCCCGTCGATCCCGAACGCCTTTCCCGCGAAGATTTGCGCATCGTGCATTACTTGATGACGTGGAAACCTTGGAACTTTTCCGACGTGCCCTATCAAGAATATTTTTGGGAATATGCAGAAAAGACGGAGTTCTACGACGAGATTTTGGCAATGCGCGCGGCGTTCAACGCACAGGGCGTGCAGGGCGCAAAGGATTGCGAAAGCAGCTTAAAGGCTTTGGCACAAAGCGAAATCGACCGTCCCGACGGCTATTTCAAAACGTACGGAAAACGTTACGGCAACATCGGCTAAAACACAAAAGGAGCATACCATGGACGAGATGACTATATCCCAAAACCGCCGCGAGGTGTTGGATAGAATACGGGAATACGAGCGCGCAGGCCGCTTTGACGAGGATGTAGAAAACGATCCCGAAGCGCCCGAGCTTCTACCCGACAAGGTAGATTACCTCTGTAAAAAGCTGTCCAGCAAAATCGGCAGAAAAATCGCCAACGTAGTCGGCGATCGCTATTTTATGAACCTCATAAAAAAGGATATGCTCGTCATCGAGGGCATCGAGGGCGAGGAATATCTTTCCGCCCTGCAAAACGGTGCCATCGTCACCTGCAACCATTTCCACGCCTTCGATAACTACGTGGTGTTCCATTCCATTCGCAAAGCCTTGCCCAAAAAGAACTTGTACAAGGTCATTCGCGAAGGCAACTATACCAACTTCCCGGGGTTGTACGGCTACCTTTTCCGCCATTGCAACACCCTGCCCCTTTCCCGCAACCGTCGCACCATGATGAATTTCATGTCGGCGGTCAACACACTTTTGAAGCGTGGCGAAACCATTTTGATTTACCCCGAACAGGGTATGTGGTGGAACTACAAAAAGCCCCGCCCCTTCAAAATCGGCGGATTCAAAATGGCGTACAGAGCTGGCGTTCCCGTCCTGCCCACCTTCATCACCATGCGCGATGACGAGCGTTTGGACGGCGACAACTATCCCATTCAGCGCATGACGTTGCATATTATGCCGCCCATTTACCCCGATGCAAGCCTTGGCGAAAAGGCAGGCGCGGAAAAAATGCGCGACGAGGCGTACGCCCTCTGCAAAGCCAAGTACGAAGAGGTGTACGGTATACCTTTGCAATACGAAACGGGGTCGGAAGAAATGGAGATGCCCGTTCTACCTGTATCGGTGACGGAAACGCAACTCCGTTCTCGCCTTTCGGCGGAACAGCCGTCCGTTCTGTTCGCCAAGGAGGCGAAGGCATGATTTTATACTTGTGTATCATCGCAGTTTGTATGCTTGCCATTTCGGCAATCGTCACGCTGGCGTGTTCGGCAAACTTCTTTGTCACGTTTGGCTTTACGGCGCTCGCCGTCGTCATCGTCATCGCCATTGACGGCACGGTGTGCGGCATTGCGCGCGCTATGCCCAAATCAGTGGCGCGGCACGATAAAAAGGTGTTTACCGTTTCCGCAAAGGAAAAGAAGTTTTACGAAAAATTAAAAATCCGCAAATGGAAGGATAAAATCCCCGAAATCGGTCACTTCACAGGCTTCCGCAAAAACAAAATCGCCGACCCCAAAAGCGTGGACTACGTCGAACGCTTTTTGTTAGAGGCGTGCTATGGCGAAATCGGGCATTTCTATTCCATTTTCTTTGGCTTTTTGTTGCTGTTGCTCTTTCCCATTGCAGATACGTGGCTGGCGATTTCCCTGCCCGTGGCAATCATCAATATTTTTATGAATATCCCAAGCATTTTCGTGTTGCGGTATAACTGTTACAAATTAGAAATTTTGCGTGCAAGCAACTTGAAAAAGCAAGCGCGCGCAAACCAAATCGCCGACTAATCCTCGGCAAGCAATCCAAACAAAACCGCCGTTGCAACCCTGCGACGGCGGTTTTCTCGCGCGTGCGCGCATATGCTCCAATATAATAAATACCCATACCATGTATTCGTTGAAATATTGAGTGGATGAAAATGCCCTTACCAGGTATGCGTTGAATTTTTCTTTGCTGAGACTGCCGAAATGCCTTTTTCGGTAACGAACAAAAAAATAAAGAAAAATTAAAAAAAGTTTCCCAAAAAAAAGAGTAAATCACAAACTTTTGTCGAATATATTATTTAAATAATATATTTTTCGGGTATATATAATAT
>CAYRAY010000095.1:0-4692 GCA_964422405.1 uncultured Clostridia bacterium | reverse complement strand
TGCACCCAAGTGATAATCGATTGAAAATATTGCCATAGGGATGAACGGAGCGTATCTTATCTGAAAGAAGCGCACCGCCGCCCCATAAAAGAACGTACAGCAAAGTAGTCAATCCGAGTCATCACTCCCCCAAAACACAAAAGCACTGCAAGTAAACATTGCAGTGCTTTTTACGGCTTTAATTTGGGCTTTTCGCGACGGAATTCTCCATTTCGACTTCCCGTCCGCCACGCATAAACCCACGCGTTTTTGTGCCGTTTTTTTAGGCTATAAGCAAAAGGAAGATTATTCCCCTTCCGTTTACAATTCCAGCCAAGCCGACCACGGCATTTGCCGCCGCCCGCAAGCCGACAACGCCGCCATACAAGTGAGGTTCGTGCCGAAAAAGACTTTCTCCTCAATCACCAAAACGGGGAAATTGTACCCTTCCGCCGTCAAATTTTGCACGTTGCGATAACCGTGCCCTTCCAGCCAAGCTATGGCTTGTTCCATGTTTTTGCCTACATTTACATACTGTTGCATACTGATACCTGCCTTAAAATTTTTTCCGTAAAGAGGCAAAAAAAGAAAACCCATCGTCAAGATGAGTTTTGCGCGCATATCCACCCATCTTGCAAGATTTAGCACCTTACCGCGCGGGCAGGTTGCTGTGTAGTCGTCGGGCTTATCCCTCGTACACTCTTTATGGTAGCCCAAGTTACCGCCTTTCTTTGAATTTGTCAACGGATTTTTACGACAATCCATAAATTTTTTCCCCAAACATAGCAAAAAACGAGCAAACCGCATTTCCTGTCGCTCGTTTTCCTTTTTATGCACTAAATTTAGAGTTGCGGCAACGCACCTTCGCCCATTTTCACGGCGAAATACACGCCGTCCATTTCCTGCAAAAAGTCGTAATCGGTCGCGCCGACGTCCTTCAACGCATACGCAAAGCCCGTTTGCCCCTCGCCGCCGATGAGAACGCCGAGCAGAGCGGACGAGATTGCCTCGTTCAAGTCCTCCGCCGATCCGATTCCCGTCACCAAATCCAAGGTATGGAACAAGTCCTCCGTGTCACTTGCGCCAAGGTGATTGACGCTAAGCGCGCGGTGAGTGGCGGTGTACGAAAAGGCTTCCGCTCCCTTTTGCACCAGCACGGTAGACGAAATATACAGGCTGTCGGGTACATATTTTTTGAACAGACTGAACGGAAAGCCGCCCATATCCGCCTTAATGGCGGATATGTCCAACTGCACCACGGCATTGAACAGCGTGCCGTCCTCCGTCGCCGAAAACTCGATTTGCTTTAACGCAATGCCGATTTCCTTGCCCTGCACCTCGGTTTTGCCGCCGAGTTCCTGTTCCAAAACGGTCTGCGCCAACGCGCCCACTTGCCGATCGGAAAGCCGAATCAAATACAGCATCGACGACGGCAAGTTGTCAAAATTGATGACGTAACCGTTCTCCTCTGAATAGGAAATGAGGTCCTGCACCGACTTATTGACTTCCGTCTGCACGTCCACCATATCCGCATCGGTAAATGCGTTGGGGCAAAGCGCGCCCTCGTCCACGTCCGCCGAAAGCGTTTTCAGCTGACTTGCCGTTTTGAACAGATCCACGCCGTACTTTTGCCGCACGAAGAAATATCCGCCGAACAAGGCAATCGCCAAAACCAGCACGATAATCAATAGGGTAATAAGCAGTCTTTTAAGCGCCTTCATAACGCCTCCTCTTTATCAATAAAACGTTGCAAGTTGCTCTTCGGGGGGATCGCAAACGATGACTTTTTCTGCAACCAGAACGGGGCCTTTGCCTTTATACACACGGTGTTTTTGCAACTGCAATTTGCCCGTCACCGAAATCCAGTCCCGCGTTTGCAAATCCATGGCTTCGGGCAAGACGCACGCAAAACCGCAATATTGAATATCGTCGGCGCAACAAGTCATGACGTGTCTGCCCACCACGATATCCGTCGGCGCAAGACGATCGTCACGCGCCACAAGCGCCTTGAACTTGACCGTTTTGCCCACGTACGATTCTACATTTTCCGTTAAATCGCGATAGAAAAAGGCAAAATCCCTGTCCTCGATTTGCACAATCGGGGCATTGACGTCGAAAGGCAACGGATCTTCGATTTCGTCAAATTCTGCCTTGCCGTCGGCGCGTTCGTACACGATGTCCGTGCGGCGGCTGATACCGCGCACCACCTTGTGGAATGCCATTTTATCCATGCTTTCGGCAAAGCGATTGAACACGACCAGTTGCGCGTTTTCGATTTTGTCGTAAACGAGTTGGCGCATGTTGGCGTTGTAGTTTAAGAAAGTGGTTGAATCGAAAAAGGTCATGACTTGGTTAATCATCCAGCCTTCGGGCATGGCGTTAAAAAAGTCCTGCAACAGCCACGTGCCGTTGTATTCGACCACGACGCGATCGGCGCCGCTTTCCGTTTGCAATTTGGTCAAATATTCTTCGGTGAGTTGCGATTTATCCTCTAAAATCGCCAACTGCACGTCCTCTGCATTGCTGAATTTTACCGTTTCGTAATCCAGTTCCCCTTCTTCGGTGACGAGAAGCAACGTCTTTTCCCCCGAAGAAAAACGGGGGTCTTCTAACGTTTCTTGAATGAATTTTGTTTTGCCCGATTCCAAAAAGCCCAAAAACAAATAGACGGGTGTTTCGGTGGGAAGTTTGTTTTTCATAGCCGTTTCCTGCCTTTATACGTGGAATAAGTTTTTCAGAGCGTCTTCGTTCAGCTTACAGCCGATAACGCAGAGTCTGCCCGTGACCGCCGCCGCGCCTTCGCGAACATCGGGTTCTTCGGGAACGTAGTCGAAATGCAACCATTCGTCTTCGCCTGCGACAATGCCCTTGGCGCGCAAAATCGCCCCGTACGTTTCCTCGTTTTGCAATTCCGTAAGGATATGCGTCAACTCCTCTTTGGTGAACTTTCGGGTGGTTTCTACGCCCCAGCTGGTGAATACGTCGTCGGCGTGGTGATGTCCGTGACCGTGGTGGTGGCACGAACAGTGGGGATCGTCACACTCGCCGTCATGGTGATGTTCATGTTCTTCGTGGCCATGGTCGTGACCGCAGCAGCAATGCCCGTCCTCGTCATGGTGGTGTTCATGATGATGTTCGTGATCGTGGTGGTGGCACGAACAATCGGGATCATCACATTCGTCATCGTGATGATGTTCGTGTTCTTCGTGGTCATGATCGTGACCGCAGCAGCAATGCCCGTCCTCGTCATGGTGGTGTTCATGATGATGTTCGTGATCGTGGTGGTGATGTTCGTGGTGTTCCACTTCCGCCGCCAAACGGTCGAGTTCTGCCTGCAAGGAATCCGTTTGTTCCATAGCCGCCAAGATGGCTTTGCCGTCCAAAGCAATCCAGTCTGCGGTGACGAGGGTCGCCGTGGCGTTCTTTTCCTTCAACAGCGCAACCGCCATAGCCAACTTTTCGTCCGAGGCCTTAGCCACGTGCGAAAGAATGATACAGCTTGCGTTCTGTACCTGATCGTTGAAAAATTCGCCAAAATTCTTCATGTACATTTTGCATTTGCAAGCGTCCACAACGGTGCAGAACGCGTTGAGTTTCGCGTTGGGCAAACGTGCGTTTTCCACCGCGCGAATGACATCGGAAAGCTTACCCACGCCCGACGGCTCGATGATGATACGATCGGGGGCGTACTGCGCGGAAACCTGTTGCAACGCCTTGGAAAAATCCCCGACGAGGGAACAACAGATACAACCCGAATTCATTTCGGTAATGTTGATGCCTGCCTCTTGCAAAAAGCCGCCGTCAATGCCGATTTCGCCGAATTCGTTTTCAATCAGCACGACTTTTTCGCCCTTGTACGCTTCCTGAATCAATTTTTTGATGAGGGTGGTTTTACCTGCCCCCAAAAAGCCTGAAAACACGTCAATCTTCGTCATAGTTTTTTTACCTCTCCATACAGCGTAAGCCAAGGGAAATTTTCCCTTGACCTCGCGTACGTTTATTTCTTTTTTTTGTTCGTTTATTTATAACGCAATTTTTTTGCGTTGAAACGAGTTTGCGGAAAAAATCCGCCGTATTTTTCCCCTTTTAAGGGTGCGGAAGGGTTAGAACGCCCAGTTTCCGTTTTCAAAAATCTGAACGCGCTTGCCGTCTTGCGTAACACCGACAATGGACATATCGCGTGTGCCGATCATGAAGTCTACGTGGATCATACTATCGTTGATACCGCGTTCTTTAATCTGTCCTTCCGTCAGTTTTTCAAAGCCCTTTAAGCACTCGTTAAAGCCGTGACCGAGCGCCAAGTGGCAGCTTGCGTTTTCATCAAACAAGGTGTTATAGAACAACACGCCCGATTGATTGATGGGAGAATCGTAAGGGATCAGCGCAACTTCGCCAAGCATACCTGCGCCCTCGTCCATGGAAACCATGTGTTTTAACAAATCTTCGCCCTGTTCCGCCTTCACTTCGACCACTTTGCCGTTCTCGAAACGGATAGAGAAATTGTCGATGAGCTGACCCATATACGAAAGGGGTTTGCTGGAATATACGATACCTTCGCACGCACCTGCTTTGGGGGAGGTGAACACCTCTTCCGAAGGAATGTTGGGGTTAAAAATTCTGCCCTGCAAGGTCTTTTCCTTGCCGCCTGCAAAAATGCCGTCGGGGAGAAGTTCTACCTTAAAATCGGTGCCGTTCGCGCTCTTATATTCCAAA
>CAYRAY010000094.1:0-4779 GCA_964422405.1 uncultured Clostridia bacterium | reverse complement strand
TAGGTATGTCCCGTGGCGGGAATGGTCTTGCCCCAATCTACAACGGAATCACATACTTCGCAATACGTTCTGCCCGTGTAGCCTGCTTCGGTGCAAGTTGCGGCTTTGTCGACAAGTTTGACGGCGTCTACGTGGTTGGTAGAGCCAGCCGAATACAAATC
The DNA here is from genome assembly GCA_964422405.1 of uncultured Clostridia bacterium. GTDB lineage: Bacteria > Bacillota > Clostridia > Christensenellales > Borkfalkiaceae > Scatosoma. Next base: position 4,618 of record CAYRAY010000094.1, on the reverse strand, counting down.
TTTGGTTTCTGGTCTATGGTCGTGACCGCCGTTCCAAGTTTCATATTCCGCAGGTTTGGGTGTTTCGTTATCCCAAACATAAGATTCGGTGTCGACCTGTACGTTATCGCCGGCAAACGTAGTCTTGTCGTTCAAAATACCTGCGATTACGGTAACGCTGATATCGATAGGCCACGTTTCACTGCCCGCCTTAAACAATTCATAGGTAGCGTACTGACCTTTTTTACCCGTGCCGCCGTCGCATTGCAAGCAGGGAAGTTCCCACGTACGAATCGGCATAGAAACGAGTGCAACCTCGCCCGAGGCAGACGTTTTGCCTTCTTTGGTGATGGTGACGCGTGCGATATTTTCGTCTGCGTCCAAAATTTCATATTCTGCCTTGAAGCCCTTTGCCACTTCCATGTGGTCAAGTTGCCAACGGCTGATATTGTTCAAATCGAGGTCTACCACTACGGATTTTACCGTTTCTGCATGGGTAGCCACGATGTCTACATAGTACACAGAACCGAGCAAGATTTTATCCAAATCGGGATTGTGCGCTTTTAAGAGAATGGTAGACAAATCGTTGTTGTCTGCCTTAACGGTGAATTTGCGAATTACGGAAGCGTAGTTGCCCTGCTTATCGCAAATGGAGAATTTCACGGTATGGTTGCCGTTGACAAGTTGCACGTCGGAAACGGAGATTTTGTTGCCGTCGAAGGTAGCTTTTACTTCTCTGCCGTCGATATATGCTTTTGCCGTTGCGGCGTCAAGCCCCGTTGCATTTGCCTTTTTGGTATTTTCAGCTACACCAGCCGCAAAGCTGAGCGTTTTGCCGCGCAAGGTTGCTCCCTTTGCCAAGGTTGCCGCATCGGACATGGTATCGTCTGCATAGCTAACGCCGCTGAAAATAGGCGCTTCTCTATCGTCTACCACGGACGAATAGTCCAACGTCACGTCGTCGATGTACATAACCACGTTTTGGTTCAACGATTTGTGTTCAAAGTGATTATAGTTAAAATCCGTATTATCACGGTCATTGATATAAATATCCAACAACACGCCGTTTTCGGGAATGCAGAAGCCCAACTCGCCATTGCGCGTTAAGTCGAACGAAATATAATGCCAACCCGATTCTGCATACTGCGTAACAAAACCAACGTTCCAGTTGCTATCGCCGTCCATGGTCGCATCAGTATCGTTATTCGTCCTATAAGCTTTAATGGAGCCGTCTTCGTTACGTTCTGTAACTGCACGAAGATAAATACGACCGTTCAACGCTTTTGCTTCGATAGGTACGTACATCCACATACCGAAGGAGGTTGCGCCGCCCAAATCGATGACTTTTTCGTTATTCAACCCCAATTGACCGCTCAAATAGCCGCCTTCCGTAGATACGCTGAAATCCATGTTAAAGCGCAATGCGTAATTGCCGCTGTGGACGATGCCGCCTTCTGCCTTGGAAGAAAGGGATACCGTTCCGGGGGTAAGGATGTAATTATAATTAGCTTTATTACCACGTTTCCAATCGGAAATATCTCCGTCTTCAAAATCCCACATCACTTGCGAGCCTTTGCCCATGGTGAGGGTTGCCGTTGCCGTTACGTTTTCCGCGCCGACCAACACCGCCGTGATTTTAGAGGAAGAAACCCCTGCTTTTTCTTCGCAAGCGGTGAAATCCAAACCCGACAAACTACCAGCCGCCGTGTTTTCCAACGTCAAACGGAAATCTTCTGCCTTGGTTTTTACTTCGTTCAAGCCACAGGTCGCCGTCATTTCCAACGAAAGCGTTTTGCCGTATGGAACGGTGATGTTTTCCGCCGAGAAAGCGATTTTTTCGGGAATGACCGCATGCACGGTGACGCTGCCGACTGCTTTGCCTTGGTGCATTGCCGTCAACACTACGTCCCCTGCCTTATCCGCCGTCAACACGCCGTCTGCATACGTACCGTTGGTCACAACATAGGTGATATCTTGGGGCAATTCCGCCGCCGTACCCGCAGGGGAAACACCTGCTACGGTGATATCCGTTGCCGTGCCGGGCGTTACGTATTCGTCTGCCGCGGTAAGCGAAGCGCGCTCGAACACGTTGGAGGGAGCGGTGGTGGAAGCAATGATGATACCCGAGGAAATGGAACGCTCGGAACCGTCGGAAGGACGGTTGATAACCTTAAAATCGTTGCTGCCTTCGGGTTTGGAAGCGAAAGTGGTAGAACCACCGCCGTCCAAGTTGACAGCCGCAACGCAACCTGCTTCCAGCATGATTTGCGCAAGTTCGTGCATGGAACCGCCGCATGAGAAGGGTTCTTGTCTGCCGTCGAGAACCATCAATACAACCTTGCCCTCTGCCGTAACGCCGACACAGGTACGGGAGTGACGATCGGTATTGTATGCACCCGAAATGCTTGCCGTTACGTCTTTCCCATCACGGACAAGCCACTGCGAACCTGCCGCAGCTTGCCAGATGGTGCTGTTGCCGTTTTCGTCCACGTAATTCCCGAGGTTCTTCGCATAGTCGATAACCGCCGTTTTTCCGTCCTTCAAAATTGCGAAAAAGTTATCGTAGCTGGTTGTACCAAAAGACACGCCGTCAATGTACGTGATACCCATAGGCTGACCCGTTTGCATGTTGTAGAAGGACGCGTTGACGCCTGCTACTACGTTATAATACTCGCTGATGTAAAGCGGATCGCTGGGGTTGCTATACTTTTGGTTGGCATACGCTGCCTGTTCCGTCAGTTTTGCCATACCCATAATGCCGTTTTCGTGCTGATTCAAGTAGGAAGATTGCACAACTACGTCATCGCGAGTGACGTCTGCCGTGGCTACGTAGTACACCATTTGCTTGCCGTCTTTTGCGTAAGCGTACTTGACGTTTTGCGTAACACCGGGCGCAAGGGTAGACTCCGTGTCTTTGAACACGGTGTGCGTGTCTGATTTGAAGTCTGCTGTTTCGCTTGCGTTGGCATCGAATTTGTCATCTGTCCAGACCGTGGATGTTGCGACACCGAGCGACAAAGTTGCACAGAATGCTCCAATCAAAACTTTGGTGAAAAGTTTTTTGACCTTCATGGCCTTTCTCCTTTAAAAAATTTTTTATTTATATCCGCCGTCTTTGGGGTGGTGATATAGCTTTGCTTTTTGGTTGGTTTGGTTTTTGGTTTTGTGTAGTTTTGCAACCCTACTTTGTTTCTTTTGCGTAAGCGGTTGCCTTTCGCCTTGCATGGAGTGAGCCGTTTTTGTTTGTTGCTCGTTTGCCTGTTTTAGGGCATTGCGCCGTTTTAGAGGCGTGCCTCTGTTGGTCAAACTTGCCAAAAAAGCGGTTACGTTGACAAAATGCGATTTGTGCTTACCATTAGAAACATTTTTGTAAAAAAACTTGGCTTATCGTTGTTCCGTTGACGGAAAATATATGAAGTTGGTTTATGGAAACGCGTTAAAATACGCAGGATAAAATTGTTAAGCGTCGGGGCGCTTTAAGCGCACCTTTCCGTTTTTTAATACCTCAATGTAGTCGGTGTAGGGACGGGTCAAATCGATGACCGTTGCATAGTGATGCCCGACCTGCTGTTCCTTGGGCAAATCTGCGCGCCAATCCCCGTATTTTTGCGTTAAATACTCGTCAAAACGCTCCGGAATGCGCACTTTCAGACCTTCAAACGTCGCCCATGCGCCCTCTCCGTATTGCGCCCTCGGCGCATATTCAAGGACTCCTTGCCAATTTCCGTGATTGCAAATCAACGCGGAATTTTCTATGGGGTATCGAGAGATTAGCTCCTCGTATTTTTGTAAAGTTTTATGTGTGTTTTTATGCCAGCCTAAACCACGTTTTACGATATAGCGCAACTTGGCGTTAAAGGACTTTGGCGCACCGAACGCACACGAAAGTTTGCGTTGAAATTGCCGCTTCTTCCTTTCCAAATAACGAATTTCCGTTTGGTCGACGGGGTATCCATCCAACGGGAACACATCGATATACACTCCGTGATTTATGGGTAATTGCGCGGCACTAGTTTCGATATACGTCGTGCGGCAATCGCGTAATTTTGTAAAGATATGCGCAAATACACTGTCCGTATGATAATTTTGCAAAAAGTAAAAGTCGGGAAGCATGGCTTGCGCATTTTGAATGAAAACTTCGTAATCCGCACGCGGTAAACCGATGTCTAAATCGTCATCCCATGGGATAAAGCCTTGATATTTCGCCGCGCCAAGCGCAGAACCGCAAACAAGATAATAACGCAAATGCAATTTCTCGAAAATGTCAAGACAGGCTTTTAACATTTCAAGTTGCCTTGTCTGTAACTCGTTCATGTGCAATCTCCTTGTAAAGCTCTATATACTCCTTGTATTTTTCGTTTTTGTCGAAGCGTTGCGCGCTTTGGCGACAGGATTCTTGCGTGTATGGTTTTGTTTCGCAAATGCGACGGATTTCCCTTTCCATTGCAGATATATCGTCGCAATCTACCACCGCGCCCGAAGTGTTTGTGATACATTCGGGGCTGCCGCCTGTCCTAAACGTCAATACAGGCGTGCCGCACGCGTTGGCTTCGATATTTACCATACCAAGCGTCTCCTCCCGCGTCGGGTTTACGAACAAGTCAGCCGCCGAATAAATTTCCGCAAGCTCGCGTTGATT
>CAYRAY010000093.1:0-5005 GCA_964422405.1 uncultured Clostridia bacterium | reverse complement strand
GTTCAATGAAGGTTCTGCCGATATATTTGTTTTTAATCAAGCCCAAGCCGTAGGGAATACCCGATTCCTCTGCATAGCCGATTGCCGCATCAATACCCGAATCGGGCGCGCCGATGACGACGTCCGCTTCGACAGGGATGGCTTTGGCAAGCATAGCGCCCGCTCTTTTTCTGGCAAGGTGCACTGAAAAATCCGCAATGACGGAATCGGGACGGGCGGTATAGAGATACTCGAACACGCAAAGACGTTCGGGGGCTTTGCTGCAATGGGAGCGGACAGAACGCACGCCGTCCTTGGAAAAGACCACGAGTTCGCCTGCGTCGATATCGCGGACGAATGTTGCGCCGACGGAATTGAGGGCGCAGGATTCGCTGGAAATAACGTATTCGCCGTCGTCACGCAAGCCGTAGCACAAGGGGTGCATACCGCGCACGTCGCGCGCGGCGATGAGCTTTTGCGGCGACATCACCAAAATGGTGTACGAGCCCTGCAATTTGTCCATTGCCTTTTCTACCGCTTCTTCGATAGAGGCGGAGTTGATTCGTTCTTTAATGATGACGGCTGAGATGATTTCCGCATCGTTGCCCGTATGAAAAATGGAGCCTTGGAGTTCCATTTCCGATTTCAATGCCGCACCGTTTACAAGTTTGCCGTCCACCGAAATTGCCATTTTGCCCTTGCTGTGGTTGACGACAATCGGTTCTGCATTGATACGGTCTTTGGTGGCGGAAGTGCCGTAGCGAACATTGCCGAGCGCAAGCTGACCTTCGCCCAAGCTACGCAAGACGGATTCAGAAAAGACTTCGTTGACCAAGCCCGAATCCTTATAATCGTGAAATACGCCGTCGTCGTTGACGACGATGCCGCAACTTGCCTGACCGCGGTGTTGAAGCGCATACAGGCCGTAATAGATGCTGGAGGCGACGTTTGCCGTTTCCGTGCCGAAAATTCCAAATACTGCCATGGTAAGTTCCTCCTAAACGGCGAGGTTATAAAAGTTGTTGCAACGCTGCGTCGTCGGCGTTGATTTTGTTCTGCATTTCCGTTTTATGTCGTGCCAACCGCTCTGCAATTTCGGGGTATTTGATACCGAGGATTTGCAAAGCGAGCAGGCCTGCGTTTTCGCCACCGTTAACCCCGACCGTTGCCACGGGAATGCCCGAAGGCATTTGCACGATAGAAAGCAGACTGTCCAAGCCGCCCATCATATCCGTTTTAACGGGTAAACCGATGACGGGAAGGGTGGTGTACGCGGCGATGACGCCTCCGAGGTGCGCAGCTTTGCCTGCGGCGCAGATGAGGACTTCAAGCCCCCGTTCCTTTGCCGTCGTGGCGTATTCGTGCGCTTCGTTGGGAGTGCGATGCGCGGAGATGACGCGGACTTCCGTTTCCACGCCGAATTTTTGCAAGATTGCGACGGCGGGTTTTACCACGTCGAAATCCGATTTACTGCCCATTAAAATGCCGACTTTGCCCATAACGTTCTCCTATATTAAAATGAAAAAAATCAAAATGGAGCGTAACCGCGTAGTTACACTCCACCATTTACAAATTGCGTATATACGAAGGAAAAAGCTTGACTGCCCCCTTGCAAAAGCGTATAGCGCGCTCCCGAAAAACACCCGCCGACAACCGCCGCGCGCGTGGAAAAAACGTTGGTTTTGCCCTGTTTTTTCTGTCTTTGGATACTGCACATACAAACGCCCTCTTTCGCTTTTTCTCACAACCGTTTTTCCGCCACCTATCCTATATTTCTATTATAACAAATACCGACCGAAAATGCAATAAGAGGGCGCAAAAAAGCTTTGCAATTTTTCTTTGCAAGTTTTTATCAATTATTTGTGGTTTTTTATCAAACGCAATTTAAGAAGTAGGCGGTTTTTTACGGAGAAACATAGTTTTTTTGTGTTTTTTAGCGGTTCTGCGGCGCAGGCATTGACTTTTTGGTTTACGCGTGTTATAATGAAGCCGTTAAAGAAAACTTTTTCTTGGAGGAGAAAAATGAAAAAGAAAATTGCGCTTTTAGGCGATTCCATTCGCTTGTTCGGCTACGGAAAGCTCGTTCCCGATATGTTGGGCGAAGATTATGAAGTATTCCAACCCGACGACAACTGCCGTTTTGTAAAATACACCCTGCGTATGGTATTCGATTTGAAGGATCAGTTGAAGGATTGCGAAGTGATCCATTGGAACAACGGGCTTTGGGACGTAAGCGATTTGTTTGGCGACGGTAAGTTGTTCAGCACGGACGAAGAATATGTAGAAAATATGTTGCGTTTGGCAAAATTGTTGAAGGAAATTACTCCCAACGTGATTTTTGCAACGACCACCCCCGTGCACCCCGATTATAACTATAACGACAATGCGGACATTCAGCGCAGAAACGCAATTCTCGTACCCCAACTGCAAGCCATGGGTTTCAAAATCAACGATTTATACTCGATTGTGGCAACGGACATCGAAAAGCACATCTGCGAAGATCAGTTGCACCTTTCGGAAGAAGGCGCAAAGGTTTGCGCGGACGCCGTTTATAAGGCAATTAAGAGTTTTGAATAAACGCAAAACTCCTCTTTTGGGTGTATAAAAAAGGATATTCAACGCGTACATGGTATGCTCCTTTACCGATTTTTTCGGTAAAGGAGCTTTTTTATACGGATAACAAACACGCCCCCGAAGGAAAACCTTCGGGGGCGTGTTTGTTATGCAATTCGTTTATTTTTTGTTGGGGAATTTTTCCCTTGCCGCATATTCCGTGTGCAACAATTCGTGCGCCTTGTGCGAATTCGGTTCGCCAAGGTAGCTGTTGTACAGCTCGATAATCTGCGGGTTCTTATGCGATGCACGCAAGGCTCTGGATTCGTCCTCGCGATAGAGCGCAGCCGCGCGTTTCGTTTTGTACGTATCCAAAATGTCGGCATCCTCGTTGGGCAAGAAGCAAGGCTTGACGTACGGCTGACCGCCGCCTGCCACGCAACCGCCGGGGCAACCCATCACTTCGATAAAGTGGTATTTGCCGGTACCCGCGCGGATTTCGTCCAACAAAATTTTGGCGTTTTTCATGCCGTGCGCCACAGCCACGCGGACTTCCATGCCGCCCAAGTTGTACGAAGCCTCTTTTACGCCCTGCAAACCACGGACCTCGGTGAATTCGACCTTGTCCAACTCCTTTCCCGTCAATTTGTAAGCCGCCGTACGGAGCGCCGCCTCCATAACACCGCCCGTCGTACCGAAAATAACGCCTGCACCCGTGTAGTCGCCCACGATGTCGTTATCGAAATCGCTATCGGGCAACTTGGTGAAGTTGATACCCGAACGCTTGATGAGTTTGCCAAGTTCCCTCGTCGTCAGCACGGCATCTACGTCGGGCAGACCGTTGACGGAAAGTTCGGGACGGGTCTTTTCGTATTTCTTTGCCGTACAAGGCATAACGGAAACGACGAACATATCCTTGGGATCGATACCGTTCTTTTCACAATAATAGCTCTTCAAAATCGCGCCGAACATTTCGTGTGGGGATTTGCAAGAGGAAAGATGTCCCAAAAGGTCGCCGTAATTGTATTCGGCATAGTTGACCCAACCGGGAGAACAGGAGGTGATCATAGGCAATTTGCCGCCCTCTTTGATACGGGTCAACAGCTCGGTTGCCTCCTCCATGATGGTGAGGTCTGCCGCGAAGTTGGTATCGAACACCTTTTTGAAGCCCAAACGCTTGAGTGCGGAAACCATTTTGCCCGTAACCAACGAGCCGATCGGCATACCGAATTCTTCGCCCAAAGCGGCGCGTACGGCAGGCGCGGTTTGTACGACGACGTACTTGCCTGCTTGCATCGCTTCGTCCACTTTGTCAATTTCGGAAACTTCCATAAGCGCGCCCGTGGGGCAAACGCTGACGCATTGACCGCACAAAATGCAGGGAGAGTTTGCAAAACTTCTGTTTTCCGCAGGAGCAACGATGGTGTTGAAACCACGTTTTTCAAAGCCCAAAATGCCTAAGCCGTGCGCATTTTTGCAGCGTTCGACACATCTGCCGCAGAGGATACATTTTGACGTATCGCGGACGATGGACGGGCTGATACGGTCGAGCGTGGTGGGCGTTTGTTCGCCTTGATACATATCGTCGCGCGCGCCCGTGATTTTTGCAACGTGCAACAATTCGCAGTTGCCGTTCTTTTCGCATTGTTGACAGTTTTTGTTATGGTTGGAAAGAAGAAGCTCTACCGACGTTCTTCTTGCCGCCGTGGCTTTGGGGGAAGAAATGGTAATTTCCATGCCCTCCGCTACGGGATACACGCAGGACGCCACCAACCCTCTTGCGCCCGTTGCTTCTACCAAGCAGACGCGGCAGGAGCCCTTGGAACATTCGCCGTGGTTATAGGTGCAAAGGGACGGAATTTCAAATCCGCAAGCCTTTGCCGCTTCTAAAATGGTTAAACCCGATTCCACTTCAAAGGGAATCCCCTCGATTTTAATATGTACTTTCGACATGATTCCCCTCCGTTACTTTTTGATAATCGCCTTGAATTTACAAGAAGCGATACACATACCGCACTTAATGCACTTGTCGGCATTGATGGAGTATGCAGGCAATTTTTTGCCGGGCGCAATATAGTCCGTTTTTATGAACGCATCGGCAGGACAAGCCCTTACGCACATACCGCAACCGAAACATTTGTCTTTTACGATTTCGTACTGCATTAAGTTTTTGCAGATGTGGGCAGGACATTTTTTATCGACGATGTGCGCCACGTATTCGTCACGGAAATGTTTAAGCGTAGACAAAACGGGGTTGGGCGCCGTTTGACCAAGGCCGCAAAGGGAGTTACTCTTGATGTTTTGCGCCAGAACTTCCAGCTCGTCCAAGTCTTTCAGCGTTGCTTTTCCGTCCGTGATACGGGTCAAAATTTCCAACATACGCTTGGTGCCGATACGGCAAGGCGTACATTTACCGCAGGACTCGTCACAGATGAATTCCATATAGAATTTTGCAACGTCGACCATACAGTTG
>CAYRAY010000092.1:0-5321 GCA_964422405.1 uncultured Clostridia bacterium | reverse complement strand
AGGAAATAGGAAAAAATGAACCCCTATTTCCTTATATATATTATAATCTGCGGATTGTTCTCCGCTGTTTTCCTTATCCTATGCTTAAATCAGCATATCGCGCACTTCGGTCAGCGTTCCGTTTTGATATACCACGGTTTTAACTTCGTACTTGCCGAAATGTAGGGCGAGTTTTGCATTACCGAACGAAACCTCGTCATCAGCCTCGTCATGCGAGCAGTTTTGCAAACGCATGATATAGCCTTGCGTTTCGCGCGCCTTTTTCAGGGTCACGAACGAGATGTTCTTGTTGCGTTTTCCCACCGTGAAACCGTTGTCCGATTTTTCGTCCACCGTCGGAAACACGTTCAACGCATACGATTTTTCGGTGAAGGCGTCCGCCGCCCCTTTCAACGCTTGTTCTTCCGTAATATCCAAACGGAAAGCGAAATCGCGCTGACCTTGGTCCACTTTGGGAATATAAATGCCCTCGCGCAAAAGCGGTCTGTTGGCTTGGGGATGCGCGCAATAGGTTGCCGTTTTCACCAGCGTCAACGAGATTTTCCCGTCTTTATACGACGAACCGTAGTTATCGGGCGTTACAATTTGCAAATATTCTCCGCTGTCCTTTTGCAACGCCACAAAGTTTTGTGCAATGCACTCTCTGCCGTCGTTGTACAGTTCTTCTTTGCCGAAAATCTGTTCGCCGACGTACTTGCCCTCGCCGCCGTCCAACGATACTTTAATCGCACGCGCAGGTTCGCAAGGAAACACGTTCACGTCCACGTCCACCGCCGCGCCGTCTTTATACAGCTTATAGCCGATACGCATACGGGTCATGCCCAGTCCGAAAAAGGCTTCCACGCCGAGGTAGATTTCTCCGTCCTCGATAATCTGTACCGATTTCATACCCTCGAACATACCGTCGGGTTTTGCAAGCAAAGGCATTGTCTTGCCGTTTTTGCCCACGTAGCTTTGTTCCATGCCCCAAGGGTCAGGGGTATCCTCGTACACTTCCGGCACAAAGAATTTGCCTTGACAATATTCCTTGCCGTCCACAACGTAGCTTTCAATCAAACCGCTCTTCGCGCCGATGACAACCCGTTTTTTGCCGTTATCTATCACGATGTCCTCGGTCACTTCGGGATATTTTACGTTGGGTTTTACCACCGTTTTCGCCGTATAGCGGCTGATTGCCATGGGATCGGGCGATGCCTCGAACACCACTTTTTTACGGTAATCCACCGAAAGGTTGCTGCGTTCTTTTACCGTTTGCGATTTCAGTTTGCTGCCGTTTTCGTCATACACTTCCACTTGCGAAAAGTTTTCTTCAAACTCCTCGGTGGGGATAATGGAAACTTCACATTCCAAAATCTGCGTTTGCTTTTCCGCCTTGGGGTTGAACACCAAAAACGGATAGGTGCCTTCTTCCGCCACGGGTTGCCCTTTGCACAAACCGAAAAAGGCATCCGCGCGTACGTTATTTAAGATATGTAAGCCGTGGTTGATATACGTAAAGCCGTTTTCTTCCCCTTCGCGGATCATATCCCCGGGCAAAATATCGTGGAATTGCACGTTCAGCATATCCTCGGTGACCGCTTTCAAGTCCTCTACGGGGTATTCGATTGCCCCTTTCAATGCCGCGATACTCGAAATTTTTTCAGCGAATATCAGTTCTCGTTCCAAACGGCGATACTTCTTTTTCAGCTCCGCCATAGAGGTATAGCACCCGACCATGCACGGAATTAAGGATTCCGAATAGACAGTCGTGGGGTGCATTTCTGCAAAATACGTTTCGGGCGTGCTGTACACAATTTCCACGTCGCTTTGTGCGGCAAGGTCGGCTACGTCCTGCAAATCTTTACGGGAAGGTCCGCCGCCGTGGTTACCCACGCCCCAACAGGTCAGCCCGATTTCTTGCTCTTTCTGCAAATCCATATCCCGCGTAATCTTTTTGGTGGCTTCGCCCAATGTGGAGTTATAACCGATGATACGCGCGGCTTTTACTTGGCTGCCGTCATAGCCTTCCCAAAAGAAACATTCTTCGGGCAAATCCAACTGATTGTTACCCATATATTTGCTGTACGGACGGCAGAAAAGGTATCCGTCCTGTCCGCATTTGACCATGATTTGCACCAAACCACGGCTATGCCCAAACGGGTCCACGTTGGCAGCGGCAGTCGGTCTTACGCCGAATTTTTCTTCAAAATACAGCAAGCCTTCGCGGATTTGCCGCACCATACCCTCGCCACAGGGCATCAGGCAATCGGGTTGCAAATACCAGCCGCCCATAATATGCCACTTCCCTTCTTTCACAAGGCTTTGCATTTCCTTGAACAGGGCAGGCGCATATTTTTCGGTGTACTTGTATACGACCACCTCGTTATGGCAAAAAATATAATCGAAATCCTTTGCCAAATTTGCCGCGCTTTGAAAGGTGGAAAGGGTCGCCGACGCGCCCTCCTCCCATTCCCATTGCCAAACGGGGTCGATATGCGCATTGCAAATCATATGTAACTTTTTCATAATATATCCTCTTATTTTCCTATCTATCGAAATACCGATAACGCTTTTCGCAACCGAGCGTCCTTTTACAGCTGATAAAGCACGGCGCTTTCGCCTGCGGGTAACGTGAACGCCGTTTTAAACTCGCACGTTTTCGTTTGCCGCTTTTGCATCAACGCATATTTTTCCGTCAAAGAAACGTTTACACGCGCCTTGTTCGTCACGGAATTGTTGACAACGTAGTACGCCGCTTTGCCGTTGGGCTGACGGAATACGCCGATAAAGAGTTGCGACGTCGTTTCTATCCGAGGCAATTCCCCTGCGTAGCGCACCCATTCGGGCAAGCCGCCTACATAAATACAATCGTAATCGGGGAGCGTCGTCAAATCCACGCCATCGAATCCGCCATGGAACTCGCCCACCGTTGCCACGCCTAAAAATTCCGAAGGCACGATGACGGGCGCAAACGCTTGCACGTCGGCGATGAGTTCTTCCGCCATGTCCGCATACATCGTTTCGTTGCCGTAGCCGTCAATCAAGCCGCACACGCCGCCCTTTGAGCGTTCCACGCTCTCATCGCCCAAAAAGTCGTTAGGGTATACGGCAGGAAAAAAGGCAAACCCCTCATGCCCGTAGGCAAGAATGATATTGATTTGCAACGCCATTTCCGCACGGGTGTTCAAACGCACCTCGCCGCTCCAACGCCCCGTCTGCACGTATGCGTACGATTTTAAGCCCTTGTGTTTCGCCTTATAATCAGCAAACAACGCGTTCAGCTCGTACAAGCCGCGGTGCACGGAGGTGGGTATATCCTGCCAAATCGGGTTATACGGATAAAAGTCCGTCGTCAAAAATTCGGGGTGGACCTTGTCCACAAACTCGTCAATCAAATAACGATAGCGGCGGAACCGATTTTCCGATTTACATTCCAAATCGCCCGTCAGCGGACGATAGTCCTCAGAGTTTTCGCCGCCGAATAGGTGTGCGTCCGAAAAACAATAATTCAAATTGTTGTAATGGAACGCCTTGTCAGGGTATTGCGTTTTGAACAACGCTTTCGCTTCGGCAATGCCCTCCGTCGCCCCGTACGAGGCCTCATCGCCGAAATAAATACCGCCAAAGCTGGGATGATGGCTCACCTTGGCAATCTCGCTTAAAAACGCCTCACCGATAGCTTTCTTTTCGATTTCGGGTCGGTTGCGATAGGTAATGCCGTCTTTTACGTGATAACCGCCCGTAATGGCAAGATATTGATTAAAAATATCAAGGCGCGGAAAATAGGTTATGCCCAGCTTGTCGCAAATGCGCATCGCTTCTTCTAAATATTGCGCACCGCTACGCTCCTCAAAATGCCCAAAAACGTTGTCGATACCGATCCGTTGCAAACTGCCGTACACCTTTTCGGTGATGCGGTTCGGGTATTCCCCTTTCGGCGGATAGGGCGGACAATACGCCGCCGTAAAGAACTTGCCGTTCGTCATAATCCCCTCGTTAAAATTTTTTGATTCGTTTACAGATGATTTTTGGCAACACGCAAATGCGTTTTTGCCTCATCCGTATTGCAAAATACATTATAAACTATGTTTGACTGATTTTCTTGCCTTTTTCAGCAAAGTAATAGTCGTTTTTAGCAAATTCCGCACATAAACCTCATTTTTTCTGCAAATTGCTGACAAAATTTAGAAAACTTATCAAACAGCCCTACACAAGCCTCACTTGAATTTTTCGCAAAAAAACGCCGTGTGCAAACGTTTGAGATTTTTATGTAATTTTCAGCAAGTTTATTGCTTTTTTTAGCAACAAATTCCTACGAGTATTGACAAACCGACGGCTTTAATTTATACTGAAACAATCAAAACGCAAGGGGGTCTAAGCATGACGACGAAAAAAACATTCAACGTAATCGGCGAAAAAGAGGGATATTTTATCTTTTCCACCCCGAATGAGTTTAACTTTCACGTTTGGCGCAACGCCCCTACGGAATACCACGCACACGATAACTATTTAGAAGTATTCGTGTTGTTAGAAGGCACCATTTCAAACACCATGCAAGGCGAAACCACCGTGCTTACGCCGGGGGACATCGGGCTGATCGGGCCGGGGATTCCACACATCCACAACTCAATCAACAACGACAACGTGCAAATGCTCAACGTCACTTGCCACTTGTCCACGGCGGAAACCATTTTCAACAACATCTATCACCGCCGCATGCCCGAAACGGAAATTAAAAAGCTGAACAAGAACGAGCTGAAATTCGTCAAATCTTTCCAGCGCGTCATCACATCCACCAACAACGATTCGGACTATAACACCATTTTGGCGTCCTTCTGCATCTACCTTTTGGGCTTGTTTAAGACCTTGAAAAACGAGCAGTTAGAAATGCCCGAACCCTTCCAACGCTTTATCAATTACTTAAACGAAACGGATTTAGAATACGTTACCATCAAAGATTTGTATCAAAAATCCCACTATTCCCAGCGTACTTTATCCACCTATTTCCGCAAATACATGAATATGACTTTGGTGCAATACGTCAACGGCATTAAGCTCAACCGCGCCAAAAACATGTTGCGCTCCACCGACTTATCCATCACGGAAATTTCTTCCACCATCGGGTTTAACAGCATCACCCATTTCAATCATCAATTCAAAGCAAAATTCGGTCTTTCCCCCAAGGAATACCGCAATTCCCTGCTTCCTTGATTTTTCTTTACGAAACAAAGCAAAAAAGAAGGGCGAAAACCCTTCTTTTTTTATTTCTTACTATTTTATTGAAAAATTTCAACGCATACATGGTATAGGTGTTTATTTTTCAACGCGGACATGGTACGCCC
>CAYRAY010000091.1:0-5369 GCA_964422405.1 uncultured Clostridia bacterium | reverse complement strand
ATTTGGTACTTGTCCAAAATCGCAAAAATCTTTTTATAATCCTCGTCCTCTTGTTCGGCAGGTTTCAGCTTATAACGGCAGCTGCCCAAATAGCTTGCAGGCGTCCTCTTTAAAAGCTCCACGTCCCCATCTTTGAGCACCTCTTTCAAGTCCACCAACCGTTCTTCTAAAAAGCCTTGCACGCCGTGTTGCATGCCGTAAATTTTTTCAGCACCGAGCGACAAAGCCGCCTGATACACCCCTGCCAAGCTTGCGTTAATTACGGCGGTAGGCCCGCCCGATTGCCCTACGACTACGTTCATCTTCATACCTCTCTCCTCGTTTGTTTTTGATAACGGAAAGACGCGCGCTCCCAAATAAAGCGCGCGCCAGCCTTGCGGCGTGCCGTGTTGCCGTGTTTATTTTTCCGCTTTGTCCGCTGTCTTGCTCACCTTTTTCGACTCGCGCGAGCGTTGCTGTTTCTGCTTTAATAACAGCGTATGCGAAAGTTTCATCTCTTGCAAAATGCACTTGACCAGGGAATCCAAGTCCCCGCCTTCTTGATAATCTGCCGAGCAGATATAATTGACGCGGTTATCCAAAAGCAACCCCGTCACGTTATTTTTCTGTCCCTTGGGATAGAGCGCAATGGACACGCCCCCTTCCTTTTTAACAAAGGTCATGCAGGGCACGTCGGTGATTCCGTCGCCGAAGTAAATCATATTTTGATACGGCACAACGCGGTCGGTCATCTTCTCGTTGACCTTCTTGCTTTCCGTTTCGTCGTATATGCCCTTGGAAATACGGAAAATGTACTGCGTTTTTTGGGTGTAGTTGACTGCAATGCTCGGCCAAACCGCCTCTCCGTTTTCGTCAAAATAATATTGACAAGCAAAAATCTTTTTGAACTCGTCACGGATTACCGACCCGTCGATGATGTCCTTAATGCCGCTGGAAACCACGTAGTGCTCAATCTTCACGCCGATCGATTCGCCGTAGCGGTTGATACGCTCAAACCAATTTTGCACGCCCTTGTAAAATTTAATATCCTTGCCCATTGAGCGCAAATATTCCTGCGTGAACGGAATCCCCTTTTCGCGGCACTGATACATCATATAATACATGTACCCCAAAATGCCTTCCATATAATGCTTTTTACGGAACGCCTCCGTGCCGCCCCAAAACTCCTCGGGGGTCATACCGAGGTTGGGGATAAAGGTGTAATTTTGCATATCCTGATCGCACAACGTCTTATCGAAGTCGTACATAAACGCAATCGTGGGAATTTTTCGCATACGCGTTTTCTCCTTCTTTTCGCCAAATTCTTTGGCTTTCTTCTATCATATCATATTTTTTGCGGTTCGTCAATATCCAACGCCGAAAATCATCGGCATTTCTGCCCGTTTCCACACTTTTTTATCCCAATCCCTATCGGAAACGGAATTATCGCAACAGCTCCGCAGCCAAGCTATCCAACTGCGCCGCAGAACCCTCGTTCAAGGCAGACGTAATCTTCACCGCCGTTTCCGCAAAGGTCAAATCCTTGCACCCGTCCAGCATGCCGCGCATCACGCGCGCCGCCACGGGTGCCCAAGTTCCGTTTTCCACCAAAGCCACCCTGCGGTTTTTGAAATTCCGCTCCGTCAGCTTTGCGATAAAGGCACGCATCGGCGGAAAAATATCCCCGTTGTAGGTAGTCGTTGCCAACACCAGCGCATCAAAACGGAACGCGTCGGCAACCGCTTGCGCCATATCGCAACGCGCCAAATCGTAAACGGAAACCTTTTTTCCGCCCGCCTGCAACGCCTCCGCCAAACGCAACGCCGCCTTTTCCGTGTTGCCGTATACCGAGGTGTACGCAATCGTCACGCCCTCCTCTTCCGCGCGGTACGCCGACCAGCAATCGTAAGCGCGCAACGCTTCGCCGATGCTGTCCATCAATGTCGGTCCGTGCAAGGGGCAGATTGCCGCAATTTCCAAAGCCGCCGCCTTTTTCAACACGCTTTGCACCTGCGCACCGTACTTGCCTACAATGCCGATGTAGTATCTGCGCGCCTCGTCCAGCCACGGCTCGTCTTTGTCCAACGCACCGAATTTGCCAAACCCGTCCGCCGAAAACAGAATTTTATCCGCCGCGTCGTATGTCATCAGCACTTCCGGCCAATGCACCATGGGTGCGGCAATAAACTGCAAAGCGTGCTTGCCCAGCGACAATACGTCCCCTTCGGCAACCACTCGTCTTCTATCCGCGTAGTCTTCGCCGAAAAAGTTTTTCATCATGGTAAACGCCGCCGCCGAAGCCACCACTTGCGCTTGGGGATAGGCTTCCATAAAGGCAACGATCCCTGCCGAGTGGTCGGGTTCCATGTGCTGTACCACCAAATAATCGGGGGTTCTGCCCTGTAAAGCGGCGCGCAGATTTTGCAACCATTCCGCCACAAACCGCCCGTCCACCGTCGCAAGCACGGCAACCGCCTCGTCCACAATCAAATAGGAATTGTAGGCAATGCCGTTGGGCACGGCGTACTGCCCTTCAAACAGATCCACCGCATAATCGTTGACCCCGATATTCTGCACGTCCTTCGTGATTTGCATAATTTTTTTCTCCTTTTTATCCGAAACGGAATTTTCTCCGTCCATTTCATTTTTATCACGGAACGCTTGTTCCGTCCTTCCGCTTAATTTCCGCGGAGCTTTAAGCGTACCTCGCGGAACGCCTCGGGCAGCTCGTTCAGCGGTAAATTCCGCGGCACTGCCGTCGTGCCTGCCACCGTGGCTTGCTCGTAATACCATTCCTTGAAATCGAGGGTTTGCATCACCTCGCGCAGTTCGGCGATTTTTTGTTCCACTTCCGCTTTCTGCTTGCGGATTAATGCCAACCGCGGCGCAATCGTCCCATCGCCTTGCATCGACATTTCCACAAACGTCTTGATGTCCTTCAACGGCATACCCGTCTTTTTCAGACAAGCGATGACTTGCAACCACTCAAAATCCTTTTCTTGAAACACACGCACGCCGCCGTTCGAGCGTTCCACAAAGGGCAACAAGCCCTCTTTGTCGTAATATCGCAAGGTCGAGGGCGCAACCCCCAACCGCTTTGCCATTTCGCCTATCGTATAAACCATACCTACTCCTTATCTTTTTTGTACTCCGAACCGCCCGACGTTTTCCGCCGCCTTGTACTCCGTTCTGTAACCGCCCTTCTGCCGCCGAAAAAAATTCCAACTTTTTCTCAAAAAACACTTGACTTAAAGTGCACTTTAACATCTATAATATACTTGTATACCCATTATACACCAAAATTCACAATCTGTCAAGGAGGAAAAACATGGAATACGTAACTTTATCCAACGGCGTGAAAATGCCGCAACTCGGCTACGGCGTATACCAAATCGGCAAAGCCGAATGCGAGCGTTGCGTGTTAGACGCCATTCGCACGGGCTATCGCTCTATTGACACCGCCCAAAGCTACTTCAACGAGGAGGAAGTCGGCAACGCCCTTTCTAAATGCGGCGTACCGAGGGAGGAACTTTTCCTCACCACCAAAGTCTGGCTGGAACATTACGGCTATCAACAGACGAGGGATTCCGTCCTGCTGTCCTTGCAAAAATTGCAAACGGAGTATTTGGATCTCTGCCTTTTGCACCAACCGTTCAGCGACGTCTACGGCGCGTATCGTGCTTTGGAGGATTTGTACGAGGAGGGCAAAATCCGCGCCATCGGCATTTCCAACTTCTACCCCGACCGCATGGTGGACATCGCCTCGTTTACCAAAATTCCGCCCATGGTCAACCAAATCGAAATGCACCCCCTGCACCAACAAGCGGAAAGCTTGGCTTGGCACAAAAAATACGGCGTGCAAACGGAAGCGTGGGCGCCCTTCGGCGAAGGGCGGGGGGATATGTTCCGCCAACCCGTTTTAGAGGCGATTGCCGAACGTCACCATAAAACGGTGGCGCAAGTCATCTTGCGTTGGCACTTGCAACGGGGCGTGGTTGTCATTCCCAAATCTACCCACGTCGAACGCATGGCGGAAAACTTTGACGTGTTCAATTTCACCCTTTCACCGCAGGATATGGCGGAAATATCCGCATTAGACACCAAACGCAGCGCCTTCTTTTCGCATACCAACCCTGCCATGGTAGAGTGGTTTGCAAAAATGGTGGAAGAACGCAAAACCAAACACGATTCGGCAACCGAAAAAAAACAATGGTAAAAAAGGAGACTATCATGAAACAAAATTTAGGCGCACAACCCTATTTATTCCCGATGCCCGTGCTGATTATCGGCACGTATTGCGAGGACGACACCCCCGATGCCATGAACGCCGCTTGGGGCTGTATCAGCGATTATAAACAAATCGCGCTCTTTTTAAGCGAGGGTCACAAAACCTTTGCCAACATTCAACACAACAAAGCATTTACTGTGGCAATCGCCGACGAGGCTCACGTAACGGCTTGCGACTATGTCGGGCTTGTTTCCGCCAATCAAGAAAAACGGAAAATGGAATATAGCGGCTTTACCACCACCCCGTCTGCGGCGGTTCACGCACCTGTTTTGAACGAGTTGCCCCTCGTTTTAGAATGTACCCTCGACCACGTCGACACGGAAACGGGTTGCGTTTACGGGAACATCGTCAACGTGCTTGCCGAAGATTGTGTGCTGACGGACGGCAAAGTGGATATGAAAAAACTGAAACCAATTGCCTATGACCCGGCAACGCGCAGCTATTTTGCAATGGGCGAACGAGTCGGTACGGCATTCCACGACGGCGCAATTTTACGCCCCACTCACTGATTTTTTATTACACAACTTTTTTGGGGTACGTCGTACCCCTTTTTTGTTGCCGTCCCCCTTGCGTCATAGCGACCGAGGGCGCAACCGTCTTTCCCCCTCTGTCATACTTACTGGGGGCGACTTCACCGCCCAAACGGGGCGTATCTTATCCGAAAGAAACCTACCTCATACAGGTAGTTACCCACCCAAAGAACGTTGGTCGGTAGTAAGTCCGCGTCATACGTTAGGGTGGAAGGGCATTATACCACACATTTTCCGTTTGTCAATAGCACACTGCCACTTTTTTTACAAATTTATAAAAAAACACCCTGCGAATGAAGCGCCCCCAAATTTAGACAAATTTTAGGGTGCACCGCACACAAGGTTTTTTTTCGCATTTCAACGATTTTTGTTTCCGTTACCTTCGCATTATTGTACGATTAGAGCCGAAAACACTAATAAATTATCTTATAGAACAAATTATTCTTTTTTGACGATAAAATACAAATTATATTCACTAATCCCATACAAAGAAGCCCCGAAGTCAATCGGGGCTTTCCTTTTTACTCTAAAAAGGTTGAAATTTCGTATAGTGTGCCGTTTAGAGCGAATAT
>CAYRAY010000090.1:0-5401 GCA_964422405.1 uncultured Clostridia bacterium | reverse complement strand
TTTCTCATAAAAATATGCACCTCCAAAAGTTTGTCTAACTTTTGGGGTGCATATCACAACCTATGTTTATACGGTGGAATTTGTGGCGTACGACTTTATCATGGACGATAAGGCGGACTTTGACGCGTTTATTGCGCATATCAGCGAAGGCAAGTATGCATATGCGATGCTTTCGGCGAATATCGATTATAAAGGTGCGTTGATTAGCCATAATTCGCAATCGGACGTGAGCCCTGCCGTGCGCTTCTATTTGGACGGAGAAGGACACTCTGTTTCTAACGTGTCGATTGCGGCTAAGCGCGGTCTGTTTGGCGATACGGGCAACGACATCGTTTTGAAGAATATTGCAATTGTGGATTTGGACGGGCAAGCAGGCAACACCGCCGGCGGTTTGTTTGTGGAATTGAGTAATGCGACCCTTTCGAACGTGTACGTGAACATGAGTATGTATTTGGTGACGGGCGCGCCGATTGCGTTGGGCGCAAATGCGAACGTGAAGATGGAAAACGTGGTGACGCACGTGACCGAAGTGGGCGGCGATCCGAACTCGGTATTCGGTTCGACGACGTGGGATCAAACGACCCCGCACGGTGGTTTGACGACGTTGGGTGCGTATAACAACAGCGCGATTTATAAAAATTGCTATTCCATTCATCCTTGGGCTTCCGTGATGACGAGAGGTACGAGCAAGGTGGAGGACGATAAGGAAGTATCGGATAATCCCCTTGCGTATACCGAAGGGTTGTATAAGTCTTTGGACGCGTTCAAGGCGGCGGTGACGACTTTGCCCGAAGGGTTCAGTGCAGATCTTTGGAAAATCAACATGAGAGGGGGAACTTGTTTTGAAAGATGCGGCTCCTCGTGACGTGGAAACGATGAAGATGACGACGATGTTCGGGGATATGATTAACGGTGCATGGACGCCGAATTTGATTCTTCGTGTGGAGGTTTCGTTGTTAGATGGTACGTTTACGCCCGAGGAGGGGCGATCAACAATGGTTCACGGGCGACGGTGCAGGGTATTGCCATATCAACGGTTTGGCAGCAGGTATCGGTCTTGGCGGTACTGCGCCGACTGATTCGTATGCGAAATTGATGGATTATATCGTAATCACTGACAAGGACGGCGTTACGAAGACGGCGAAAGAGTACATGGACGAAAATATCCAGACGAACAAATATAAGGGTAAGACTTGGCAAGGTTCGTTAAAGCCTGAGTATGCGCCTGTATTTGTATCGATTAGCGGCGGTAAACTCTGTATTGACCTCTATCAGGTATTGGTTGCGGAAGATGGCTCGGAGGTGGCAGGCCCTCTTTTGAACGGGGAGTTTGCGTTGACCTTGCTTGCGAAGAATGCGGCAGGCGAGCCTTTGACATTGCACACGGCAAATGGTGTGGTGACCATGGAAACGGATTTGACGTACGGCTTTAATGCAGACGGCGGTTTTGTAAAACAATAATAAAGAAAATGGTTGACAACGCGCGCGGGAACGTGTATACTTAATATGTGGTCACGCGCGTTGCACTGTAAAACCGAGGATATGGTTGCATGGTAAAACCGCAAAACCAAAATAAAAAAGGACAGGGGTGAGGGCGCAAAACGGCGCGCTCCGCATTCTGCATTTTGAATTATGAAAAGATTGCATTTGATTTGTAACGCACACATTGATCCCATTTGGCAATGGACGTGGGACGAGGGCATTTCGGCTGCTTTGGCGACCTTTAAGAGCGCGGCGGACCTTGCGGAAGAATTCGATTACGTGTTCTGCCACGGGGAGTCTTTGTTGTATGAAGAAGTTGAAAAACACGCGCCGAGCTTGTTTAAGCGGATTCAGAAATTGGTAAAAGAGGGGAAATGGGTCGTGACGGGCGGCATGTATTTGCAACCCGACTGTCTGTTCCCTGCAGGTGAAAGTTTTGTTCGGCAAATCGAAGTCGGGCAGAAGTATTTCCGCGAAAAATTCGGCATTATGCCCACGGTCGTGACTAACTACGATTCGTTTGGGCACAGCATCGGTTTGGTGCAGATTTATAAAAAGTGCGGATATGAGGGTATGCTCTGTTGCAGACCAGCAACGTGGCAAATGAGCTATCCGTCTAAATTTTTTGATTGGGTTTCGCCCGAGGGCAGCCGCATTGTGGTATCGCACAGCTCGTCGTATAACTCGCACATGGGCGACGTAATGGGCAAGCTGAACGGGTTTGTCTATGGCGCCGATGTAGGTATGTTGGGCGCAGAAGGTCAGGGCAAAGCCACGCAGATCGAGGACGTGGACTACCTGTTGTGGGGGGTTGGCAATCATGGCGGCGGCCCGTCCAGAAAGGATTTGCGGGATTTGGAAAATTGCAAAATCGAGGGTGTGGAAGTGCAACACAGCACGCCCGAACGGTTGTTTGCGGACAATATTAAAGTGGGCGGCGAGGTGAAGACTTCGTTAATCACCTGTATGCCGGGGTGCTATTCGTCTATGGCGAAACTGAAACAGGCACACAGACAGACGGAGAGTTTGTTCTATGCGACGGAAAAAATGCTGTCGGTGGCGAAGATGGCAGGGTACGAGCCCGATCTTTCCGATTGGGGAACGGCGGAAAAGAAGCTGTTGCTTGCGCAATTCCACGATATTTTGCCCGGAACGAGCATTGTAGAAGGAGAACAGGACGGCATGGAATTGCTGTCTATGGCGAAAAAAATTGTCAAGGACCACAGAACGGGCGCGTTTTTATATTTGGTCATGGGCGAGGATGTGGCGAAGGAAGGGGAATTCCCTGTGTTCGTATTCAACTATATGCCCTATGCCGTGGAAACGCCCGTGGAAGTGGAATTTTCGCTTGCCGACCAAAATTGGAGTGAGGATACGCATTTTACGCCGTACGTATACACGGAGGACGGAGAGTTGGTGCCTTCGCAGACGGTGAAAGAGGGGTCTACTCTGCATTTGGATTGGCGCAAGCGTGTGGTGTTCGAGGGGAAGTTGAAGCCGCTCGGCATTACGAAATTCAGTATTTACGTAAAACCCGAACCCGTGGCAAAGACGGAGCGGAAGGAATACGGCATAGAAGAACTGATCGAGGGTAGCGTTTTGCGTGCGCCTGTGGAACTGGAGACGTATGACGATACCGCGGACCCTTGGGGTATGAGCTTGGACGAGCTGAAACACATGGGCAAGAACGGGCAGGCGTTCCGTATGATGACGGCGGCGGAATCGGCGAGATTTTGCGGTTTTGACGGAGAAATTGCGCCCGTGCATACCATTGAGGACGGCGCGGTGACGACGGCGGTGGAGGCTACGTATACCAACGGGCATACAAACGCCGCGGTGGAGTATCGCACGTATAAAAAACAGCCGTACGTGGATTTGAAAGTCACGGTGGAATACGTGGAAAAGAACAAGATGATTCGGTTGAAGATTCCTGCGCCGAAGGGTGTGGTAATCGGCGACGGACCGTTCATTGTGGAGGAAAAGAACGACTTTGGCGAAATCACCTTCCAAAAGTGGTTTGGCGTGCAGGGCGAGGACGGAAAGGTGTTCTCGGTCATCAACGACGGCGTATATGCAGGGACGACGGCGGACGGGTATTTGTATCTGACGTTGGTGCGCGGTTCGGGGTATTGTATTCACCCGATCGGCGAGCGTGAGCTGTATCCCCACGATCGGTATTTGCCTCGAATTGAGGGGGGCAGGTATGAGTTTAAGCTCCGTATCTATTGCGGAAGCGTGGCGGAAGTCAATGCCGAAGCCGAGCTGTTTAATCAGAAGCCGTATGCGATTAACGTGTTCCCCACGGGCGAGGGAAGAAAGCGCGCGTGGTTGGAAACGGACGGCGGCGTGACGATGCCGGTGTGCCGTATCGAGGGTGACGGATATACCTTGCGGTTCTTTAACCCTGAAAACAAGGATAGAGAGGCGAGGTTGCAAATCGGGGACAAGGCGGCGACGTTTATTGTGCACCCGTACGAGGTGCTGACTGTGAAGTATGACGGGGAAATCCGTGAGCTGCGCGGAAAGTTTTTTGAGAAATTGTAAAGAAACGTAAAGAAATGGGCTTGGGCTGCCGAGGGGTAAGCTTTAAGCCCTTTTTTTGCGTTGCGCGAAGGGGGCATGGCGAGGGGGGGATACGGCGCATTTTTGCGTCGCGGTTCGGTTACGCACTACTTGTACGCGCCCTCATCGCGCCTTAAACTGCTTGTATCCTCCCATTGCGACAAACCTGAGCTTTGAGCCGGGCTTACTACTTTGCCAACGGGGTTTGAGTTGCCGTCGTAAGGATAATTGCGTTTAAGATACACTCCGTTCGGGCGGTTAAACCGTCCTCGGTCGGTATGACACGGACGGGATTGAAACGGCGGGGGAACAAGGAGAAAGCGAGGAATAGAGGAGAAAACGAGGGGAAGTAGAGGAATATGGACAAAAATAGAGAAAATGTGCGGTATTTTTTATTGAC
The DNA here is from genome assembly GCA_964422405.1 of uncultured Clostridia bacterium. Taxonomy (GTDB): domain Bacteria; phylum Bacillota; class Clostridia; order Christensenellales; family Borkfalkiaceae; genus Scatosoma. The sequence continues at coordinate 957 of CAYRAY010000090.1, read as the reverse complement.
GAACTTTGCAAAAAGTGATAGAATTATTCCATAAAAATTCGGAGAGAAAACCGCTGTGTGATTTGCGGTGCGCGGCGCGCTTTTCCGTACCATTCGGCTATGGAAAATATGCGCGAACGCAACCCAAAAATTCGGGCGGTCGGGTCAACGATGATGAACGACGGTAAACAGAAAAAAATACAGGCGAAAGTTTTGTGCTTTGACGTGATGTGGGCGATTATCGCAGGCATTGTGGTCGGTACGGCGTATTTCTTTTTTCAGAACAGCAACGGCTTTGCGCCCGGCGGCGTAGGCGGTTTGGCGACCATTGCAAACCATTTGTTTTTTTTGGACAACGCATGGACGTGGACGATTTTTATGATCGCCTTTAACCTGCCTATCTTTATTTTGGTGAGCATTATGGTCGATAAAAAACTCGGCTTTATGTTGAGTTTATATATTGTAGTGCAATCGCTTTTGCCCAAGCTGTACGAGGCGTTGGGTGCGAAACCCTATTGCCTTGTAAACAACGGCGAGGATTTCAATGTGATTTTTGCGTGCATTGCCACGGGCGTTGTGTCGGGGTTCGGTTTTTCGATTATGTTGCGCAGATTTGGCGCGAGCGGCGGCACGTACGGGATTTCCGCATTGATTAAAAAGGCGAAACCCGAGCTGAATATTGCCTACCTTTCGTTTGTGATGGATGCGAGCGTGGTTGTGATTGCCTTTTTTGTGTACGGCATGAAAATTACGCCCGTGATGTGTACGCTGTTGAACTTGTTTATTGCCAACGTGATTGTGGACAACGGGTTGAGCGGCGTGAAGAGCGGTTATAAATTTGAGCTGGTGACCAACGACCCCAAGAGTCTTTCGGAAGAGCTGTTGCGGGAGCTCCGTCATGGCGTGACCGAGATTAAAGTGCACGGTATGTATTCGGACAGCGATAAATATATGCTGGTTTGCATTATCAATAAACGG
>CAYRAY010000089.1:0-5482 GCA_964422405.1 uncultured Clostridia bacterium | reverse complement strand
ACCTCTTGGTCCCTAACCAAGCGCGCTACCAAACTGCGCTATGCCTCAATATCGTTACGCCGTTTCGCCCGAAACAGCATAACCTATTATACCCGTATTCAAACTTTAAGTCAAGCGTTTTTTACGGATTTTTTAACTTTTTTTATAAAAATTCAAAAAAAATTTTATTTCCCGATTTTCCCCGTTCAAAAAAAATCCGTTTTAGAGATACGCACCCTGCAAAGCCGTGCTACAATACCGATTTCAAATACGAAATCCACTTTGCCAAGCACGCGCCCGTGGGATAGACCATAAACACCGCCACCACCGCGACGGCAACCGTAATGCCTGCCACCGCAAGGACGGGGGCGCATTTTTCCGCCCATGTCGTCTTTTTCAGCACGAACGCCACGGCGCACAATCCCACGACCGCCACAGCCGCACCCACGGCGAAATATCGCACGTACGGCGACGAATAAGAAAATTCCACCACGTTTTCGCCCTCGTGCAATTCCACCGCCAAAAATTTCAAATCGTTGTCGATCAGCTTTGCCGCCTTGCCGTTGACGGTGACGGAATAGCCTTTGGACGCCACGAAATGCAAGAACAGGCACTCGCCTGCGTGCGCATTGACGCGCGCCGTAATTTTTCCTGCGCCCACGTCAACGTCCGCCGCGTTCTGCCACAAATGCTCTGCAAGCTCCGCCACGTCCTGCGCCGTAACGCCGGTGTGTCCGCGGTTTTCCTGCAACGATTCGCCGCGCAAAAACTGATACAACGCCACTTGATTTTGCAACCGATAAGCCGCGTTTGCCACGTTGGGGGAAGTAAACGTAAAATCGCCGCGCGGCAACACATACGCGGACGGGAACACGCTCACGTTTTCATACACATAGAACGTGCCGTTGGCAAGCTGTTTCTGCGTGCCGTCCTCCCCCGTCACCATATACGGTTTCAGATAGGATTTCTGCGCCGCCTCGCTCCGTTTATCGCTTGCGACAAGCACGTATTTATAGCCCAAGAACGAATCGCCGAACTCCTCCGCGCGGTTGCCGCGGTTGACGTTGTGCGAGCTCTGCAAGCTGTTTTTTCCGTTGCCGTTATAGCCGAACAGCTGATAAATGACAAAATTATCCCGATCGATCATGGACGAAAAGACACTAAACGAATTGCTACCGCCCGTCAGCGGCGCGCACGCCGTCACCTTTCCGCTATAGTCCTTGACGCGGAAATAACCCTCGTCATTCTCGTTCAGTGTTTGACAAACGGATTGATAGTCGCCCAGCTCCACGTGTTGCAAAGAGCGGTTGCCGAACACGAGCGTATCGTTATAAAACAGAATCTGCACCCCGACCACGCACGTGAGCACGATGGAAAGCAACCTCGGGCTGATTTTTTTATAGAACACGAGCAACGCGCCCAAGCCGACCGCAAGCAGAACGGTGAGGAACAAGGGGAAAATCACCTCCAAACCGCCAAGCGAATGGGCGAACGAGGACGCAAAATATCGCAAGTCTTTCAAAAATTCCTTCTTTTCACTGTCGCCCTCGACAAACGATATCAAAAAGTCGCGATAGTGATTGACGTACCAAGCCAAAAAACCGACAAGCGCCGCACCGAACAGCACGACGACAATCAGCCATACGCGATAAGCCGTCAATCGGTTGCCGACGCCACAGGGTTTTGCAAGCGTTTTTTGCGCATTTTCGACATTCAACACATACCTGCCCCCGTCATTTTGCGTTTCTGGGTTGTTATTTTTATGCAATCGGAAGGTATCCGAAGCCTCGTACAACGGCGTGCCGTCGTAGGCACAACGGGGTTGAAAGCAAAGATCTTGCAAGCACAAACACGCGCCGCCAAGGAAATATAAAGCGTTCAAAAAGCCAAATCGCAGAGCATAGGACATATACGAACCCATATTCATGAGCAGCATTGCCTCGTCCACCAGCACAGGCAACAAGGTAAACACCCCTGCCAGCAACATAAACTTTGCAAATCTGTCCTTCAATCCCTTGCGGCAGAACCAAAGCACCGTCAGCGCAAGGAATACGCTATCCGACAAAATATACGAAAGTTTGCGATAAATTGCCGTTTCGTTCGTTTTCAAAAAGGACGATGCGCTAAACAATTTATCAGGATCCGACGCAGAAAAATTATACCCGAACCAGAACTCATCGAACAGTCCGCCCCCTCTGCCGCCACGCAAATAGGATGCCAAGGCAGGCAACAAAACGGGCATAGCGGCAAGGATTGCCACCACAAATGCAAGGCACAGGTATGCGATGAACTTGTTTTTCCGTTCTTTTTCCACACACAACACGCCGTATAAAACCAGCGTGGGGAAGGCGATGAACATAGAAAAACAAGCAATAGAAAAGCAGGTGTACACGCACGCGGCAACAAGCACGGCAAACGGAACGAAATTCTCCGTCTTAACAAAATGCCGAAACGCGCCTGCTGCAAAGGGAAGGTAGATTAAAAAATCCAGCCAGTTTACGTAGGTGTTTGCCACAAACGTATAGCCGCAATAGGCGTACACCACACCGATTGCCGTACACAGATAATCGGGAATCCCCGAAAAGAGTTTTTTGGCAAACCACGCCCCCGAAAAGGCTATGGTTGCCATTTTCAAAAGCATAACGAACGTTGCGGCGCATGCCACTTTTCCGTCGCCGCACAGCAAAAACACAAAGCTGAACGGGCTGATGAAAAAGTATAAAAACGAGCCCACGACATCCACACCGCCGCCCAAAGCATAGGTGTACGTCAAGCTCGATTTACCCTGCAAGACGTCAAAAAGGTGCTCGATAAACGGGCAAATCTGCGCCGAAAAATCGTAACTCGCCGCCGTGTACTTGCCAAACGGGTACACCTGCCCCTGCCATAAACCGAACAGATATACCGCCGCAACCAAAAAAGGCGCAAGCAGCAATGGATACTCCGTTTTCAAAAATTGCGTAATCCGCCGCCCGATTTTTTTTGCGCGCGCCGCTCCGTTTTTTTGCGTACTCTCCACCGCTCTCGCTCCTTTTCTATTCTTTTATTTGTCCACAAAAAGCGCAACCCGTGCATCGAAAATTCCGTTCAGGCTTTGCCGCGGATATACTCGTCAATCGCCTTCGCCGCCACTTTTCCTGCACCCATGGCTTTGATGACCGTCGCCGCGCCCGTTGCCGCATCGCCACCGCAATACACCCCTTCTAACGAGGTTTTGCCCTGTTCGTCTACGGCAATTTCGCCACGGCGGCGCGTTTCCAAGCCCTCCGTCGTCGATTTAATCAACGGATTTGGCGACGTGCCGAGGGACATAATCACGCAATCGACGGGCAGAATAAACTCGCTTCCTGCCACCGCTTTGGGGGAACGCCGACCGCTTTCGTCCGCTTCGCCAAGTTCCATGCGCACACATTCCATGCCCTGCACCCAGCCGTAAGCAGGGTCGCGCGGGTCCGTCGTTTCCGTCGCCAAAACACGCGTCGGGTTGGTCAAAAGGTCAAAGATAATCCCTTCCTCTTTGGCGTGTTCAATTTCCTCGCGACGGGCAGGCAACTCCTCCTCGCCGCGACGGTAGACGATATGTACTTCCGCCCCCAAACGCTTTGCCGTGCGTGCCGCGTCCATTGCCACGTTGCCGCCGCCGACCACCGCCACGCGCTTTGCACGCTGAATGGGGGTGCGACTATCGGGCAAGTATGCCTTCATCAGGTTGGAACGGGTCAAAAATTCGTTGGCGGAATACACACCTTTCAACGCTTCGCCGGGGATCCCCATGAACTTTGGCAAGCCTGCGCCCGTGCCGATAAACACCGCCTCGAACCCGTACTCCGTCTTTAATTCTTCAATGGTAATCACCCTGCCGATGACCATATTCTTTTCGATTTTAACGCCGAGCGACGTCAAGTTGTCCACTTCTTTTTGCACAATCGACTTCGGCAAACGGAATTCGGGAATCCCGTACACCAACACGCCGCCCGCCACGTGGAATGCCTCGAACACCGTCACTTGATAGCCGAGTTTTGCCAAATCACCTGCGCAAGCCAACCCCGCAGGGCCACTGCCGATGACCGCCACTTTATGCCCGTTGGAGGGGGCAGGTACGCGTTGAACGTCCGTTTTGGCGTTGTGCCAGTCGGCAACGAACCGCTCTAATCTGCCGATTGCCACCGATTCGCAACCTGCCTTAATGCCGCGCGTGCACTTCCCTTCGCACTGTGTTTCTTGTGGGCAAACTCTGCCGCAAACGGCAGGCAGAGAGGAATCTTCGGCGATAATTTCGTACGCGCCGTCAAAATCCCCTTCCGCCACTTTGGCGATAAATTCGGGAATTTTGATGTTGACAGGACAAGCGGAAACGCACGGACGGGTTTTGCAACCGATACAACGCTTTGCCTCGTCCATTGCCGCCTCGGCAGAGTAGCCAAGCGCCACTTCGTCAAAGTTGCCGTTGCGCACCGCCGCGTCTTGGGTCGGCATAGGATTTTTTACAGGGCTCATATTGAATTTCGGGGGCATATCATTGCACCTCCTTTTTTAACAGATTGCAAGCTTTTTCCCGTTCGCGGCTTTCAAACTCTTGATAAGCACGGGAACGACTCATCGCCTCGTCAAAGTCAATTTGGTGTCCGTCAAATTCGGGTCCGTCCACGCAGGCGAATTTCATTTCTCCCCCCACCGTCAGGCGGCAACCGCCGCACATGCCCGTGCCGTCAATCATAATCGGGTTCATGCTGGCAATCGTCTTTACGCCGTACGGCTTTGTCGCCGCGCAAACGAATTTCATCATCACAAGCGGACCTATGGTAATCACTTCGTCAAATCTTTCGCCGCTTTCCAACAGCTCGTTCAAGGGCAGACAGACATTCCCTTTCTGCCCGTACGATCCGTCGTCCGTCATCATATAAAAACGATCGGAGCAAGCGCGGAACTCCTCTTCCAAAATCACCAAATCCTTGTTGCGGAAACCGATAATCGACGTCACTTCCGCGCCCTCGGCATGCAGAGCCTTTGCCACAGGCAACGCAATGGCGCACCCGACGCCGCCGCCGACCACGCACACCTTTTTCAAACCCTCGGTCTGCGTCGGTCTGCCCAAAGGACCTACAAAATCGGGCAGGCTGTCCCCTACCTCTTTTTGGTTCAACCGCTCCGTCGTGCCGCCGACGATTTGAAAAATCACCGTCACCGTGCCACACTCCCGATCGTAATCGGCAACAGTCAGGGGAATACGCTCCCCGTCCTCGTCCGTGCGCAAGATGACGAACTGCCCGGGCAGAGCTTTTTTCGCCACGAACGGCGCAAGAATTTCCATCTTGGTCACCGTAGGGTTCAAGGCTTGTTTTGCTATAATCGGATACATAAAAGGCAACTCCTTATTTTTGCGGCACGGAAAAGGATCGTGCTTTTTCGCCGTGGTCAAACTGTCAGGGGGAATCTTAACGAAAAACCGACCTGCCGACCCGCCGTGCGCGCCGTCTTTTTTCTTACCTATACATTATAATAT
>CAYRAY010000088.1:0-5497 GCA_964422405.1 uncultured Clostridia bacterium | reverse complement strand
CACAACCACCCCACCGAAATCGAACCGTTCGGCGGTGCGGCAACCTGTCTCGGCGGCGCCATTCGCGACCCGTTGAGCGGCAGAACGTACGTGTATCAGGCAATGCGCGTTACGGGCGCGGCAGACCCTCGCGAAAAGTTGCGCAATACCCTCGTGGGCAAACTTCCCCAACGCGCCATCACCAAGCGCGCGGCTTCGGGTTTCTCCTCGTACGGCAACCAAATCGGTTTGGCGACGGGCATCGTAGACGAAGTCTATCACGAAGGCTATAAAGCCAAGCGTTTAGAAACGGGCTTTGTCGTCGGCGGTGCAAAAAAGGAAATGGTCTATCGCGAAGCGCCCAAGGCAGGGGACGTCGTCGTGCTTTTGGGCGGCGAAACGGGTCGCGACGGTTGCGGCGGCGCAACGGGTTCTTCCAAAGCGCACGATACGCATTCCGTAGAAAATTGCGGCGCAGAAGTCCAAAAGGGCAACGCCATTACCGAACGTAAAATCCAGCGTTTGTTCCTGAATAAGGAGGCGACGCGCAAAATTAAAAAATGCAACGACTTCGGCGCAGGCGGCGTTTCCGTTGCGATCGGGGAGCTGGCAGACGGCTTGGATATCGATTTGGACAAAGTGCCTAAAAAGTACGAAGGCTTAAACGGCACCGAACTCGCCATTTCCGAATCGCAAGAACGTATGGCGGCGGTCATTGCAAAAGAGGACGTAGAAACCTTTATCCAACTCGCGGCGGAAGAAAACCTTTCGGCTACCCCCGTTGCCGTCGTTACGGACATGGGTCGTATGCGTATGTTCCTGCAAGGCAAAGCCATTGTCGACATCTCTCGCGAATTTCTCAACACCAACGGCGTCAAGCAGGAAACGGAGGCGGAAATTTGCGACGGCGTGACGGAGTGGTTCGCCAAAAAGCAAGGCACGGATTTTGTAACGGAAACGCAAAAAGTCCTTTCCGACCTCAACGTTTGCTCCAAAAAAGGTCTTAGCGAAAATTTCGATTCGACGATTGGCGCAAGAACGGTGTTTATGCCTTGGGGCGGTAAAAAGCAGTTGACGCCTGCCATTGCCATGGCGGCAAAAATCTGCGGCGGTGAAACGGACGTTTGTACTGTTTCCGCATACGGCTATTCCCCGTACCTCATGGAAAGCAGTCCTTACGTCGGCGCGGCGTATTCCGTCGTGACGTCGGTGGCAAAGGTCGTTGCAACGGGCGCAAACTATCGCGATATCCGCTTGACCTTGCAAGAATTTTTCCAAAGAATGACCAAAGACCCCAAAGTATGGGGCGTGCCTACTTCCGCGCTTTTGGGTGCGTTTGCGGCGCAAATGGGGTTAGGACTCGGCGCAATCGGCGGCAAGGACAGTATGAGCGGTACGTTTGAAAACTTGCACGTTCCGCCTACATTGATTTCCTTCGCGCTCGCGCCAGCCAAGGCAAGTGCGCTTATTACCAACGTATTGCACGGCGGCGAAACGCTTTATCATATCCCCGTACCTAAGGACGAATATTCCGTTCCCGATTTTGCCGCATTGCAAACTATCTACGCTTGGGTATATCAAAATATCCAAAACGGCAATATCCGCTTTGCTACGGTGGTCGAAAACGGCGGTGTCGGTGCGGCGGTCATCAAGTCCGCGCTCGGCGACGGCGTAGGCGTAGAATTTGCGCTTTCCGCCGATGAATTGTATACCGAAGGCTACGGCGATTTGATTGTTTCCTTGCAGAATGAATCCGCATTAACCGACGCTGTTTTTGCAAAACGGATAGGGCATGTACGCGGCGAACACTTTATTTGCGACGGAAAGTCGGTCGACTTGGACGGCGCGGAAGCGGCGTATACCGCCACGCTTGAAAATGTATTCGCTTCCACTGCGGCGGCTGTCGGCACGGCAATGTCGTGCGATTATACGGGCGGCGCAAGATATAGCAATATCGCAACCAAAACGGCAAAACCTCGCGTGTTCATTCCCGCTTTCCCGGGTACGAATTGCGAGTTGGACACCGCACGCGCCTTCCGTTTGGCAGGGGCAGAGGTGCAAACCGTCGTCGTTCGCAACCGCTCGGCGGCGGACATCGAAGAGAGCGTTGCCGAAATGGTCAAAGCCATCAAAAACGCCAACATCATCGCCTTCCCCGGCGGTTTTTCTGGCGGGGACGAGCCGGATGGCAGCGGCAAATTCATTGCAACCACCTTCCGTAACCCGTATATCGCAGAACAGGTAGAGGAGCTTTTGCATAACCGCGACGGTTTGGTTTTGGGTATCTGTAACGGTTTCCAAGCCATCATCAAACTCGGTTTAGTACCTTACGGACATATCCGCACTATGACGTCGGATTCGCCCACGCTCACGTTCAACAACATTTCTCGCCACGTTTCCACCATTGCAGACGTGCGCGTTGCTTCCAACCTCTCGCCTTGGCTTTCCGCTTGTAAGGTAGGGGAAGTGTATAAAGTCGCCGTTTCCCACGGCGAAGGCAAAATCGTCGCGCCCGTTGCCGAACTTGAAAAAATGCGCGCCAACGGACAAATCGCTACGCAATACGCCGATTTAAGCGGCAATGCCACCATGGCTTCGCCTTTCAACCCCAACGGTTCTACGTGGGCAATAGAGGGTATCACCTCGCCTGACGGCAGAGTATTCGGTAAAATGGGGCACAGCGAGCGTATCGGCGACAATTTGTATAAGAACGTCGAAGGCAATTACGATATGAAGATTTTTGAAAGCGGCGTTCGGTATTTCAAGTAAAAATTTTTCATCACGGAGGGGAACATGATCGATTTACATACGCACGCCTTGCCGTTCATGGACGACGGCGCCAAGGACGAACAAACTTCGCTTGCCATGATGCAGGCGGAGCTTGCCCAAGGCGTAACGGAAGTGGTGTTCACGCCCCACTATTACGGCAAAAAACATAGTCCCGAAAAGTTTTTGTCCCGTCGCGAAAACGCTTTTTCGGCAGTGCAAGCGCAGATTCCGCAAGGCTTAAAAACACGGCTGGGCGCAGAGGTCCATTTCACGGGCGTCAACGTGCCCGACTACGACCAGCTCATCAAACTCGCCATTCAAGATACGCAATATATCTTGATAGAGTTCCCGTTTACCGCCAAATGGACGGGGCTGCTTATGGATAAATTGTCCGATTTCGTCTACGAAACGGGTTATACCCCGATTATCGCGCATATCGAGCGGTATATCGAGGTGCAAAAACGCCCTGCCTACGTGCAGGAGCTGTTGGATATGGGTTGCTTGTTGCAGGTCAATGCGCGCGCATTTTCTACGCGAGGCGAAAAACAGCTTGCCTATGCCTTGCTCAAACGCGGCTGGGTGCATTGTATCGCTTCGGATGCGCACGATACCGAGGGCAGATCACCGTCGTCGTACGTACAGGCAAAAGCCTGTTTGCAAACAAAATTTTCGGCGGAATGGGAGCAAATCCAAACCAACATGCAAAAGATTTTGGCAAACGATAAGGTGCTTACGCCTGATGCAAAACCACTCAAAAAAATATTTGGCAGAATAATTTAACAAAAATGCGTTTTAAGCGGTAAAAAACCGTTTATAATAAAAATGAAAAAGTAAAAAGGAGAAACAATATTATGGCTAAAATCACGGCTGATACGTTAATTGCAGATTGCTTGCAAATCAACCCTAACGCCCCCGAAATTCTTTTGGCGGCAGGTATGCATTGCTTCGGTTGCGCGCTTGCGCACGGCGAAACGGTTGCACAGGCAGTCGAAGTCCACGGCGAAGACTTAGAAACGCTGTTGGCAAAGCTGAACGAAGGTTTAGAAGACTAATCTTCGCGTTGTATACAGAAACGGAAAGGGCGGCGCGCCGCGCCACCCTTTTTTCACATTTTTTCATAAAGTGCGGTAAAAATAGTTGCAATTTACAAAAAAATGTGGTATACTGTGCAAGCAAATTCAATGTGGCCTTATCGTCTAGCGGTTAGGACGGCGCCCTCTCACGGCGCAAACTCGGGTTCGAGTCCCGATAAGGTCACCAAAAAAAGGAAACAGACATAAGGGCTGTTTCCTTTTTTTTGGCTTGACTTATACAAGCCCCCAAAAGGTTCTCGCGAGGCGGATTCCTACCACCGCTTTCCATTCTGTCATACCGACCGAGCGCAAGTAAGCGGAGCGCATCTTAGAACCCCGTTTTTTAGCAAAATAACGAAAAAACGTCGTTTAACACTCGACAGAAACAAAATGCCAACCATTCGCTAAAAATTTTTTTCAAACGCTTGACAGAAAATGGAAAAAATAGTATACTATTCCTTGCATAAGGGCGAGAGAGGGGGGCAAAAAATCACGCCCGCTTTTTCTGCTCGTCGCACATTCTATTGCAAGGAGGAAAAAATTATGGAAAACGTTACGGTTTGTCATTGCATGCAAGTGTCCGTTGCGGATATCGAAAAAGCCCTTCACGAAGGTCAGCAATTTTCCAAAGTAGAAAAGCAGTTCGAAAAAGTGCAAATGATGACGCATTGTTCCACCGGTTGCGGCGGTTGTCACAACAAGGTTTTGGATGTAATTTCCGAGCTGATGGGTTAATTCCCTTCAGCAATTTCTCAATTGAAAACAGAAAACGCAAAAAAGAACGTCCTATCGGCGTTCTTTTTTTTCTACGCCACGAAAAACGCTTTACAAGCCTGCGTTTTTGCGGTATAATAGATAGGTATAATTGTCGTATTATGTCCTTGCACTATAAAAACATAACGACGCGCCGCATTTTCGAAATCTGCCAAAGCGGTGGACGGCTGATAAAATAAAACGACAAGCAACCATTGCAAACCACAGCAAAACTCTGTAAGGATTACCTATGAAAATTTCAACGAATTGGAAAGATTATTCCATCATCGCCACGGGTGACGGATACAAATTAGAGCGTTGGAAGGACGTGTATTTACTCCGTCCTGATCCGCAGGTGATATGGTCGGCACAGACTGATTTATTCGCCTATCCAAAACTCAACGCCTACTATAAGCGCAGCGAACACGGCGGTGGGGGGTGGAAAATTTTGAAACCCATTCCCGACGAATGGAACATTGCGTATGACGAGTTAGATCTCCGCTTCAAAATCAAGCCCATGGGCTTTAAGCACACGGGTTTGTTTCCCGAACAGGCGGTGAACTGGGAATATATGACCAAGCTCATTAAAAACGCAGGCAGACCGATTAAGGTGCTCAATTTGTTTGCGTACACGGGCGGCGCGACTGTCGCTTGCGCAAAAGCAGGCGCACAGGTCACGCACGTAGACGCGGCAAAGGGTATGGTCGAAAGGGCAGGCGAAAACGCGCGTTTATCGGGGATCGATACGGGAATCCGCTACATCGTGGACGACTGCTTAAAATTTGTCCGTCGCGAAATCCGCCGCGGCAACAAGTACGATGCAATCATCATGGATCCGCCCTCGTACGGCAGAGGCCCCAACGGCGAAATGTGGAAGATTGAAAACGATTTATATAAATTTGTCGAGTTGTGTTCCGAGGTGC
>CAYRAY010000087.1:0-5505 GCA_964422405.1 uncultured Clostridia bacterium | reverse complement strand
TCGCAACGGGTATCGCAGGTCTTTCCTGCGCGGCTGACTCCTTGTCCGCAATCAAGTACGCAAAAGTTTACCCGATCCGTAACGAAGACGGCATCGTAACCGACTACCGTATCGAAGGCGACTATCCTAAGTACGGCAACAACGATGACAGAGCAGACGAACTCGCTGTTTGGGTACTCAAGACGTTCATGAAGAAGGTTAAGAGCCACTACACCTATCGTGAAAGTGTTCCTACCACGTCCATTTTGACCATTACGTCCAACGTCGTATATGGTAAAAAGACGGGTAACACCCCCGACGGCAGAAAGGGCGGTACGCCTCTTGCTCCCGGTGCTAACCCTATGCACGGCAGAGATTGCACGGGCGCACTTGCTTCCTTGGAATCCGTTGCTAAGTTGCCTTACGAATATTCCAGAGACGGTATTTCCAACACCTTCTCCATCACCCCCGGTTCGCTCGGCAAAGAAGACTAATCAAACGGTCAAAAACCCACGGCAGCGGTTTGTGGCAAGCCATAAACCGCGCGCCGTAAACGATAAATAAAAAATATAAAGGAGATAATAATATGTCGAACAGAGTAGATAACTTGGTTAATATGTTGGACGCATACGTTAGCGACGGTGGCTACCACCTCAACGTAAACGTTTTCAACCGCGAAACGCTTTTGGACGCGCAAGCGCATCCCGAAAAGTATCCTCAGCTCACCATCCGTGTTTCCGGTTATGCTGTAAATTTCATTAAGCTTACCAAAGAACAACAGGATGACGTTATTTCCAGAACGATTCACGAATCCATGTAATTGTAACGTGGGTATTTTGGAAACCATGACGTAAACATAAACTGTCGTCGGACCTCGGCGACAGTTTTTTACAATCGCGGCAAATTCGCCGCTCCACCAAAGATCTATGCGTAAAAAATTTCAATGGAAACAATGCCTTCTCGCCGCGTTTTTGTCCGTTGCTGTCAGCTTCACCTTCGTCGGTTGCAACCTTCGCGAAAGTTTAGATAGTCTGTTCGGCACCGTCGGCGGCATCGGCGGCTCGGTGGCTGGCTCGGATAGCGGCTCGTCCGATACCTCGTCCGACATCGGCGGCGGAAATTCATCCGCAACGAACAGCGGTTCGGACAGCGGAAGCAATTCGGATATCGATGTCACGTTCGAGGCGTTAGGCATTCACTTTTTAGAACTCGGCAACCAATACACGGGTGATTGCACCTTAATCGACCTCGGCGATACCGAAATTTTAATCGACGCAGGCTCGCGTAAAAATTCGGCGGCGACGATTAATAAGTATATCGAGCAGTATTGCGAGGACGGCGTTTTAGAATACGTCATCGCCACCCACGCTGACCAAGACCACATCGCGGGCTTCGTCGGCAACAGCGGCACGCCTCTCCGCACGGGCGTTTTGTATCAGTACGAGGTGGAAACCCTCATTCAATTCCCGCGCACCGACAAAAATACGGAAATCCTCAAAGAATATCGCCAAGCCGTTGAGTATTTGCAGGGTAGAGGCACGGCGGTGTACACCGCGCTAGAGTGTTGGAACAACGAAAATGGCGCACAGCGCACCTATGACATCGGCGAAGGGGTGACCATGCAGTTTTTGTACCAACGCTACTACGAGGAAAAAGCCTCTGATGAGAATAACTATTCCGTGTGTATGATGCTCACACGCGACGGACAAAACTTTTTGTTCACGGGCGATTTAGAAAAGAGCGGAGAGGAATCGTTGGTTAAGCAGAACGATCTGCCCAAATGCGTGCTGTATAAAGGCGGACACCACGGCAGTCCCACGTCCAGCACGGACGCGTTGCTCTCCGTCATTCAACCGCAAATCGTGTGCGTGTGCTGTTGCGCAGGCAGTGCGGAATACACTAGCAACCCCGCCAATCAGTTCCCGTCGCAAGCATTCATCGACCGCATTGCGCCGTATACCGACAAAGTGTACGTCACCACGCGCATTTCCGAAGACGGCAAAAAGGGGATTTCGATGAACGGCAACATCTGCGTCACAGTAGGGCGCAAGCAGGTGGACGTGTGTTGTAGCAACAACGATATTGTCTTAAAGGATACCGAGTGGTTCAAAGCCAGCCGTACCACCCCGTCCGCCTGGTGTTCCACCTAAAAACAGCAGCATTGTCATACCGACTGAGCCGCTTTGCGGCGAACGGAGCGTATCTTATACACCGTGCCTTTTGCCCTGCAGAACATATCTGCCCACCCAATCCCAACAAAAAGGAGTTCCTATGCAATTTTCCCGTACTGCCCTTCTCCTCGGCAAAGAGGGCATGACCAAACTGAAAAATGCCCGTGTCGCCGTGTTCGGCGTAGGCGGTGTCGGCGGCTACGTCGTCGAAGCGTTGGCGCGTAGCGGCGTGGGCGCGCTTGACCTTGTGGATAAAGACGTAGTCAGCCTGTCCAACATCAATCGGCAGATTATCGCACTCCATTCCACCGTCGGAAAATTAAAAACGGAGGTCGCGGCGGCGCGCGCCCAGGACATCAACCCTGCCATTCGCGTGCAAACGCACAACGTTTTCTACTTGCCCGAAACGGCGGATGAGTTCGACTTCACGCAGTTCGATTACGTCGTGGACGCCATCGACACGGTCAGCGGCAAAATTGCCTTAATCGAGCGTGCAAAAGCGGCAAACGTGCCCGTCATTTCTTCCATGGGTGCAGGCAACAAGCTGGATGCAACGGCATTCCGTGTAGCGGATATTTCCAAAACCAACGTCTGCCCGTTGGCGCGCGTTATGCGCAAGGAGCTGAAACAGAGGGGGATAACCGATGTGAAAGTGGTGTATTCGGAAGAACAACCCCAACCAGCCAAAGCGGTGGACGAGGAAACGGGCAAACCCATTCCTGCCAGCATCGCATTTGTGCCGTCGGTGGTCGGCTTGATTATCGCAGGCGAAGTCATCAAAGATTTAGTTAAGTAAAAACGGTATTTTACGAAAAATTTAGTTTCGTCAATCTTTATCAAAAAATAACGGAAAGCGCCGCTGCGGACTACCTCCGCAGCGGCGCGTTAATCTTGTTAAAATTACAAAAATCGACAAAATGCCCCTACCATGTACGCGATGAATAAGCCCCTGTCCGAAATTTTCGGGCAGGGGCAACATCATTTGTTATTGCACTTTTTTCAAATCGTAAGGGGTGCTTTGGTATACAAAATAGTTCAGCCAGTTTGAAAAAAGTAAGTGCGCATGTCCTCGCCAAGACACCACGGGCGGCTTGCTCGGATCATCGTCCTCGAAATAATTTTTGGGCATGGAAATCGGCTTCCCTTGCGACAAATCGCGCAGATACTCGTTTTTCAGCGTGTCCGCATCGTATTCCGAGTGTCCCGTAATAAAAATCTGCTTTCCGTTCTTCGTCGTCACGGCGTAAACCCCCGTTTCGGCGGAGGACGCCAAAATTTTCAGCTCATGCACCTTTTCAATGTCCTCGCGCAAGACGGTCGTATGCCGAGATTGCGGCACCATAAACACATCGTCAAACCCACGGAATAAAATGGACTTTTTATATTCCACCACGTGTGGAAACACCCCGAACAGCTTTTCGGGAACTTCCTGCTTCTGTATGCCGAAATGGTAATACAGCCCCGCTTGCGCCCCCCAGCACACGTGCAGCGTGCTGTGTACGTGCGTCTTGCTCCATTCCATAATCTCGCACAGCTCGTCCCAATATTCCACTTCTTCAAAGGGCATATGCTCCACGGGCGCGCCCGTAATCACCATGCCGTCAAACTTCTCGTTTTTCACCTCGTCAAAGGTCTTGTAAAAGGCAAGCAAATGCTCCTGCGTCACGTTTTTCGATTGATGTGACTTGGTGTGGATCAGCTCCATCTCCACTTGCAGAGGAGAGTTGCCGAGCAACCGCGCAAATTGCGTTTCCGTTTCAATCTTTTTCGGCATCAAATTGACGATCAAAATACGGAGTGGACGTATATCCTGCGTCATCGCTCTGTTCTCCGTCATCACAAATATATTTTCGCTTTCCAGCGTTTTTACCGCGGGCAAATCGTTGGGGATTTTAATGGGCATATGTTCACCTGTACAGTCAATATTTTTACGTAAAAATTCTTAAAACAAGCCACCGTGTACGCGATGAAACGCAAACGGCGGCTTCTTTTTGTTTCGTGCTAACCATTTTTTCGCCGCGCCGTTTTCCTGTGCATTTTATCCAAAACGGAAAGGGCACTCGGCAGAAAAAACATCGGCGAAAACGGCAAGAGGGGGAAAAAGGGGGAGATTAAATGCAGTCGAGCGCCTGTTGCAAATCGGCAATCAAATCCTCATAATTTTCCAATCCGCAGGAAAGACGGATTAAATCCCCGGGCACGCCGGCGGCAATCAATTCTTCCTCGTTCATCTGACGGTGGGTTGCGTTTGCAGGGTGTAAACAGCAGCTGCGCGCATCGGCAACGTGCGTTTCAATGGCAATCATCTTCAACGCCTTCATCAGTTTTTCAGCCGCCGATCTGCCGCCTTTCACGCCAAAGCTTACCACGCCGCACGTGCCTTTCGGCATATACTTTTTCGCCAAATCGTAATAGGTGTTGCCGGGCAGGTCGGGGTAGTTAACCCACGAAATTTTTTCGTTGTTTTGCAAGAATTCCGCCACTTTCAACCCGTTCAGGCAGTGCCGCTCCATACGCACGTGCAAGCTTTCCAAACCGAGGTTGATATAAAACGCGCTCTGGGGGGATTGCGTGCAACCGAAGTCACGCATCAGTTGCGCCGTCGCCTTGGTGATAAACGCACCTTCCTTACCGAACTTGGTGGCGTACGTAATGCCGTGATAGCTGTCGTCAGGGGTGCAAAGTCCGGGGAATTTCTCCGCATGCGCCATCCAATCGAACTTACCGCTGTCCACAATGCAACCGCCAACCGACGCGCCGTGCCCGTCGATGTACTTGGTGGTGGAGTGGGTCACGATGTCCGCACCGAACTCAAACGGGCGGCAGTTGACGGGGGTGGCAAAGGTGTTGTCGATGATGAGCGGAACGCCGTGCGCGTGCGCCGCCTTTGCAAATTTTTCAATGTCCAAAACGGTCAGGGCAGGGTTGGCAATCGTTTCGCCGAAAACCGCTTTCGTGTTCGGTCTAAACGCCGCGTTCAGCTCCTCCTCCGTGCAGTCGGGGGAAAGGAAGGTGAAGTCCACGCCCATCTTTTTCATCGTCACCGCAAACAGATTATACGTGCCGCCGTAAATCGCCGACGAAGCGATTACGTGATCGCCGCAGGTCGCAATATTGAACACGGAAAAGAAATTCGCCGCTTGCCCGGACGAGGTCAACATCGCCGCCGTGCCCCCTTCCAAGGCGCAAATTTTTGCCGCCACTGCGTCGCAGGTCGGGTTTTGCAAACGGGAATAGAAATAACCGCTCGCTTCCAAATCGAACAGTTTGCCCATGTCCTCGCTGGTCGCGTATTTGAAGGTTGTGCTTTGCACAATGGGGATTTGACGGGGTTCGCCGTTGCCGGGGGTGTAAC
>CAYRAY010000086.1:0-5527 GCA_964422405.1 uncultured Clostridia bacterium | reverse complement strand
GCTCATCAAATACATCAAATTCATCTGTTCCATCAGTAATTTTCTTCAAATACAACATTTCTATCAAATACAAAGCTCCCAAGATGTTTAGTGTATTTTCCTGTTTTGCGTGTTTCAGCTGCTCATAGCGGTTATGCTTTACATCTGTAAATGCTCCCCACCATTGCAAAGACTGCCCAGGTTGGTTGATATCCCAGTTCATAAACGGTTGTATTTCGATATCGTACTCCTGCACGCTAATCTTTTGATTTTTTATATCCGTTGTGTTGGTCAAAATGTGCTGTGCATAGTCAGCAATCGTTTTTCGATCTGTCGTATAAAAACCGCAAAACTCTTTGAACACAGTATCCAACTCTGCGCCTATGGATTGAATTAAAGGGGCATATCCGTTGGAAAATGCATCGAAATTGTCTTTATGGAGTTCTACAAACTCTATCGATTCAACAAAATGTTTTTCGAGCATTCAATAATATTTCCAATGATTCTGACTAAGTTCTTTTAACGAAAATGCGGACTACATGGAATACCGTTTGGAAATGCCCAAAAGGGCGGTGACGGTGGAGTTCAAGACGGACATGGTGGGGTGTTCGAGCTTTTTAATGCTTGATACGTGGTTGGGGATGCCTTATCAATATGTGAAGGAATTGACGATTGAACAGGGCTATGTCGGCGTTTCGCCCGATGCGGAGCCGCAAATCGTCGCCTACACAAACGCAAGCAAAATCGCTAAAATCAAATCCGCGCTTTGCGATATGCCCGTTTACCAAGTGCGCATGGACAGTGAGTTGGCTGCCGAAGTCGAGGGAGGCGCGTATATAAAATATACGTTTAGGACGGAAACGGAAAGTTACGAACTGTTTGTGGCAAATCGCCGTATCGTGGCGGAAACAACGTGTATCTGGTGTACGGCGAGTATCCGCTATAACCAAAATAAAAGCAACGGAATGCGTTTTTTGCGATATTCCGTGTAAATACAAAGGAGAAAAATTATGGGAAAATTTGTCATCAAAAAGACCCCTTCGGGTGCGTTTAATTTCAGCTTGTATGCGGCGAATATGGAAAAAATCGCCGTGGCATCGCAGGTGTACACCACCAAATCCGCCTGCAAAAAGGGCATGGACAGCATTGCCAAAAATGCCGAAAAGTGCATTGCGGAAGGCAGAGTAGAGGACCAAACCTTGAAAAATCCCGTGGCGAAAACCAATCCCAAGTTTGAAATTTATTTTGACAAGGCAGGGTTGTACCGCTACCGCCTGATTGCCTCGAACGGCGAAAGCATTGCCATGAGCGAGGAAGGCTATAAATCGAAAAGCGGCGTGATGAACGGCATTAAAAGCGTGTCGGTGAACGCCGTCAATGCCGAGGTCGTAGACGAATCTTTGGAAAAATAAGCCGAAGTTTACGCAAAAAATCACGTAGGCGACAAGCCTATACGGAACATACACACGGAAAAGCCGAAAAATCTGAAAAATCCGCGCGGACGGAAAAATCCGCGCGGCAGCTTTTTCGCGTCTTTTTAGGGGGGCATTTCGGTATGTGTTTCCCGCAAAAAAATCGTAAAACACATAAAGAAATGCGCGACAGGTCTTGACTTGCCGCGCGTTATGTATTATAATAGGTATATAAAATTAAACAAGGAAATGACAAGTGTGGCAGGAAATTTCGGTTACAAAGCAGGCAAGGCGGTCAAAGCGTTAGAACTTGACGGATATTACGTGTGGGATTGCTCGGTGATTCAATCGGGCGGAAAATATCACATGTTCTCCTCTCGGTGGAAAAAGGAATACGGCTTCGGCTGGAATTGGCTGTTCAACAGCGAAATTATCCACTCCGTTGCTGACGCGCCCGAAGGACCGTACCATTTCCAAAACGTGGTGTTGCCCCGTCGCGGCAGACAATATTTCGACGGCATGAACACCCACAACACCTGCATTAAGGAACACAACGGAAAATTCTACCTCTACTATATGGGCACGACCTACGGTGGCGACATTCCCGAAGGCGGCGACGTGGTGCACGAATATGCCGAGGAAACGTGGAACAGAAAGCGTATCGGGCTTGCCGTTGCCGACGACATCAACGGCGAATTTGTCCGCCGCGATACCCCTTTGTTAGAACCGCGCGATTGCGGGCATTGGGATTGCACCTGCACCACCAACCCTTCGGTGACGATTATGCCCGACGGAAAAACGTATATGATTTACAAATCCCGTTGCGCGTATGCCAAGCCTTTGCAACTCGGCATTGCGGTGGCGGACGCCCCCGACGGAGAATTTAAGCGGCTTTCCGACAATCCCATTCTCGATTTCCACGACGAAAACGCGCACGTGGAAGACCCCTTCCTTTGGTACGACGAAAAGAAAAAGAAGTTCTGTATCATCGTCAAGGACGACGTAAAGAACGGCGCGCACGGTGTGACGGGGGAATGGGGGAGCGGTTTCTATGCCGAAAGCGACGATTGCCTCGATTTTGTCATCGGCGACGATCCCAAAGTCTATTCCCGTCACGTGGAATGGGCGGACGGCACCGCCAGCTTGCAAGGCAACCTCGAACGCCCCTGCGTGCTCTTTAACGAACAGGGCGAGCCGACGCACATCTTCTGTGCCAGCGGCTACGGACCCAACCCGTACAGCTTTGACGGCAACACCTTTATCGTGTGCATGAAGTTGGAAAAACAAGAAAAGTAAAGGAATAGTATGTATAAAAAGACGAATTCTACCCGTCCGCACAGCGCAAGCGGCGCAGGACAGTATCAAAAATCCGAGTCCGTAAAAACGGGCTCGGCAACCAAAAATACGGGAAACAGAACCTCGGCACACAAGCCGAACGCCGCCCAAAAATCGGGGGCTAACAAGCCGCGTACCGACCGTAAAACGAGCACGGAATGGGTAAACGGGGCACCCATGTACACGGCGAGTTACAAAGTCAACCGCAGCGACGAGCTGTTGGAGTTTTTGTTGCGCAAATGCAACACCTCGCGCAACAACGTAAAATCGCTGTTGGTGCGCCGCCAAGTTTTGGTCAACGGCAGGGTGGTTACGCAGTATAATTTCGCCCTTGCCAAGGACGACGAGGTGAAGCTTGCCAAATATCCCGTAAAAGAGGGCGCGCCCCTGCAAGTCCCCGTGCGCGGCAAACAGCCCCAAGCCCCTGCTTTCCGTCGCAATCAGGTCAAAATTGTCTACGAGGACGACGATTTGATTGCCGTGGACAAACCCTGCGGCTTGCTTTCGGTGGAGAGCGATAAGGACAGAGAGTGTGCCTATGGCTATGTCAGCGACTATTTGCAGAGCAAGGACAAGTCGGCGCGTGCGTTTGTGTTGCACCGTATCGACAAAGAAACGTCGGGCGTGTTGGTGTTCGCCAAGAACATCAAAGTCCATTCCATGCTGAAAATGCACTGGGCGGAGCAGGTGCAAACACGGGAATATTACGCCGTGGTAGACGGGATTTTAGAAGAAAAATCGGGCACGATTACCAACTACTTAAAAGAAAACGTCAACAACGTGATGTACGTCACCAACGACCCTTCGGGGCAGAAAGCGGTGACGCATTACGAGGTGATTAACGAAAATTCCGCCTATTCGCTGTTGCGCGTGCGTATCGATACGGGCAGAAAAAACCAAATCCGTGCGCACATGCAGTGGCTGGGTCACCCCGTCGTCGGTGACGATAAATACGGCAAAAAACAGGACGGCACGCAGGTCAAAGACCCGTTGGCAAGGCTGGGTTTACACGCGTCCAAGTTGCAGTTTTTACACCCCGTTTCTAAGGAGCTGATCACGATAACCTCGTCCCTGCCCCCCTCATTCCGCAGTTTGTTAGGAGAATAATGCCGATATGAAGCGTATTGCAAGTTTTGAAATTAACCACGATTTGTTGGAAAAGGGAATGTATATTTCCCGTGTCGACGGCGACGTCGTCACCTACGATATCCGCATGAAAAAACCGAACGGCGGCGACTATTTTCCCATGGCGGCGGCGCACACGTTAGAGCATTTGTTTGCGACCTATGCGCGCAATTCCTGCCACGGCGATAAAGTCGTCTATGTTGGACCCATGGGCTGTCGGACGGGCTTTTATCTGTTGGTCCGCGACACCCTTTCGCACAAAGACGCCATAGAGCTGGTGCAACAGACCATGGAATTCGTCTGCAATTTTTCGGGCGAAATCCCCGGTGCGACCAAGGCGGAATGCGGCAACTATTTAGAGCACGATTTACAGGGCGCAAAGGCGTTGGCAGAGGATATGCGCGCCGCCTTGCGTGGCTGGACGGAAGCTGATTTACAGTATAAATTATAAGGAGAAAACAAAAATGGACGTTATGCAAGCCATTCACACGCGCAGAAGCGTAAGGACGTACAAACCCGACCCCGTAGCCAAAGAGCTCATTGAAAAAATCACCGAAGCAGGCACGCACGCAGCGACGGGTAGAAACGGGCAATCCCCCATCATTTTGGCAATTAGCAATAGGCAGGTGCGTGATGAATTGATGAAACTCAACGCAAGCGTCATGGGTATGCAGGGCGATCCCTTCTACGGCGCGCCCGTCGTTTTGGTGGTTTTGGCGGACAAAAAATGGAATACCTACGTATACGACGGCTCGTTGGTGATGGGCAATATGATGTTGGCGGCGCAGGAACTCGGTCTTGGTAGCTGCTGGATTCACCGCGCCAAAGAAACGTTTGAAATGCCCGAAGGCAAGGCGATTTTGCAAAAGCTCGGCATCGAGGGCGATTACGAAGGCATCGGCAATTTGGTGGTCGGCTATGCAGATATTGTCCCCCAAGAAATGCCCCGCAAGGCAAATTGGATTTATTATGTAGACTAACACGCGGCAATCGCATACAAAAGGGCTGGGCACAAGCTTCCCCCTTGTTTTGCGGTGCGCGGAGGAGGAATTATGCAGGCAGGCGTATCCACTGCGTCGCTGTTCATGCGGAAATATAACGAGGAGGCATTGCCTCTTTTGCGCGACCTTGGCGTGCCTTGCGCCGAGGTCTTTCTCACATCCTTTTCTGAATACGGAAAAAAATTCGGCAGGCTTTTGGCAAAGCGGAAGGGGTCGGTGTTTGTCAATTCCGTCCACGCTTTGAATACGGAATTCGAGCCGCAGCTGTTCAATGCCCATCCGCGCGTCCGTCAAGACGCTTACGACTGGTTGCAAAAGGTTTTGGACACGGCAAATGCCTTGCACGCGCCTTATTACACCTTCCACGGCACCTGCCGCATGAAAAAGGCTTCCCGTTCGGGCGAGAACGACGACTTTAATTATTTTATCGACGGCTTTTCCGCCTTGACGGAGTTTTGCGGCAAGCGCGGCGTAAAGCTGTGCTTGGAAAACGTGGAGTGGTGTACCTATAATCGCGTGGGCGTGTTTGAAAAAATTGCACAAGCCGTGCCCGATCTCGGTTGCGTTTTGGATATCAAACAGGCACGCATTTCGGGTTATCCGTACGAAGATTACGTGCGGGAAATGGGCTGTCGGCTTGCCTACGCGCACATTTCCGACATCGACGAACAGGGT
>CAYRAY010000085.1:0-5634 GCA_964422405.1 uncultured Clostridia bacterium | reverse complement strand
TAATTATATATAATTATAGCAAATAATTTTGAAAAATACAAGTTCACAAGACGGCTTTGTGAAGAATAATTTACGAAGAGGATAAAAAGATGCCCGAAAATTCCCAGTTGGCTTTTTTGTGGAAACAAATCAGCGAACGCTTACAAAACTCCATCTCTCCCCTGTCTTACTCCAACTTCTTTAAGGACATGGAGCCTGTTGACGTCGTCGGCAGAAAAATCGTACTGAAAGTACCCACCGACAACAACGCGCAGGCAATCACCACACACAAGTTCGGCGACAAACTGCGCGATGCGATTGTGAAGTGCGATATCGGTCTGTCCGATTATCGTTTGGTGGTGGACGGTAGCGAGATTTTCACCATTGACGCGGACGAGGACGCGGCGGAGACCTTCCGTACGTCCCCTATCAACAAGAGTTTTACCTTCGATTCCTTCGTTGCAGGGTCGGGGAGCAAATTCGTATACGCGGCGGCGAAAGCGGTGGCGGAAAACCCCGGCAACACCTTTAACCCTCTGTTTATCTACGGGGAATCGGGCTTGGGCAAAACGCACTTGATGCACGCCATCGCCAACCATATTGCGGCACGCTATCCCGAAAAGAAGGTGCTGTACACGACAAGCGAAAACTTTTTGAACGACTTGATCGACTCCATTGCGCAAAAGAACGGCGCAAAGTTCCGTTACCATTATCGGAACGTGGACGTGTTGATGATTGACGACATTCAGTTTTTGAAGGCGCGTACGCAGTTGCAGGAAGAATTCTTCCACACCTTTAACGAGCTTTCTGCCCAGAACAAACAAGTTGTGATCACGTCCGACCGTCCGCCAAAGGAAATTGCGACATTGGAAGAAAGATTGCGTACCCGTTTCGAGGGGGGCATGATCGTGGACATTCAGCCGCCCGATACCGAAACGAAGGTGGCGATTTTGCGTAGAAAGGCATTGGACAGAAAGTGCGCCGTTTCCGACGAGGTTTTGGAATTTTTGGCGCAGGATTCGGGACACGACGTCAGAACGCTGGAAGGCAGATTGACCAAGGTCATTTTCGCCAGCAAACTGCACGAAGCGCCCATCAACATTTCGCTTGCCAAGCTGGCATTGAGCGAATCCGTCAACGATTCTACCGAGGAAGAAGACGTTACCCCCGAAAAGTTGATTTCGGCGGTCTGCGGCTATTTTAAGCAGCGCAAGGAAGATTTGTTGGGCAAGGGCAAGAAGGCGGATTTGGTAAAAGCGCGCCAGATTTGCGCCTATTTGATGTGCGAAATGCTCTCCCTGCCCCTCGTTTCCATCGGCAACATTTTGGGCGGCAGAGATCACACCACCATTATGTACGCACGCGATAAAATGGAGCAGTTGGAAAAGCTGAACCCCCGTATCCAAAAGGAAATCGACGACATCAAAAACATCGTTTTGAAAAAGTAATATGAACAACGAACATACCTTTTTAGAATATAACGCGCAGGCGGTTGTCGTCGGTGCGGGACACGCCGGCTGCGAGGCGGCTTTGGCTTTGGCAAGGACGGGCATTGACACCGTCCTTTTGACGTTAAACCTCGACAGCATCGCTTTCCTGCCCTGCAACCCCTCGATCGGCGGCACGGCGAAGGGACATCTTGTCCGTGAAATCGATGCGTTGGGCGGCGAAATGGGCATTGTTGCCGATAAGACGGCGTTGCAACTGCGTATGCTGAACGTCGGCAAGGGCGCGGCGGTGCAATCTTTGCGCGCGCAAACGGATAAAAACGCTTACCACACCGAGATGAAGCGGGTTTTGGAAAACACCGAACGTCTCCGTATTCTACAAGCGGAAGCGGCGGAAATTTTGGTGGAAGACGGCAAGTGCGTCGGGGTCAAGACCACCTACGGCGGCATTATCGGTTGTCAAGCCGTGATTCTTTGCACGGGCGTGTATTTAAACGGCGAAACGATTACGGGGCACGTGGTGCAAAAATCGGGCCCCAACGGCTTTGCGCCTGCCAACCATTTGACGGAGAGTTTGGTGAAGCTCGGGTTTCAAGTGCGGCGGTTTAAGACGGGAACGCCTGCGCGTGTGGACAGCCGCACCATTGACTACACAAAATGCGAAGTTCAGAACGGCGACGAGGACATTTATCCCTTCTCGTTCATGCACGATAGCGCACCGAAGAACAAAATGCCT
This sequence comes from uncultured Clostridia bacterium, assembly GCA_964422405.1. GTDB lineage: Bacteria > Bacillota > Clostridia > Christensenellales > Borkfalkiaceae > Scatosoma. Next base: position 3,471 of record CAYRAY010000085.1, on the reverse strand, counting down.
TGTTATTTGACGTACACCAACCCCGTCACCCATAAAATCATCACCGACAATTTGGATCGTTCCCCCCTATACGACGGCACGATTTTGTCGGCGGGGCCGAGATATTGCCCCTCTATCGAAACAAAAGTGGTGCGGTTTAAGGACAAGGACCGTCACCAAATCTTTTTGGAACCCGAGGGCGAGGACACTTTGGAAACGTACGTGCAGGGTATGTCGACCTCGATGCCGCACGACGTACAGAAGGCAATGTACGGCTCGGTAGCAGGGCTGGAACACGCGGAAATTATGCGTTATGGCTACGCCATCGAATACGACTGCATCGACACCTTGGACGTGTTGCCGACCTTGGAATTCAAAAAGGTGGAAGGCGTGTACACGGCAGGGCAAATCAACGGCACTTCGGGCTATGAAGAAGCCGCCGCACAGGGTTTGGTGGCAGGGCTGAATGCCTCGCTCAAGCTCCGCGGCTTGCCCCCGTTTGTACTCCGTCGCGACGAGGCGTATATCGGCGTTTTGATTGACGATTTGGTGACGAAGGGCACGGACGAGCCCTATCGTATGATGACGTCGCGTGCCGAACACCGCGTTTGTTTGCGGCAGGATAACGCCGATTTCCGTCTGACGGAAAAGGGCAAGGCGGTCGGTTTAGTCCGCGAAGAACGGTATGCAAGGTACATAGAACGGAAAGAGAAATACGAGGCATTGTTGCGCGATTTGCAAACGCGCGTGCCGCAAAAAGAGGCGACGCCGTTTTTGGCGGCGTATGGCTACGGCGAGCCGAGCGGCGGCGTTTCGTATGCGGATATGTTGAAACGCGCTATTCCTTTGAAGGACGTGATTGCGCACTTCCACGTGTTTGAAAACTACCCCAAGAGCGTTTTGGAAACGGCGGAAATCACCGTGCGCTACGAGGGGTATTTGAAGCAGGGGCAGGAGCTGATGGACAAGGCAAAACGGCTGGAAGACAAGCTGTTGCCGCAGGACATTAACTATCACGAAATCCACGGCTTGCGTTTGGAGGCACGGGAAAAGTTGGATCGTGTTCGACCCTTGAATTTGGGGCAAGCGGGCAGAATTTCCGGTGTGAACCCTGCCGACGTGTCCGTGTTGATGGTGTATTTGGCAACCCGTCAATCCGAATAAGCGGTTTGGGTTGTGTATCCCCTCTTTTGTAAAAATGGCCATACCATGTACGCGTTGAATGCTTTGATAGGCGCAAATGGGCATACCAGGTATGCGATGAATGTTTGGATTATGGAGAAGTTTAAGGGCAGGTATGCGTTGTTTTCAACGCATACCTGCCCTATAGTTTTGTGTTTTTGGAATATGGAGTGTTTTTGGAGTAAGATATACTCCGCAAAGCTGAAACACATGGTGTGCAAGATACGCTCCATTCGCCGCAAAGCGGTTCAGTCGGCATAACACACACCGCACTGCGCGGAAACGGCGACAAAGCATAACGCCATATATAGCCCTTGCTCAACAAAAAAATTGAGGGGTGTGTACCTTACATACACACCTCTCAATCTTAATTCACTGAGTAAAAACTTATTTAAGTTCAGCGGTAGCGCCGTTTTCTTTAAGTTTTGCAACGAGTGCTTCAGCGTCTGCTTTAGGCATAGCTTCTTTGATAACGCCCATAGCTTCAACAGCTTTCTTAGCGTCAGCAAGGCCAAGACCGGTAGCTTCCTTAACAACCTTGATGATTGCGATCTTGTTTGCGCCGATGTCCTTAAGAACAACGTCGAATTCCGTCTTTTCTTCTTCTGCGGGAGCTGCTTCTGCTGCGCCACCTGCTGCGGGAGCTGCTGCAACTGCTGCGCTTACGCCGAATTCTGCTTCCAATGCTTTAACGAGCTCGTTCAATTCGAGAACGGTCATAGCTTTTACTTCTTCAATGAGTTTCTGTACATCCATGATTTTTTAATCCTCCGATTTTTAATAATGATTTTTTAATAAGATAGGAATTTAGTTGCTTTCTTTTGCTTTTGCGATTTGATCCAAAACGCCAACAAACTTGGAAAGCGAAGATTGGAAACAACCAAGCATCTTTGCGATAAGCACTTCCTTGGAAGGGATTGCGGAAAGTTCTTTCACGCCGTTCTTATCCAAATACTTTTGTTCCACATACGCGCACTTAGGCACGATTTTTTCTACCAACGCGGGGTTAGCTTTGGTTTCTCTTGCGAATACCGCAGCGCCGCTCGTTTCGTCTGCGCAGAATACCGTCGCGGTCGTACCGTTCAGATCAGCATCGAAATCCGTGATACCAAGTTCGTTAAGAGCCTTTCTTACAAGGGTGTTCTTATAAACTTTGTATTCGCAGTTTGCCTCTTTAAACTTTCTTCTAAGCGCCGTTACTTCTAAAACGGTGAGCTTGTTATAGTCTGCAAACACGATGGATTTGCTTTCCGAAATTTTCGCCTTGATTTCTTCTACGATTTGCTTTTTAGCTTCTACATTAGCCGACATAGTTACCTCCTTTAAGCGTTTCCGCCTGACATAAAAAAATACCTTATACCGCGAGGCATAAGGACACAATCTGTTTGAACAAACTTATTTTCCTTGAACCTCGGCGAGCGGTTGAACCATTGAATCTTGCGATGCTCACTGTCTGCGGTGGATTTTTACTATGTTATTATATCATCTTACGCAAAGGCAGTCAACTGTTTTTAACTGCCTTTGCAAAGATTTTTTTGTTTTTTAGTGCTTTATGGAAAAATTAGAGTTTGGGCAATACTTTTACACCGGGACCCATGGTGGAAGCGATGGTAACGCTCTTCAAATACGTACCTTTCGCTGCAGCGGGTTTCGCCTTAACAATTGCATCCATAAGCGCGGTGTAGTTTTCCGTAAGCTTTTCTTTGCCGAAGCTCTTTTTACCGATGGGGCAGTGAATGATAGCCGTTTTGTCAAGTCTATATTCTACTTTACCAGCCTTAACTTCTGCAATAGCCTTTTCTACGTCCATGGTAACCGTACCGGACTTAGGGTTAGGCATCAAGCCCTTGGGACCGAGCACACGACCGATACGACCTACCATACCCATCATGTCGGGGGTGGTGATCATAACATCGAAGTCGAACCAGTTTTCGTTTTGGATTTTTGCAATGAGTTCTTCTGCGCCAACGTAATCTGCGCCTGCAGCTTGCGCTTGGTCTGCCTTTGCACCCTTTGCGATAACCAAAACTTTCTTGGTTTTACCGGTACCGTGGGGAAGGACAAGCACGCCACGAACTTGTTGGTCTGCTTGACGAGGGTCAACACCCAAACGAACGTGAAGTTCGATGGTTTCGTCGAAGTTTGCTTTTGCAGTTTCAAGCAAAACGGAAACTGCTTCGCTTGCTTCGTACTGCTTTGCGAGGTCGAATGCTTTTACGCTGTCTTGATATTTCTTACCGTGTTTCATTGTTGCGACCTCCTATTATTCCTCTACCGTAATACCCATGGAACGTGCGGTACCAGCTACCA
>CAYRAY010000084.1:0-5668 GCA_964422405.1 uncultured Clostridia bacterium | reverse complement strand
CGGACAGCGATAAATATATGCTGGTTTGCATTATCAATAAACGGCAAATCGGGCAGATGATGAAGATTATCAAGCGCCACCCCGACGTGTTTGCAAGCTTTGAAAAGGTGAGCGAAATTTTCGGGAATTTCAAACGGAAAGTTTGAGGCGGATTTCCTGATTTTGCGCGGAACGCATAGATGATTTTGTTTGCGCGCGGATTGCCTGAGCGACAATCAATTGCGGAAAGGTAATCCTTATGAAGGAGTGAAATGATGAAAAAGAAACTTGGTGCTATTTTTGCGGTATTTACCGCGCTTTGCTGCTTCGGCGGTTGTGATTTTGGCAGCTTTGGTGGCTTGGGCAGCGGTTCGAGTGATTCGGGTTTTGTGGATTCGGGGGCGAGCGATTCGGGTTCGGGCGGTATTGTGGAGGACGGAAGCGATTTTACTCCTGCCGAAAAGAAGCTTTTTCAAGAGTATTTCGGTTGGGTGATTCCCTTTGTGCCGAACAGAACGTATTCCGTGGAGGAATACAGCGAATATTATAGCGACGATGACGTGACGGAGTTCGGCTTGCAGTATTACGTGGACGATTTGACGCAGACGGAGTTCAACACCTTTAAGGCGGCGTTTTCTTCGGCGAACGGCTATACCGCGGAAGGCACGGAAAAGGACGACGATGGGGACACGTGGTACTATTTTGACCGCGACGAGTTCTACATCGATTTCGTCTATTATAAAGACGGTGCAAACACCTATTTGGACGTGTACGTATACGGTTATGAGGACGGCAATACGTCGAGCGGTTCCGGTTCGGGTGGTTCGAGCGCGGATTTGATAACGGCGGAAGGCAAGGGCTTGCCGACTGGGAAGAACGGCGTATATACCGTGGACTTTACCAAGGCGACGTATGCCAAGGACGTGACGGAGCTGGGTTATTATTTGGACGGTTGCCCGACGGTGGGCAGCCCGAAAGTGTTGGTTATCCCCGTGGAGTTCAGCGATTGCACGGCGCAGAGCAAGGGGTATCAGATTTCCGCCATTAAAAACGCTTTTGAAAAGGGCGGCGTGAACGATTATTATTCCGTGAGCGATTATTATTATCAATCGAGCTACGGGAAGCTGGATTTGCAGTTCACCGTGGCGGATGTGTGGTTCCGTCCTGCACACCCGTATAGTTATTATAAGAATAAGAAAATTGACGTGGACGGCACGGAGATTGACGGCGGCGACCAACTGATTTTGGACGAGGCGTTGGCGTATTTGAGCAAGTTGATGGATTTGTCGGTGTTCGATACGGACAACAACAGCGTGATCGATGCGGTGGTGATGGTCAATACTTTGGATATCGATGCGGAAATTACCATGCAGTGGGCGTATCGGTATTGGAATATGTATACCGACAGCAACAACGAATATTACGAATACGACGGCGTTTCTGCAAACGATTATCTTTGGGCTTCGTATCAGTTTTTGCTGGAAAGCTATGATGCGAGCGGCAACGTGACCTATGCGGACAAATCGGTGCGCAATACCTATACCTTTATTCACGAATTCGGGCACGTGCTGGGTGCGGACGATTATTACGATACCTCGTACAGCGGCAACAAGCCGTTGGGTGATTGCGACGTGATGGACGGCATGACGGGCGACCACAACGCGTACACCAAGTTTAACTACGGCTGGATTACTTCGTCGAGACTGGTGGTTGGGGATTCCGTTACGCTGACCTTGGAAGATTTTTCTAAGAACGGCGACACAATTATCCTTGCGAATCACTGGGACGAGGCGTTGGGCGCGTATCAGGAATATTACGTGCTTGCCTATTATCGCAATGTCGGTTTAAATGCGGATAAGAACGGGCAGGAGTACGGCTATTTCAGCCGTGACGGCGTGGTGGTATATCACGTGAACGCTTGCTTGTTTGCCGAAACGTACGACGGCGAGGCGTATTATTATATCTACAACACCAACACCGACCCTTCGGACGAGGATTACGGTACGGAGAACAATTTGATTGAGTTCGTCAAGTCGGCGGCAGGGCATTTCACCTATACGAAAGGAGATAAAATGCCGAGCGGATTGAAGGACGATTTTGGCAATGCGTTGCAGTATAATTTCGTCGTAGACAGCTTGACGAACGACGCGGCGACGATTACCTTTACCAAAACCAAATAAGCTTTGTATAGAACACCGCGCGGAAAACTTCGGCGCGGTGTTTTGTATGTCGGCGGAATGTGCTTTCAGTTCGCGCGGCGGTTGCGTGGACGCGCGGAATGCGGCGGGCAAGGGGGGTAAGGGGCGTTACGGCGGCGGACGGAGCGGCGGACGGCATTCTGTTTGGATAAAAAGGCGCGGATTTTGGGCGGAAACGGGAATTTTGGCGAAAAAATTAAAAAAAGTTTTCAGATTTCACTAAATTTTTCCAAAATTGTATAGATTTATTGGAAAGAATATGGTATAATAGTTAAAATGACTGATTGCGGGGTTTTTTACTCGGCAAGAAAAAAATGCAAAAAAACGAAAATTTATGGAGGACGGCGCAGCTATGCAACCTAAATACAAAAGAGTATTGTTAAAGCTTTCGGGTGAGGCGTTGGCAGGAGATCAGAGGTTCGGGTTAAATCACGAAGTGATTGAGCCGATTGTGAAGCAGATTGTGGAAATCCACAAGATGGGCGTGCAGGTCGGTTTGGTAATTGGCGCAGGTAACTTTTGGCGTGGACGTCAAGGGACAAATATGGACCGTTCCACGGCGGACCAAATGGGTATGTTGGCGACGGTGATGAATTCGCTTGCCATGATGGACGCCATTGAACAACACGGCGTGCCCGTACGCGTGCAGACGGCGCTGAATATGATTTCCGTTGCAGAACCGTTGATTATGCGTAAGGCACTCCGCCATTTTGAAATGGGCAGAGTGGTTATCTTTGCTTGCGGTACGGGTCACCCCTACTGTACGACGGACACGGCGGCGGCACTCCGTGCGTGCGAAATCAATGCGGACGTGTTGCTGATGGCAAAGAACATTGACGGGATTTACGATTCCGACCCCAAGACCAACCCGTTTGCGAAGAAGTATGACGAGTTGCGCTATTCGGATATTATCAACCAGAATTTGAAGGCGATTGACTTTACGGCGGCGACGATGTGTATGGAAAACGGCGTGCCGACGTTGGCGTTTGGTTTGAATGAAGAAAATGCGTTGGTGCGCGCGGTCTGCGGCGAAACGCTGGGGACGATGATCCGCGTATAAGCGGAAAGGAAGTTTTGTGTGCGTGGCGCGGAAAATGCGGTACGGTATATAAAAACGGCGACGCGGCTTTGAAAAAACGAGCGGCGCGGAAAAAAATTCGGTAGGTGTTTCGGGATTCCGTCCCGATAAAAAATAAAAAAATAAAGCGGAGAAAAGGAGAAATATTATGATTGAAAACGAAAAGATTGAAGAAATGATGATGGAGCTGGAAGAAAAGTGCGAAAACACGTTGACGGCTTTGGAAAGAGATTACGGCGCAATCCGTACGGGCAGAGCTAACCCCCGTATCCTCGATCGTTTGGAAGTGGAAGCGTACGGCGGCATGAGCAAGCTTGTGGAGCTGGGCAACGTTTCGGCTTTGGACGCAAAGTGCTTGCAAATCAGCCTTTGGGATAAGTCCTTGTTGAAGGCGGTGGAAAAGGCGATTTTGCAATCGAATATCGGTTTGACCCCCTCCAACGACGGGAACGTGATTCGTTTGGTGTTCCCCGATATGACGGAAGAACGCCGTCGCGAGCTAGTAAAGCAGGCGAAGAAGATGGGCGAGGAAAGCAAAGTGGCTGTCCGTAACCATCGCCGCGAGGGTATGGACGTCATCAAGAAGTTGAAGACGGCAAAAGAAATTTCGGAAGACGAAGCTGCAGGTTGCGAAGCGGACGTGGAAAAGACCGTTTCCGGCTATATGAGCAAAGTAGAAACGGTTATTGCCGCAAAAGAGAAAGAACTCCTTACCGTTTAATACGCGAGGAGCGTTTGGGTTATGGAGAAAAAATTGCGGAAGGGGGAGCTGAAAATCCCCCGACATATCGCCGTGATTATGGACGGGAACGGACGGTGGGCAAAACGGCGGTTGTTGCCCCGTTCCGTCGGGCATAAAAACGGCATGGAGCGCATGATCGGCATGATGGAGCACGCCTTCGATTTGGGGGTGGATTACATCACGGTGTATGCGCTTTCTACCGAAAATTTGAAACGACCCCAAGAGGAAGTGGAAGGGCTGTTTAACCTGATCCGCAACCATTTTAAGGAGTATATGCGGCGGCTGATGAAGCGCGGCGCGCGGTTGCGCACGCTTGGGAACCTTGCGCTCTTGCCCGAGGACGTACGGCAGATTGTGACGGAAACGGAGGCAGAGACGGAGGGGTGGGCAAAACGGCGGTTGTTGCCCCGTTCCGTCGGGCATAAAAACGGCATGGAGCGCATGATCGGCATGATGGAGCACGCCTTCGATTTGGGGGTGGATTACATCACGGTGTATGCGCTTTCTACCGAAAATTTGAAACGACCCCAAGAGGAAGTGGAAGGGCTGTTTAACCTGATCCGCAACCATTTTAAGGAGTATATGCGGCGGCTGATGAAGCGCGGCGCGCGGTTGCGCACGCTTGGGAACCTTGCGCTCTTGCCCGAGGACGTACGGCAGATTGTGACGGAAACGGAGGCAGAGACGGAGGGGTTCGTCGGCAAAGGCGTGAACGTGGCGTTGGCGTACGGCGCGCGAGATGAGATTGTGCAAGCCGTCAACAAGGCGGTGGCGCAAGGGGAAACGGTGACGGAGGACAGCTTTAAGCATTTGTTGTATACCGACGATTTACCCGACCCCGATTTGATTATACGCACAGGGAAAGAGGTGCGGCTTTCTAACTTTTTGCTGTACCAAGCGGCGTATGCCGAGTTGTATTTTTCCGAAAAGATGTTCCCTGATTTTTCGGATAAAGAGCTGGATAAAGCGATTGCGGAGTATTCCCGTCGCACTCGTCGTTTTGGCAAGACGGACGAACAGCTGAAATTATAAAAAAAGAGAAAATGGGAGGGGCAGGTACGCGATGAATGAATTTTTTAACGACGTCCCCTCCGTTTTTTAAATCGTCTTCTACGGAGGCAAAAGAGGTATGTTAACTCGTTTGATTGCAGGTACGGGGTATATTTTGGTGCTTGCGCTTTTTTACTGTTTGAAAATTTTTGTGCCGCAACCCTACGGCGATTTGTGTTTTGACGCGCTGATTTATGCGTTTGCCATTGTTGGCACGTTTGAAATGGTGCGTGCGGTGAAGGACAAGATGTGCAAGGCGGAAAAAGGGCTTGTGTTTGCGTTTGCCATTGTTGCCGTGCCTGCCTGCGCCCTTTGCGAGGTGTATGCAAAGAGTATCGGCGGTGGCATTTTGGGTGTTTCCGCGGCGTTTACCGTGTTTGTGATTGCGGCGTTTATTATGTTGATTGCCAACCACGAAAAGATGACGTTGGAAAGCTTGGGCGTGACCTTTGTTTCCGCGATTTATCCTACCATGCTCCTTTGCCTTATGGTGCTTTTGAACCACATCAGCGTGGAAGGCACGGCGGTTGATATGTTCGCGCTTGATTCTCGTTTGACGGTGCTGTTGGTGTTCTATCTTGCGCCGTGGGTGGATTCGATTGCCTACGTGTTCGGGGTGTG
>CAYRAY010000083.1:0-5791 GCA_964422405.1 uncultured Clostridia bacterium | reverse complement strand
GAATAGGGCAGGTATGTGGTGAATATTTTTTGGCTCATCGCATACCTGCCCTTGTGTTTTGTCGTTTAAGATACGCTCCGTTTGCCGCAAAGCCACCCCATGCCAAAAAATTCTTTGTGCGATAAAAAGCAACCGTGCAAAAAAGTTGCGTACGCGCTAAAAAATGTGGTATACTATTCCCATAAAAACAAACTATGCCAAGGTGTGACATTGTATGAAAAATAAAAGCAACCGAATCATCGCCATATTGCTGTTGTGCGTCGTTGTGCTGACCTCGATTTTCGTGGCGGTGTACGCGCGCCAAGGCTGTTCCAACGGCACGCACGGCGGTTTGGGTGGCAATAGCGGCTCGTCCGATTCCGCCTCCGACAGCTCCGACAGTTTCGACGATGTGGACGACCTTCTTTCGTTATGGAAAAAGCCTTACGCCACCGAGTCCAAAATCGGCGTTGCGTACAAACTTCTGGGGCAAACGGCGCGCAAGCAAACGGGATATAAAGACGAGGGCTTGGCGCGTTATCCCGTGTATGGGCAGACGTTGACGAAGGCAGAAGGGGAAACCGACGAGGATTTCACCGCCTTAAAACAGGCGATTTTGGCGGAGAACGCATACCTAAATGCCGACCCGAATGCCACCCTTTCGGGCAGTTTTGACAACTATGACAAAATGGACGAAAACGGCTATTTGTACCTGAACGGACAACCCGTTTTAGACGAACAAAACCGTCCTCGGCAACTGTACAAGCACACCGCGGCGGAGAGTATGTATTTCGGCAACGTAAGCGACGACGAGCCTGCCGTTCTCAAACAAATCCAAGTACAGCCTCGCGCGGCGGGCAACGTGATCACGGGTTTGTACGCCCCTGCCGGCGAGCCGATTCGCCTGATGATTTCCGCCAACGATTTAAGCAAAATCGGCGGATTTCATATCTACGTCGGCGCAACGCTTGCCAACGGGCAAGCCAACAATATTTGGTTGGCGCGTGACTTCAATCGTATGCCCGTCATTGCCAACAAAATGCCCGTCAATGCCGATGTGTGCGCTTATGACAGCGCGACGAAAACCTACACCTGCTACTTCGGTTCGTATTTCGGCGGACCTATTTATATCGGCACGCCCACCACAAAAGCGGCGTTCCAAGTAGAAATTTCGGGTGCGGTGGAGTATCCCCATTTCATTTACGGATTGACCACCGAGGCGGAGTATACCCGTCTGCAACAATCGAGCGCACCCTACTTCGATTTAGAGGTGTTCGACAACACAATTCGCTTTTCGGGTCCTCGTCTGTACGCGGACAAATATTCGTATGCCGAGCTCTGCGAAGCGGCAGTGCTTTGGGACAAAATCGCCAGAGTGTCCAAACAAGTGCCGACGGGATCGAACAGCGCGTACGGCATCGATTTCCTGTTTGAGCCCTTTGTGGCGGCAGGCGCGGCGGTGGCGTTTGTGGGGCGGAACACCGTCAACTGCCCCACTGATTGGATGGATAGCTGTTTGAACGTGGAAAACTTTGTCGCGAACGGCGCATGGGGGAACATTCACGAGTTCAACCACCACTTCCAAAACTTCGGCTTGCCGAACGGCGGCGAGGTGACGAACAACGCCGTCAGCTTGGTGGAATATTCTCTGTTTACCAAAATTTCCGCAAAACGGAGTTTAGACGATAGCACCTTGGGGGATTGGAACGCCTACACCGATCCGTCGAGGGTGATGCGTATTCTGTTGCAGAACACCGAAAGCGGCAACCCCGTTTCTTCCTTGGACGCCTATGCGACGGTGTTACATTCCTTCGGACAACAAGTCTTTATCGAGGCGACGAAAAACGGCAACGGCACGGATAATTGGTACCGCAACCTCTGCGAAAAAACGCATTACGACTTCTATTACTACTTCACCGAGGTGTTGCACCAAACGGTGTCGGTATCGGTGGCGGCAGAAGTGGCGGAGCGCGGCTATCCCATGTACGTCCCCGTGGCGTGCATTTACCAAACGGGTACAAAATACGCCTACAACGGCGCAAAACGGCAAATTACCACGGTGCAACCGTTCGGGTTTTACGAGGACGTGTACGAGTTTAGCGTGCAATCTATGCTGAAAATGCCGAGCGGCTTCACGGTGACGAACGTAACCATTGGTAACCCAGAGCACGGCGAAATCGTGAAGTTAGGCGAGGATTTATACCGCTTTATCCCTGCGGCGGAAAAGACGTCGGGAGATATCGACGTCAAAATTTCCTTGACCAAAGACGACGGCGCGTTTGCGGTGGAGGACGTGCATTTGGTGTTCGGCTTCGCCAAACGGCAGAAGACGATTGCCGAGCGCACTACCTACTATTTTGACGAGGACCTCGGCACGCTGTTCACGGACGTGGACGATGCCGTGTCCAAAAACTACGCAGGCTATACCTCGTCGGCGACCTATGCCAGCACCTTCAACGGCAACGAGTGCGCCGCCGTTTGGTGGAACAGCGAAGGGGTTGCCTTGAACGCCGTCACCGAATACAAGTCCAAAATCGTGATCGGGGCGGATGGTATCTACCGTTTCAGTATTCGCGGCAGAATGGCAAACTTGTATCTTTCCTTGGACGGCACTCATTACGAGCTTGCGGCAAAGGCAGGCGACAAATACAACAACAATTTCAACGTCAGCGTGCAGAACGGCGAGTATAAAGACTATGCCCTCAAACGCGGTCAAACGGTGTATATCAAAGCGGCGGTGTTGCACACCAACGTGGGGTTCGAAGGCGGCTCGTTCGTCATCGGCATGGGCATGCTCGTGGACGGAACGTCGACTTTGGACGACGTGACCAAGCGCACGACGGCGTATAACGTGCATTACCAAAACGAACCTTTTACAAGCGACTATTTCTACGAACGAGAATACGCCGTGACGGAATTCCCCGTGGAAACCAACCAAACGTCCGCCGTCCTTTCCACCAACTTTTCGCCGTGGGACAGCACGACGGAGCTTGACAACCTGTTCGACGGCAATTCGTCCACGTTCATGCACAACAAACAGTACGAATACGTCACCGAAGAAACGCCGTTTGAAATGACGGTGGATTTGGGTAAGGTCATCGAAGCCAACCAAATCACCTTGTTCGGCAGAAGCTACAACACCCAAACCCCCACAAGCTACCGCTTGTACGGCGGTATGACGGCGGAGGCTCTGACCCTGCTCTGCGCCTACGAAAACGAGCCTTTGAAAAACGGCTGTAACCAAATCGGCAACTTTGCGCTGTCGCAGTTCCGCTATTATAAGTTGGTGGTCACCCAAACCAGCGCCAACTATATCTGCCTGACGGGGCTTTCGTTCAGCGTGCAATTCCCCGAAGGGCAGCTCTTTTCGCCCGATGCGGAAGGGGCGCAATACTACGGCGAGTGGTCGGCAAAAACGGAGTTGTCCGCCTTCGGACATAGCTACGTCACCCGAAAGGGGTATGCGGAATTTACCTTTGTCGGTACGCAGATTGCCGTGTTGACAAAAGCGGATAGCCAAGTTCGGTTTTCCGTTTCGATCGACGGCGGAGAGGAGGTCGTTTGCACCGCCGACGGCAGCGAATTGCTGTTCTTGTGTCAAAGTTTGGAAAACGGAAAGCACACCGTCACCATACGGGCAATCGACGAACTGGAAATCGTCGCCTACGCCGTCCGCTGACAACATCGGCAAGGCAAAACGAGGAAACATCACGGCACACCCCCGTGAAAGGAGAAAAATATGGTCAATGAAAGTATGTATCGGTTGGGCAGCAAACGCTCGTCCATACGCGAAATTTTTGAATATGGCAAAACGCGCGCGGCGGAAATCGGCGAAGAAAACGTGTTCGATTTCTCGTTGGGCAATCCGTCTGTGCCTGCGCCCGAAGTCGTTACGCAAGCCATTCTGCGTTTGACGGCGGAAACGCCGCCCGAACAGTTGCACGGCTACACGTCGGCGCAGGGGGATAAAACCGTCCGCGATACCATTGCACAAAACTACGCGCGGCGGTTCGGTGTGCCGATTTCGGGTGAGGATTTGTATATGACGGTGGGGGCGGCGGCTTCGTTGACCATCGTGTTCAAAGCCTTGACTATCGAGGCGGGGGACGAGTTCATCGTCTTTGCGCCCTACTTCCCCGAATACGCGGTGTTCGCCCAAAACGCAGGGGCAAAACTGACGGTGTTGCCCTCGGATAGCCATATGCAACCCGACCTCGCCGCTTTGGAAAATGCGTTGCATCCCCGTGTGCGCGGTGTGCTGATCAATTCCCCCAACAACCCGTCGGGGGCGGTGTACACTGAACGGACCCTGCAAGCCTTGTCGGATATTTTACGGAAAAAGTCGGCGGAGTTCGGTTTGCCCGTCTATCTCATTTCCGACGAACCCTATCGGGAGCTCGTTTACGATGTGTCGTCCGTGCCCCCCTGCGTCATGCGGTATTATTCCGAAACGCTCGTCTGCTATTCCTATTCCAAAGCGCTGTCTTTGCCCGGGGAACGCATCGGCTACATCGCCGTCCACCCCGAGGCGGCGGAAAATCGCGCGGTGTATGCGGCGGTGTGCGGTGCAGGCCGTTCGCTCGGCTACGTCTGTGCGCCTGCCCTCTTTCAGCGCGTGGCGGCGGCTTGCGACGGCATGACGGCGGATTTGTCCGTGTATAAGCGCAACCGCGACTTGTTATATAAATGTTTGACGGAATACGGCTTCACCTGCATTTATCCCGACGGCGCGTTCTATCTGTTCGTCAAAGCGGAAGGGGAAAGCGCGGCGTTCTGTGCCAAGGCAAGGGAGTTGGAATTGCTGTTTGTGGACGGCAAGGACTTCGGTGCGGACGGCTGGGTACGCATTGCCTATTGCGTGCCGACGGAGCGTATTCAACGTGCCCTGCCTCTTTTTGCCAAGCTGGCCAAAAATTGCGGCTTGCACGGGTGAGGGTAAATCCCTCGTTAAACGCCGTTGATCGCTCCTAAAACACATATTATAAACGCGCGCGTGTGTTTATGCGCTTGCGTGCGCGCACGCGCGCAAACCGTCAAAAAAACGGCAAAAAGGAAGGCAAGGCCCCGTCCTTATGCAAGGTCGGGGTTTTTTCGCGGAAAATCGCAAAAAGGGCATAGGAAAAAGGACATTCGACAAAGTTCGACAAAAGCAGACGAAAGGGGACAAAACAAGACAGGCGAAAAAGGCGGAAAGAGCTTGAAAATGGGCGGATATTGTGATATAATATAGCTACAAAGTCGGCGCGCGGCAATGGAATAAAAAACACCGAGAGGTTCTGATATGGAAGAAAAAACCGTAACCGCTGCACAAGCTGCAGCAAAAGCACACGCAATTCAAAAACAAGACTTGGCGGAAGAAATCGCCGCCGCATTGCAAGATTGTTTCGTAGCCAAAATCGACGTAACGGAAACCCTTATACACCTGCGCTTTGTCAACGGACAGCGTTTCACCTTGACGTTGGACGAGGAGTGACATCGCGGACGAAAGCGCGCCGCTTCCCCAAAGCGGCGCGCGAAAAAGAAAAACGCAAAAAAACAAAAAAAAGTTTGCAAAATCCCGTTAAAAAAGATTGACAAGGCATAGAAAGTGTGTTAAACTAAATGCACGCACCCAAAGAGGGGTGTAATTTTTTGTATGGAGTTTTGATTATGGCAACCAAAACGGCAAGAGCCAAAATTACGTTTGAATGCACCGAATGCAAGCATAGAAACTACGATAGCATCAAGAACAAGAAGAACGATCCCGACAGATTGGTCATGAATAAATATTGCCCTTTCTGCAAGAAGCACACCGAACACAAAGAGTCCAAAT
>CAYRAY010000082.1:0-5868 GCA_964422405.1 uncultured Clostridia bacterium | reverse complement strand
CCCCTTGCGCCTTGGACGGATCGACGGTGGTCGAACCTAACCCCGAAGTGTTGGAAAAGAACCCCGATGCCGTCAAAAAGATTAAAAAAGGCAAGCTCCGCGGCGTAGAATCCTTCGGTATGCTCTGCTCGGGCGAAGAACTCGGCATCAACGATGATTTCTATCCGGGCGCAGAAGTAGACGGCTTGTTGGATTTGGCAAAGGACGCGCCCGTGGGCGAGGACATCAAAAAAATCGTTGGCTTGGACGATTGGATTTTTGACATCGCTGTCACGGCAAACCGCCCCGATTGTCAATGCGTTTTGGGTATCGCGCGCGAAGTGGCGGCGGTGCTCCATAAGCCTTTGAAAAACCCCGACACCTCGTACACGGCACACAAAACCACCGCTTTGCCCGTCGGTTTAGACGTGCAAGCGCCCGACCTTTGCCCCCGCTACGTAGGGCACTTCGTCGAAAACGTAAAAGCGGCGCAAACCCCGGCTTGGCTCCGTAAACGCTTGGCGCTCTCCGGTATTCGTTCCATTTCGCCCGTCGTCGACGTCACCAACTTCGTGTTGTTGGAAATGGGGCAACCCATGCACGCGTTCGATGCCGATGCCTTGGCGGACAGAAAAATCGTTGTCCGCAGAGCCACCGACGGCGAAAAAATCGTAACGCTGGACGAAAAAGAATTCACTTTGAACAAAGACAACCTCGTTATCTGCGACGGAGAAAAACCCGTGGCGTTGGCAGGGATTATGGGCGGCTTGAACAGCGAAATCACGTCCGAAACCAAAAACGTCTTCTTTGAAGCGGCTAAATTCGCACGCGACAACGTGCGTAAAACCTCCCGTGCGCTCGGTCAGTCCTCCGATTCCTCCTCCCGTTTTGAAAAGGGCGTGGACGCCTACACCAACGCGTTGGGTATGGACAGAGCGTTGCACCTGATTGAAGAACTCGGTTGCGGCACGGTCACCGACCTTTCCGCCGACGCTTGCGCCGTAGACCTCACCCCTCGCCAAATGACGGCAAGCCTTGCCAAAATCAACGGACTTTTGGGTATTACCGTTCCCGAAAGCGAGGTGGGGAGCATTTTAAGCCGCTTGCAATTCGCGCCCGTCATCGACGGGGATCAACTCACCGTCACCGTTCCCGGCTATCGTGACGACGTAGACGGCTATCCCGACTTGGCGGAAGAAATTATTCGTATGTACGGCTACGAACACATCACCCCGACCTTCTTGGAAAAAGCAAGCGTTACGGGCGGCGGACTCACCGACGAACAGAAACAGGAATTGCATTTGAAAAACGTCTTGTGCGCGCAGGGCTATTCCGAAGCGTACAACTATTCCTTCTATTCCCCTAAGGATTTCGACTTGATGAAGCTTCCGCAGGACGCGGCAGAACGCAACGCCGTGCGTATCCTCAACCCGATTAGCGAAGACTTATCGGTGATGCGCACCTTCCTTGCACCGACCATGTTGCAAAACGCCGTGCGCAATATCCGCCGCGGCAACGACGAAGGCAGACAGTTCGAAGTAGCCAACGTTTATGTGCCCCGCAACACGGCGGCAAGCGAACAACCCGAAGAACGCAAACACGTCGTCCTCGGCGTTTGGGGCGGCAAAAACGACTTCTTCGATTTGAAGGGCGGTGTAGAACGCCTTGCCGAAGTTTTCCACTTGACCTTCACCTACGAACGCGCGGAAAAAACCTATCTTCACCCCGGTGTTTCCGCCAATGTCCTCATGGGCAAAGAAGTGGTGGGGCAGATCGGTGAACTCGACCCTGCTATCGCCCTTTCGCTCGGTTTGGATAAAAAAGTCTACCTTGGCGAGTTGGATTTGACGGCAATCGCAACGGCGGCAGACGATGCAATCCGCTATACCAACCTTCCCAAATTCCCTGCGGTCGATCGCGACTTGGCGTTGCTCGCCGACGAAAAATTGACCTGTGCGGAAGTGGAAAACGTGTTGCTCCATTCCTGCAAATACGTCACCAAGGCACGCTTGTTCGACGTCTATCGCGGCGGACAAATCCCCGAAGGCAAAAAGAGTATGGCATTCACGCTTACCTTCACCCCCGACGCACAGGCAGAAAAGGCATTCACGCCCGAAACGATTGACGGGTTCGTGAAAAAGATTTTGGGTAACCTCAAATTCAAGCTCGGCATCGAGCTTCGCTAAACGGAGTGCGCCGTGAAAAACAGACCGCAAATCCCGTTTTACGGGTTTTTCAACGTCAATAAACCGTCGGGGATTACCTCGTCCACGGTCGTCAACAAACTCAAATGGCTCACGGGTGTGCCTTGCGGACACATGGGCACGCTCGACCCGCTCGCCGACGGTGTTCTGCCCGTCGGTGTGGGTAATGCCACAAGACTTTTCGATTATTTTTTGGATAAGGACAAGGAATACGTTGCCGAGTTCACCTTCGGGGTGGATTCGGACACGCTGGATTCCACGGGCGAGCTCGTCTATGGCGGACGTATCCCCACGGAGCAAGAAATCGTTGCCGTCCTGCCCAAATTCCAAGGCGAACTTTTGCAAGTGCCGCCCCGTTACAGTGCCAAAAACGTCAACGGCAAACGCGGTTACGATCTGGCGCGCGCAGGGGTGGAATTTGAGCTACCCCCCAAGCAGGTACGCGTTGACGGCGTAGAATTGCTGGGGAAAGCAGAGGGGAAGGCGGATACCTTTCTCTTCAAAATCCGTTGCGGCGGCGGCACGTATATCCGTTCGATCGCACGCGACATCGCGGCGGAATTGAATACCAAGGCGGTGATGAGTGCTCTTCGTCGCACCCAAAGCGGCGTGTTCCGTTTAGAAACCGCCATCGACTTTGCCGAGCTGGAAAAAGACCCCGATATGTCGTGGCTGACGGAACGTTTAATCCCCACGCAGTCGGTGTTGTCCTTCCCCGATTTGCGCCTGCCGCAATCGGCAATGGATAAACTTTTCCACGGCATGACCGTGCCCTTAAAACCGCTGTCGTTGGAGCAATCCGTGGCGGACGGCACATACAAAATCTATCAACAGGACGGCTTTTACGGCTTGGCGGAAGTCAAGGACGGCAAAGCCAAGGCAAAGACAAAATTATGCTAAAAACCGTACGTTTGACAAATAAGAAAGTCACGGGTTGCGCTATGCTCCTCGGCGGTTTTGACGGCTTGCACATCGGGCATCGCCGTCTTTTGTCATACGCAAAACAGAGCGGACTTCCCGTCGGGATTATGACCATCGTCGGCGGTAAGTCGGGTCATTTGTTCACGTTTGCCGAGCGGGAGGACGTGTTTTTGCGCAGCGGCGCAGATTTCGTGTTCGAGCTTCCGTTCGCCGAAATTAAGGACCTTTCCCCCAAGCAATTTTTAGGGCTTTTAACCGAACAATTCCACCCCCAACTCTTTGTCTGCGGCGAGGATTTTCGCTTCGGCGCAGGGGCAGTCGGCACGCCAAAAGACATCGAAGGGCATACCCATGTACGCGTTGAAACGCAAAATCTGTTGCAAATCGACGGCGAAAAGGTCAGCTCGCGTACGGTAAAAAACTATCTGCAACAAGGCGACGTACAAACCGCCGCCAAGCTTTTGGGCGAGCCGTTTTTCCTCCTCGGCGAAGTGTTTGCCGATCGCGCGGTGGGCAGAACTATCGGCTTTCCTACGGCAAATATCAAATACCCACAGGACAAATTCCCTCTAAAACAGGGCGTGTATCAAACGCGCGTTTGGGTAAACGGCAAGGCGTACCGCGGCATCACCAACTACGGTGCGCGCCCCACCTTCGACAATGCCGACGTGCTTACGGAAACGCACCTCGACGGGTTTTCGGGCGATTTATACGGCAAAACGTTGAAAGTGGAATTCGTGCGCTACCTTCGCGATATCCAAAAATTCGATAGCGCGGACAGCTTAAAAGCACAACTCCAACACGATATAAGGACGGTAAGAGAGTATGATTAAATTCGGACCCAGCGGCAACTGCGAAAGCTTCTATGCCGAGGGAAACACCGCCACCGAACAATCGGCGGCATTCGTAAAAAATCGCGGCTTAGACTGCTTTGAATATTCCTTCGGCAGAGGGGTGCGTATGTCGGCAGAAAAGGCACGTTCCATTGCGGAGGCATTCCGCGCGGCAGACGTGGAAATTTCCGCGCACGCGCCTTACTTCATCAACTTCGCCAACCCTGACGACGAGATGGCGGCAAAGTCCTACGGCTACGTGTTGGATAGCGCAAACGTCCTGCGTGTGATGGGCGGAAAGCGCGTCGTCTTCCACCCTGCCGCACAGGGCAAACTTTCGCGTGAACAGGCTGTTGCCCTTGCCGAGGACCGCTTAAAACGCTTGCGCGATTTGATTTACGAGGCAGGCTTGCAGGATATGATTTTCTGCCCCGAAACCATGGGCAAGCTCGCCCAAATCGGCACGTTGGAAGAGGTGGTGCGCTTTTGCAAAATCGACCCGATTTACGTGCCGTGTGTAGACTTCGGTCACCTCAACGCAAGGGAGCAAGGCAGTTTGAAAACGGAGGCGGACTACCAAGCCCGTTTGCAATATATGATTGACGAGTTAGGCTTCGACCGCGTGCAAAACTTCCACGTCCATTTTTCCAAAATTATGTATTCGGCAAAGGGGGAAATCAAACACCTCACCTTTGAAGATACCGTTTACGGACCGGCGTTCGAGCCGCTCGCGGCTGCGCTCAAAGCTTGCAATCTGCACCCGTATATCGTCAGCGAATCGGCAGGAACACAGGCAGAAGACCCAAAATATATGAAAAACGTCTACTTTGGTGCCTAAAACCCCCCTCAGTATACTTGACGAACGTGGAATTTTTTGTTAAAATAATATAGAGAGGATAGTATGATACAAACCAATGGCAAAAAAGTATTCAATCAAATCAAACTCAAAGCAGAGGCATTGTTTGTCACCTGCGAGTATTTGATGCGCTACATCACAGGCTTCGCGCCCGAAAACGGCGCCGTCCTTGTCGATAAAAACGGTGTGACCCTTTACACCGACTCTCGTTATATCGAGGCGGCGGAAAAACTTTTCCAAGGCACGGAAGTCACGCCCGTTCTTTGGGGCAAACGCACCCTTGCGGATGTTTTAAGCCCGTATAAAATCGTTGCCGTTTCCTTTAACGAAACGTCGCATTCCGATTTTCTCCGTCTGGAAAAGCTCGGCGTGCAGCTTGTCGAAGCGGATACCACCTTGTTCCCGCTTATGGAAACCAAAAACGAGTGGGAGCTTTCTTGCATTGCCAAGGCTTGCGAAATTGCAGAGGACGCTTTCAACGCGCTCTTGCCCGAAATCAAAGAAGGCATGACGGAAACGGAAGTGGCGGCGTTGTTAGAATATAATATGCGCAGATTCGGCGCACAAGGCACGTCGTTCGATACCATCGTGGCGTTCGGAGTACACGCGGCTGTTCCCCATCACGAAACGGGCGCAACCAAACTCCGCTTCGGTGACGAAGTCTTGATTGATTTCGGTTGCAAAGTCAACGGTTATTGCTCGGACATCACGCGCACCTTCCTCTTCGGTGACGACGGCAAGCACGAGTCCTTCAAAAAGGCATACCAAGCCGTTTTGACCGCACACGAGTTGGTTAAGGAAAAGCTCGTCAGCGGTATGACGGGTACGGAAGCGGACGCGATCGCGCGCGACTATCTCAAAGCGGAAGGCTATGGCGAGCTGTTCACCCATTCGCTGGGTCACGGCGTCGGCTTGAACATTCACGAGCGGCCTTCGCTCAGCTTTAAGGGCGACAAACCCCTTTGCGACGGTATGGTGTTCTCGGACGAACCGGGCGTGTATATAGCAGGGGAATACGGCATTCGTATCGAGGATACGGTGACGTTAAAAGACGGAAAAGTGAAGAGTTTTATGT
>CAYRAY010000081.1:0-6259 GCA_964422405.1 uncultured Clostridia bacterium | reverse complement strand
TTTCAACGCATACATGGTATAGGTGTTTATTTTTCAACGCGGACATGGTACGCCCGTTTTTATTTTTACCAGAAAAAGAAAAAGCGGAAAATTTCCGCTTTTGTGTTTTAACCTCTCCGTTTACGGGTATAAATCTTTCCCCGTGGTTTTTATTAAGTTTTTTTTACTTACAACAAACCCAACTCCTGTAACATCGTTTGCAAGGTTTTTGCCTGTTCCTTGTCCAGTGTTCGGTTGTATTTCAACTCCTTTGCGGCGCGTTTGGCTTTGCCGCCAAAGAGGATTTTACACCACCGCCGCACCTGCATCATCGGCGCAAGCCATTTGTGTTTTTCCAAAATCGGATACAGCGTTTTCAGTTGCCCGGACGGCAAAACCACCCTACGGAAGGCATACCTAACCTTTCCGCCTTGCGTTTGCTGTTGCGCCGCCACCAAATTCTGCGTGCAACCATACACGCCGCCACGCAACAAAAATACCGTCATTCTCTCCGTCAACTCCGTCTGCGGCTGTCCTACAAACCATGTTTCTGCAAGACTGCACAACCCCGTATAAAACCGAGCCAAACCGCCCCGTTGCAACAGTTCGTTTAAGCGGTTTTTATCGTACTCCGCCCGACGTTGCAACACCGCCAAATCCAGCACATCTTTCACACCGCAACCGCCGTGTTGAAAATGGTACGCTGCGTGTGCCGTATGGTAAAACAACAGAAATTCCGTGTTCATCGCATACCTGCCACCTTCATTTTCGGCATTTTGCCAAACTTCGGCAAGCACCTTGTCCGCCTGTTCCATGCCCTCCGCCAACGAAAAATGCAGCTCTATATGCGTGCCATCCGCAAACCGTAACGACACGTCGTGAAAGCCTTTCCCTTCCGCCTTGCACCCCACGCTTTCCAACACGGAAACCGCGCGTTCCAAGTCCTCGCCCTTCACCAAAATATCGATATCGCAACTCTGCCTAAGCCACGGCTGTGCGTACCAACCCCGAGTCACGCTCCCTTTCAAGGGCATATACCCGATCTTCGCTTTTTCCAGCGCCAAGCAAACCCTGTCCAACGCATACTTCTGCGTTTCGTAGCGGTACACCGCCGTGCTCCGCGCCTTTACCAAGCGTTTGCCCCACTCGTCCTTCGGCAAGCCGCCCCTCTGCTCCAACGCATGACACAACAAATGCGCCATATCCTGTCTTTGACAGAGCGCAAAAACGGCAGGCAACGACTCGGACGGAATGTCGATTTCCTCGCCCGATATTTCACCGAGCGCCGCGCCATACAACAACGCAAACATACCTTCTTCCGTCTTTCGTCGCATACCTGCCTACCGCCTATGCCGTTTTTTCCTTCTCGGTTAATACTTCCGCCAGACCATTTTATCCACCACACCCGTATAGCTTTGAATCAGCTTTACGACCTTGGTAGACACGTTTTCTTCCACGTAATCGGGCACTGGCAGACCATGACAACCGTCCTCTGTCAACCGCACCGCCGTGTCCACTGCCTGCAACAAATGCGCCGTGTCGATCCCTGCCAACACAAAACACGCCTTGTCCAGCGCCTCCGGACGTTCGGTGCTCGTGCGGATACACACCGCAGGGAACGGCTTGCCGATACTCGTGAAAAATGAGCTCTCCTCCGGCAACGTGCCGCTATCCGACACCACCGCAAACGCATGCATTTGCAAATGGTTATAATCGTGAAAACCCATCGGTTGGTGGCAAATCACGCGCTTATCCAAACGGAATCCGCTCGTTTCCAACCGCTTTTTGCTGCGAGGATGACAGCTATACAAAATCGGCATATCGTACTTCTCCGCCATGGCGTTTATCGCCGTGAACAGCGAAAGAAAGTTCTTTTCCGTGTCGATATTCTCTTCCCTGTGCGCAGACAACAGAATGTACCCCTTGTCCGTCAAACCCAGCCTTGACAGCACGTCGCTTTGTTCTATTTCCGACAGGTTGTTTTTCAGCACTTCCGCCATGGGCGAACCCGTGACGTAGGTGCGTTCCTTGGGTAGACCGCACTCCGCCAAATACCGACGCGCGTGTTCGGAATACGCCATGTTCACGTCCGAAATAATGTCCACGATACGGCGGTTGGTTTCTTCGGGCAAGCACTCATCCTTGCAACGATTCCCTGCTTCCATGTGGAAAACGGGGATATGCAACCGCTTGGCGGCAATGGCGGAAAGGCAACTGTTCGTGTCCCCCAAAATCAGCAACGCGTCGGGCTTTATTGCCGTCATCAGCTTGTACGAACAGTGGATAATATTCCCCACCGTTTCGCCCAAATCCGAACCCACGGCGTTCATGTACGCGTCGGGTTCGCCGAGTTTTAAGTCCTTGAAAAACACACCGTTTAAGTTGTAATCGTAATTCTGACCCGTGTGTGCCAACAGACAATCGAAATACCGTCTGCATTTGCTAATCACCGCGGAAAGCCGTATAATTTCCGGCCGTGTGCCTACGATGATCAAAAGCTTTAATCTGCCGTCGTTTTGAAAGGTTACGTCGCTGTAATCCAGCCGCAATTTTTCGTCCATTTTTCTATTCACCTCGTACATGGTATGCCCGTTTTTGGCTTATACTTCCTCGTAATACGTATCAGGACGGTCGGGATCAAACGCCTCGTTCGCCCACATCACCGTCACCAAATCCTCCGTTTTTGACAAGTTCGTAATCTTATGCGTGTACCCCGGCAGCATGTGCACCGCCTGCAAACGCTTACCGCTCACCGAAAACGACAGCACTTCGTCCGTGCCGATTTTCCGTTGCTCGATCAAGCCTTCCCCTGCCACCACAATGAAAAACTCCCATTTAGTGTTGTGCCAATGCTGTCCCTTCGTCACGCCTGCTTTGGAGATATTCACCGACACCTGTCCGCACTTTTCCGTCTTCAAAAGCTCGGTAAAGCTGCCCCGTTCGTCCGTATGCATTGTTAAGTCAAACGCTGCTTTTTCTTTCGGCAAATAACTGAGATAGGTTGCGTATAACTTCTTTGCAAAACTCCCGTTCGGCATTTCGGGCAATATCAGCTTTTGCGGTTGGGCATGGAACGCATACAACAAATCCGCAATTTCGCCAAGCGCGATTTTATGCGTCGTCGGCACGTAATAATACCTACCCTCCGCTTTTTCTATCGGCTGTAACCCCGCATAATCGCAACGCTTGCCCCTGCCTTGCAACAGGTCCAAAAGCGCAGATACCAAGTCGTCGATGTACAAAAGCTCTAGCTCGGTTGTTCTATCGTGAACGGTAATCGGAAGGTCGTTGGCAATGTTATAACAAAAGGTCGCCACTGCGCTGTTATAGTTGGGTTTGCACCACTTGCCAAACAGGTTCGGGAAGCGGTAAACGCATACCTGCCCACCGCATTCCTTGCCATATGCAAAGAAAAGCTCCTCGCCTGCGCGCTTGCTCTTGCCGTATTCCCCTGCCGCGTATCTGCCCTCTAAACTCGCCTGTACCGATGACGAAAGCATAACGGGGCAGCAGTTCTTCTGCGACTTTAAGCAGGACAAAAGCCTATCCGAAAAGCCGTAATTCCCTTGCATGAACTCCGCTTCCGTTTTCGGTCTGTTCACGCCTGCCAAGTGGAACACGAAATCCGCCGTTTTGCAATAGCTTTCCAGCTCCGCTTCCGTGCTGTCCACGTCGTATTCGTACACTTCTTCTATCTTCAGCGTGGGTCGGGTGCGGTCTTTGCCGCTTTGCAAATTCTTGAGCGCCGTGCATAAATTTTTGCCTACGAACCCCTTTGCGCCCGTTACCAAAATCTTCATTTGCCTTGCCCTTTGTTAAGCTCTGCTTGAATATATGCCAAGCTTGCAATCTTCGCTTTCGTTTCTTCCACCGTCAACAGCGTGGTGTTGTTGGAATTGAATTCCGTCAGCGGATTCCGCGCCACGTCGCCGTGCTTGAAGTATTTATCGTAGTTCAAACCGCGCTTGTCGCAGGGCACGCGGTAGAAGTTGCCAAGGTCGATGGCGTTGGCGCATTCCTCGTTGGTCAACAGCGTTTCGTACATCTTTTCGCCGTGGCGTATGCCGATAACCTTGATATTGTTCTTATCGCCGCCGAACAGCTCGCACACCGCCTCCGCTTGCGTTTGTATGGTGCACGCAGGCGCTTTCTGCACTAAGATGTCGCCGCTTTCACCGTGCTCGAAGGCGAACAGCACAAGCTCTACCGCCTCCTCCAAGGACATGATGAACCGCGTCATTTTCGCGTCTGTCAGCGTGATCGGCGCGCCGTTTTTGATTTGCTCGATCCATAACGGAATGACGCTGCCGCGGCTACACATGACGTTGCCGTAGCGCGTACAACAGATTTTCGTCTTTTCGGGCGACACCGTACGGGATTTGGCAACGATGACTTTTTCCATCATCGCCTTGCTGGTGCCCATGGCATTGACGGGGTACGCCGCTTTGTCCGTGGACAGGCACACGACGTTTTTCACACCCGCCTCGATTGCCGCCGTTAGCACGTTTTCCGTGCCTAACACGTTGGTCTTGACCGCCTCGATTGGGAAAAATTCGCAAGACGGGACTTGTTTCAATGCCGCCGCGTGGAAGACGTAGTCCACGCCGTGCATCGCGTTTTTCACCGACTGCATGTCACGCACGTCTCCGATGTAAAATTTGATTTTCTCCGATGCGTCCGGATATTTGATTTGGAATTCATGGCGCATATCGTCCTGTTTCTTTTCGTCTCGCGAAAAGATGCGGATTTCGCCGATGTCCGTTTGGATAAAACGGTTCAGCACCGCGTTCCCGAACGATCCCGTCCCGCCCGTAATCATTAACGTCTTGTTCTTAAATAACGTGTTATTCATCTTTTTTCTTCCTTTTCGGTATCATTTCTATCCATAACTTGGGGTTCAAGCTCTTATAAATCAGCTTTGCCGTCGGGCGAATCGGTTTTAAGATAATGCACAGAATAAAATTGGTAAAGAACTGCGTCGCCACCGACGCGATTGCCGCGCCCTCTGCACCTAACAGCGGGATCAGGGCGAAGTTGCCTGCGACGTTCAGCGTTGCGCCGAGCAGATTGATGAGCCATAGGCATTTTTGTTTCCCCTCTGCCAAAATCCAAATGTTCCGCACCGAGCCCATGTACGAAAACGCCGTGTACCATGTGATAATACGCAGTATCGAAATGGCAGGTGCATACTCCTCGCCATATAAAATAAGCACCAACGGTTTGGCGAGCACCGTAAACGCCACGCTTTGCATTAGTCCCATATAAATGATGATGGAATATAATCTGCTGACATTTTTTTGGAACGCCGCCTCGTTTTCGCGCTTGCTTTCTAATATCATCGGTCGTAAGGAGTCGATGATTGCAACAAAGACAAAACCTGTCATGCCCGTTATGGTGATTGCCGTCGAATAATACCCGTTTTCCGTGTTGCCAATCATCATTTTCAGCATGATTTTGTCCGTTTGCGAAAACAGCGTGACCATCATACCCGAAATTATGTAATAGCGGCTGACAGAGAACAGTTCTTTGGCGACGGAAAAGGAAAACGAGAGCTTTTTTCCGCCGAGCTTGCGATAAAGTATCAGCAATGCCGACGCGATGATGAGGTAGTCGAGTCCGTTGGACACGGCGAACCAATAGATGTTCTTTTGCGTGACGAGCAAGAAAATTTTGTACAGCGCGACGATGACGTATGCCGACAGCGACACAACGGACGTGTATTTGGAATACAGTTTGGCTTGATACCAATATTCCGTGGCTTCCGACATTTGGAAAATGAGCGAAATGCCGTACAGGGCGCAGACGATGAGCGTTTCCTTTTCGCCTGCGTTGGCTATGGCTACGAAACATACGCAACCGAGGACGCAAAACAGACCTGCGACCATGCTCATTACCAGCGACGTGCCGAGAATTTTGCCCTCGCGTTCGGGTTGCGACAATAGTTTGTCCACCAGTATATTCCGCAAGCCGAGCTGCGCCAGCGGCGTTACAAATGCGATCAGCGACGACGCGTAGCTGATGAGTCCGTAGTTGGACGGACCGAGATAGCGCGCCGAAATCGAGCTGATGACGAGACCGATGAGTGATTGTATGATTTTGCACGCGACTATCCACGTTGCGTTTTTGAACGCCTTGCCCGTCGTTATGCCCATGTGTTCTTTCTCCTACGACCAAATTTGCCGAATAGTCTTTTCGCACTATCCGTTTCCGCCGCGCGCCACGGGGAGGCTTTGGTCTTGCGCGGTGCACCCACCCCGCAGGGTGGGATTTTGGCGTTTAG
>CAYRAY010000080.1:0-6481 GCA_964422405.1 uncultured Clostridia bacterium | reverse complement strand
ATACTTAGGTGAACGAATTCCATGCGGCAACGTTCCCACGTAAAGCAAATTCTTTTTATTTTGATTTAGATTCAATAAACAAACATCTACCTTTGTTTCAGAAAGCAATGGAAGATCAAAATATTGAATCCGTTGATAATAAGGCTGATTTACGCTATAAACCTCGTGATGAGATTTGCTAGACTGCATCATGACAATTTGATTTGCATTATTCAACAATTTACGTTCCCAACGCAGACCCTTCTTTATCGTCTGTTTCTTTGTAAAAAGTGTCAATCCGTATCCACCAGAAAGCGAATCCAAAAAATAAGGGATATAACATATATTCGGATAATGTTTTTTCAATTTTTTAGCTGCAATCAGCGTATCTATTTGCGTATAAACGGGAACAACGCAATCTGCCCCCTCTTGCAAATACAAGGCTTTCAACGCTTTATAAATACGATTTGTATAGCATGGCGAAAGCCAAGGCCATACCCCTAAAAAAAGTAATTGCTTTGCTTTTGTCAAAAAGGCGATAATCTTTTTTAAGCTACGTTTTTTAAAAACAGAGATGTTTTCTCTTTCTATATAGCTCGACAAAACATAAACGAATCGTGGTTTTACACTAAAATATTTCACACCATCAATTTCATAACAGCTTTCCTCTTTATGCTCGCGATTGGTAATACAAAAAACCTGATGACCATCTTGCGTTAATACCTTCATAATATTTTTTATGCAATGCCCGTTGGCGGAGTTCGCCTCGGTTACAATAAATATATACTTCACTTACCCTCACTGTCCCTCTTTTGCATTGACTTCAAAATAGATAACGACAAAAACAAGACGCACATATAGCTGTAAAAGGAATCATCCGTAAATAACAATATCATGAAAAGCAATAAAATGTATCTCGCAGCTCCCCTCGTCCTCTTATAGCAAGCGCAACAGTACACAAAATAAAGGGCAAAAACAATACCCCCTGCGCCATATAAAAAGTACACTGCGCTGCTGAGCCAAGCATCTTCGGGCACAACGCCAAACCCCATGCCTATCACTTTATATATCCACGGTAACGAAAAATACTCGAAATAACCACTCAATCGTCCTCCTAACGCCGTTGCACTGTTTTTGATGTCAAACTGAAATGCACGAACTAAGGTATCTCTCACAAATGGTAACGAAATTGCAATCCCAAAAAGAATTGGAAGCAACAATATCAAGCACGACAGCACCTTCTTTTCGTTGACATTTTTTTTCTTAAGCAATAATTTCACAAAGAAAATACACCATACGACAGCCAATAAAGCATAACCTTGCGCAGACGTCGAAACCAAAATCCCCATACTTAAAAATACCGCAACCACCAAATCATTTATAGAGTATTTCGATTTACTAAAAAGACATATAACGACGGCAATTAAACAATACCTGGCGTAATGGGCAGGTTCCAAAAAAAACGAGGCGGGTCGATACATGGATCCGTATACATTATCTCTGCTGTCATTCTGCAAATAGAGCTGCAAAAAAGACAATTTACCTTGCAGAGATATTCCAAAAATAGAATACATGAAATATTGCAACAAGATATAGGCTGTCGCCATAACCGCTACAACTTTCACAATTTTACTGCAATACTCTATATCAAAAATGCGTGTAGAACAATAAAAAACCACAAACAGATAAAAGACATAACGAATTGTTCTCGTTACCATATTAAAATATTGCGGAGAATCCTGCGTTAGAGAGGATATGACACCAAAAAACACAATAAAAAATAGCGCAATGTATATTTCATTAGGTTCTTTAACAAAGGTATTCTTACGTTTTGTATTTTGAAAAAAAGTAAGAGCTACACACAATATTAAAACAAAATCCGCCAAAGAAAAACCGGGTATCCCCGAAGCATACATTGCTAATACAGGTAAAACGGCAACAATTATACAGTAAAATTTTTCAACGAAGCCTCTTTTTTCGTTAGTTCTTTGTAAGGATATCATTGATTACACATATTCCTTTTTTATATTCTTCCATAATCTGTTTCAACGCAGAGTCACAATTTTGACGAAACTCCGTCATGGATAGGTTTGTATAATACTCATAAACACTGTCAGCGAATTGCTTATCTTTTGGATCAAACAACACGCCCAACGCCTTCTTTTTCACCTGTTCCGCCATATATGAACCAACCGTACATAACTGCGGTAAATAAAACAATATACCGTCGTAAAATTTATTAGACATAGCATATCGTTGCGATGGCGCCTCCGTATTGCTATATACGTTGTGAACCATATCGACATTTTTAACGATATCATATCTTTCTTCTGGGTTATATTCTCCATGGAAAGAAACATTTTTTATTTTCTTTTGGGCAACGTATTCTTTTAAATGACACGCAACATCTTGCTCCCTGCCATAATAATGCAACTCAAATCTGTTATCGTTGGCAAAAGCATCGATTACTTCGATATTCACTTTCTCATGCCGAATAAATCCCCAAAAACCTATTTTTATGGGTGTTTTTTCTTGTTTCTCGCGAAGAAAACGATGTGCAAAATCCTCGGTTAATATATTATGCGACGTGTATATATTGGACGTTTTGGGCAAAGCTTTACGGAATCCATTACTACTAACAAAATTTGCTTTTGCATGTTTCACGACCTTGGAAACAACTATACGGTAAAGAAAATGATTTTCATATGTATAATCACGGTAGTCAAATATATACGGCACCTTTAATTGTTTATAGATAGAGTTCCCCAATAAAACAGCCGGAATAGTATGCATAAGCACAATCAAATCAAACGGCCCCCAATTACTCAATACGTTTTGCGCATATTTTTTATAGGCCAAGAAGGGCTTCATTTTTTTTAACTTTGAAACATCATCTTGCATACGCACCGAAAACTCATGATAAATGATATTCGACACATGGTTTTCCACTTGTTGATCTCGGTTCCAATAAATAAAATGTATTTCATGTTCCTTTGTATCCATTTGATTTAAATAGAATTTGCTATAAGGCATATATTTTATTTTTGAAAAACCGACTAATAGTATCTTCATCTTTCGCCTCACTCTTTTTGTAAATAGCCGCTTAATTTTTCTATAATTTCTTCTTTTCTAAAATGTTGCAAATAATATTTCCTTGCGTTGTTTGCAAGCAAGTTTCGGTCACTTTCCATTAAGATTCGGATACATTCTCGAACCATATTCGCAGAAGCAATCGCACAACAAACACCGCATTCCGCCTCTTCTATAATTCGTTTTGTTTCACCCTTCGCTATCGCCAAAATCGGCATTCCGCACGCCATATACGATTGCAATTTAGCAGGGATCGTCATGGCATACAACTCGCTATCTACAAAAGAAATTAGCGCCGCGTCGTTTGCCGATAACACCTCGGGAATGGACTCCGCAGGCTGTGACGGAATAAAACAAAAATAGTCATTCAAGTTTCGTTTTTCTGCCTCTTGCTGCAAAAACGCCTTTTGACTGCCGTCCCCCACCAAATTAAAACGAACTTGGTCACCTTCTTTTTGAAGTAACTCTGCCGTAGCAAGCAAAATATCCAAGCCTTGCGCACGACCGATATTTCCCGTGAACGTAATATTAAACCTACCGTCTTTTGCAATCAAGTTCGAATGTTTTTCGATCGGAATATAAAAATCTTCTGCGTACTGCGGCAAATAAACCGTTTTCTCGGCGTTTGCGACATTCCGTTGCTGAATTCGTTGCACAAAGCTTTGCGAAGTTGCAAAGATATAACGAGAATGTTTGTATATGTAATCCGTCATTTTACCCACGGATTTTAATATCCACTTAGCGCGAATCCCTGCCGCAATTTCTAAGTTTTCAGGCCACAGGTCTTGCACATATATGTAGTGTGGAATTTTTCTTTTTTTTGCGTACCACACTCCAATCAGTGCTTGCGTCATGGGAGAAACTTCAAACGTAAAAACGACGTCCGCTTTTATTTTTGTAAAAAGTTTCCAGAAAAAACCCGAAAAAACAAAAGACACATAATTGAAACACAAGCCGATTTTGCTTTTGCCTCGCGCAAACAGGGGGATGCGAATAATATCGACGCCGTTCCACTGCTCTTTACGCTTTTTACACCAATTGTACCCAGGATAAAACTTGCCTTTGGGATAGTTTGGAATCCCCGTTAAAACCGTCACTTTATGCCCCTGTTTCAACAATTCCAACGCGATATCGTTGATGCGAAACTGTTCAGGATAAAAATATTGCGACACAATCAAAATGTGTTTTCTCATGACTCTGTTTCCGTCTTTTTAATAGAATTTTTTAAATCATATATTTGATAGAGAAACGGATATTCGCTTAATGCTTGGTCATAACAAAAATTTCCGAACGCTTTACGAACACGACCACACACCAAGCCCAGCAGTTTTACCGCCCAGCCAAAGCCTTTTACCAAATGCACTTTTTTTCCGTGCGCTTCTGCAATCCACTGCACCAATTCGCTTGTGTTTGCGTATTCTGCATTTTGAGGGAAATAAATTCCGTGCATTTCATTTTCAATAATACACCGAACAAACTCACACAAGTTTTCAATGTATAACATAGAACGCTGATTACGCACATATGGAAAAATCGGAAATTTTTGCGCAAATTTTGACAACGCAGGATAGTTCCCTTTGCTTCCTTTTCCATAAATCATAGGCGGCCGCAAAACCGCAACGTTAAAATCAGAATCCTGCAAATCGTTTAAGCCATTTTCTGCTTGCAACTTACTATCCCCATAACAATTTTTCGGCGAAGGCAACGTGCAACCGTCAATGACTTTTTCTTTTCCAATACGCGCGCTTTCTCCGTAAACGATTGCGCTAGACATGAACACAAATTGCTTTACGCCGTCCGCTTTTGCCTTTGTTGCCGTCTCAATGGTCAATTCCGTATTTACCGCATAATAGAGCTTTTCTTTTTCTTTACCGATACGTCCACCGTCGGAATGCGCAATGCCTGCGACATGAAAAACAGTATCATAACCGGAAAAATCCTTTTCTTTCCATGCGTCGCCCATCATATCTACGGTATCAACGCGATAATCTTCTTTGTAATTTTCTAATATATAATTTTGAAAAGACGTGCCTATATAACTATTTGCGCCCGCAATCAATATCCTCTTCACGGTTGTACCTCGTTGTCGAGCGGTTGGGGAAGGGCGACTGATTCCGAATTTTCGCTCATTTCTGCCGCATGGATACTGCCTGTGCCGCCTTCTACCACGCCGTCGTGTTTCAAAACAGACTTAACCGTTCCAAAAAAACATTTGCAATCCATAGCAAAGCCTTTGCCCTTCCCTGCGTTGAGTTTTGCAACGTATTCGCCGTCCAACTTTGCCTTGACGGGAATTTCTATCTCGTCCCGACCATTGATTTGTGCCCAACCCGTCAGCCCGGGTTTTATGTCGTTTGCGCCGTATTTATCCCGTTCCGCAACCAAATCTTCCTGATTCCAAAGCGCAGGGCGAGGTCCTACAATCGACATCTTACCAAACAGAATATCGTAAACTTGCGGCAGCTCGTCCAAGCTGGTTTTGCGCAAAAATTTGCCGACTTTTGTGATATACTGTTGCGGATTTTCCAGCAAATGCGTAGGGATATCCGGCGTTTTCACTTTCATACTACGAAATTTGTGTAACCAAAAGAGTTTCTTCCGCTTTCCGACGCGTTTCTGCTTGAAGAAAACGGGACCGGGATCGTCGACGAATACGGCAACTGCCAACACCAAAAAAAGAGGCAGCAAAAAGATTGCGCCGAGCAACGACAGCACAAAATCGATACACCTTTTGAAAAAATATTTATACATGCCTTTCTACCTACCCTTTCTCGATAATGCATTTTTTGACTTACCTCTTCCCCCCTATAAAAACGCGACGAGGGTGACGAGGGAGATATTGCCATTTTAGAAGTTTGTAAAATCGGGTAATCTGTGAAAATTTGTTATTTTGTCAAATTCCGCGCCGAAAGGGCGTAAAAAAACAGAAAAAGACTATGAATTATTAAGACGTATTGCCGTTCTTGTAACCAAATCCCGAAAAAACAGCGTGTAAATATGACAAAATTTTTCATTATAATACACTATCGTCAGCTTATAGTATATCACAATCATTTTATGATTGCAAGCTTTTTTCATAATTTTCTAAATTTTGTCACAAATCCATGCCGATTTTTCCCCTTCCGCCCGAAAAAATATGAATTTTTTTCTTTTATACCGCCCTTTCTACGGCAAAAAAAAGCCTGAACCGCATCGTAAAAAAGCGGTCGTGGCTTAAAGCGGGAGGTCACGTATAAACTTTTTTAAGCGCAAACAAATTACGCATTACAAAGGCGACGGATATACCGATTTTTCGCCGAGGAGCAGACCTCTTTCGATAGAAAATCCCCCCCTTCTCATTCGTCAAAAATTCTTTTTAATGAAAATCTCCTTATATAAATATAAAATTACGGAATCACGCAGGGTTGTCGCA
>CAYRAY010000079.1:0-6540 GCA_964422405.1 uncultured Clostridia bacterium | reverse complement strand
TCTCGGTTATGATAGCTTGTCGGGACTGAACTGCCCGTATTTTTAGGGAGGGGAACTGCCCGAGGTCGGGCGGTTTTACTTGGTTATTTTTCCTCGTTTTCGGTGTTCATCTCGTACATGGGTACTTCAAATTTCTTTTTATCGTCGTGACAAATACGTTGCGCCGCAAATCTGCCGCTCATCACCGCAGGGGGCAAACCGCCGCTTTGCACAATCCATTGCCCTGCCAAAATAAAGCCTTTCAACCCCTTGATTCTGCCGTTCTGCATCAGGCTTTTGCCGTGCTTGGTGTGGATAAAGCCTTGGAAACAGCCGTGACGGGAGTTGAGGTAGCGTTCGTATGTGCAGGGGGTGACGACGTCGATGATTTCCATTTCGTCGGCGACATCGGGGTATACGGACTTGGCAATGCGGAGCATTTCTTGCGCGATACGCGCCTTTTCTGCCTTGTATTCTCCGCTTTCCTTTTTCGCTTTCCACCAGAAATACATCTTGTCGTCGCTGTGTACCGTCGCTTGCACCACGCAGGATTCGTCGCTGCCTTTCAGCGTTTCGTCGTAGGCGTAGTTGCGGAAGGTGAGGTGCATATACGGCTTGTCGATTTCGATGGGGGATTGCAAGCGGAGCTTGATAGACAGGGATTTATCCTGTATGTGGCGGGGGCATTTCAGTACCGTCGTCGTGTAGGTGTAAATGGGGTAATGCTCGGCATTTTTCAGGCGTTCGTCCATCAATTTGTCGGGGTAATGCCCTTCTAAAAGGTGGGTCAGCGCGTGTTCGACAGGGACGGTGGAAACCACCCAGTCGCACGCTACGCTTTCGCCGTTTTTGAGCAGCACGCCTTTGGCTACGTTCTGTTCCACAAGCACTTTTTGCACGGTGACACCTTTGCGGAGTTTGCCGCCGAGGGCAAGATAGCGCGCTTCCATGCGGTTTGCCATCGCCAACGAGCCGCCGTAGGGGATTCCGCCGTCCTTGGAGGAGATATGCCCCAGCATATACAAAAGGCTCATCAAGTTGTAGTGGGGTGCGATGAGGTCGGCAAGCGCGTCGCGGATATATTTGTTTTTGAAACGGGCGGCGTAGTCCTCTACCGAAAGTTTAGAAGTTTTACAAACCCAGATATAGGGGATACCCATGGTCGCGGCGACTTTGGCAAGGTCAGCAACGTTCATGAGGTCGGTCGGCTTTTGGCAGGGCGGATCGATGCGCTGGAAAATTTTAATCAGTTTCACAAAACGCTTAATTTCCTTCTTGTCTTCGGGGGCGAGGGCAAGCAGTTCCGCTTGCAGTTTGTCCAAGCCCGCCCAATAGGTAAATTCCGTACCGTCCGAGTGGCGCATATGCATCAAATCGTCTTGGAAATAGATTTTGGTATCGGGCAACAGAGCGTGCGTTTCCAGCCACAGCTTGCGCAGGTCGGATTTGGGGGCAACACCCGTCAGCCAATGGATACAGCCATCGATATAACAGCCTTGGCGCTCCCAACCCATGCACGCGCCGCCTGCTACGGCGTTCTTTTCAAAAATTTCGGTGTCGTAGCCGTTGGCGCGCAGATAAATGCCTGCCGCAAACCCTGCAACGCCACCGCCGATAATACATACTTTTTTCACGTTGTCGTCCTTTTTTGTGGATTTTTTGTTGGCGAAACCGAGGGAATGGTTTTGCCGTCATCGTTCACCTTTAATATTATCGTATGTCGGGGCGGTTTGTCAATCTGTTTTTATTATCCTTGCGTAAAAACCTTCAATTTTTGTTGAAAAAAGTTGCGTGCGGCGGTTTTGCGGTTGGGTGGCAGTCGGGGGCGTGAATTTTGTTGCGGAAATCCGTTCAACGCGTACATGGAATGTGGGTGTAAGGCTGTTTTTGGTGTTGCTTGGGACGTGTTTGTTATACCGTAAATAACGTTGTATATTTTAAAAATGGCAGACCTGAGGGTAGATGAAAACTTACTACTTTGCCGCCGTTCTTTCAGTGAGTGACTTCCTGTGTGGGGTGCGGTTCTTTTACGTAAGATACGCTCCGCTCGGCGGCAGTGCTGCCTCGGTTGGTATGGCACGGTGGGGATTGAAGGGGCTTGGTTGGTATGACAAGGTAGGAGGGGAACGGCGCTTGGTATGCCGCACCACCTCTGTGTCCCTTGATGGATACGGCGCATGGCGTAGAGCGCCGCTCTGTTTTTGATATAAAAATAAAAAATTATAAAAATTTACAAAAAAATATTGTTTTTTCTGTTTACATAGCGAAAAATGCGTTTATATATAAGCAATCCCATAATTTTAATGCTGCGAAATGCCTTCTCGCTGTTGACAAATGGGGGAGGAAAATGGTATACTGAGGTATACAAATAAAAAACAAGAGGTTTTATTATGAAATACGCACTTGGCAGAATTATGGCAGAAGAAGTTAGCTACTCGATGAACCGTATCAAAATTGAGAAAGACGCGAAGTTTGAAATCAAACCCCAGTTTTCTCGTACGGTTAGAAGAGTACAAGAAAACGACAAAGTTTGGTTTTTGACGTTGGAAGTGAAAGTGGAATCCACCGAAGAAGCACCCAAGCCTTTCAATTTGAAAGTTCGTCTTGTCGGCGCATTCGAGGCAGAGGAAGTGGAAACGGAAGAAGATCGTCGCGACCTTGTCATCAACATGACGGAAATCGTTTATCCTTACCTTCGCGCGGCAGTTTCGTCCTTGACGGCAAATGCATTTATCAATCCTTTGATTTTGCCCGTTATCCCCGCAGGCACGATGTTCCCCGAAGACAGAGGGGAAGCTCCCGTAGATGCAAACTTGAACTAAGTTTTATTTGTAATCGGAAACAGAGAAAAAAATCGGCTTTTTTCAAAAGCCGATTTTTTGTTGCGTTTTTTGGGTGCGTGTGGAAAATGCGTGATTATGAAAAACGGAATATTAGCGAAAAAAAGAGGAAACAAGCCGTGGAAAACGGAAAGTAGGGCGATAAAAAACGGAAAACGGAAAACCGCGTGCCGAGTTTTGGATAGGCGCGCGGTTCTGTAAAGCGGCGAACACCGCGTTTATAACTTTTGTTGTCTTTGCCAAACGCTCATCACCAAGCGGTGCGGCAACACTTTTACAAGCCATGCCTGCCCTTTGGCTTTTGCGCCGTAAATGGACACGTCGCGGCGTTTATGTTTCAGGTCTTTCCACGCGCGGCGGACGATTTGTTGCGGCTCGTACATTGCCGTGTACTTGCGCACCACCGTCTTTTCCGTTTTTGCACGGTCGAAAAATGCCGTCTTTGTCCAAAACGGGCACACGCATAAACAGCGCGCACCGTTTTTTTTCAGTTCCCGATTGAGCGCCCTGCCGTAGGAAAGCACAAACGCTTTGCTGGCGCCGTACGTGGCGAGGTAGGGGATAGGCTGAAATGCCGCCACCGAGGCAATCAGCAACACCGCGCTCCCCTTGGAAAGGTAGGGAATTGCCGCGGCGGTCAAACCCACAATGGAACGGCAGTTCAAATCCACCATGTTTTGCAATACGGCGGGGTCGTCTTCGGCTACACCGCTGAACCGTCCGAAACCCGATGCACAAATGAGATAGCGCAGGTCGGGGCGTTCCGTTTCCATAGCCGCTTGCAGGGCGGAAATCGATTGCGCTGCGGATAAATCGAGGGGGAAAACCCGAAGGGGGATCTCCGTTTCCGCTTGCAGGGCGCGCAGGCGTTCTTCGCTCCGCGCGACAACCCAAATTTCGTCCAACTCGGTTTTGTGTTCGTTTAAGGAAAGAAAAAAGGTCTTGCCGATTCCGCTGGACGCGCCTGTAACAATGGCGATTCTTTTCATAGTGTTATGCTCCTTTATCGGTGTTGGTAAAAAAGGGAAAATGACGGCGGTAATTTATATGTCCGTTTGCAATAAAATGCCCATACCATGTATGCGTTGAATGTCAAACGGTCGCACCATGTACGTGATGAAACTTATAACGTAAAATCAAAACGGGCGTACCATGTACGCGTTGAAATTTTTTGTAGTTTACCGTTTTTTCTGCCGAATACGCTGTTTTTAATATTCCGCGCTTTCAATAACGCCGCCGCCGAGGCAGTTGATACCGTCGTACAACACGGCATATTGCCCTTCGGTCACCGCACGTTGCTTTTCGGCAAACTCAATGTGCAGGTTGCCGTTTTCGCGCACGGAAACGAATACGGGTTGGTCGGGTTGACGATAGCGGAATTTTGCCTGACAGGTAAATTCCTTCTTTTCGGGTTTGCGAGGAATCCAGTTAAAGCCCGAAACCTCGCATGATTTCGAGTAGAGGGGGCTTTCGTCACCGTGCGATACGTACAGGATATTGTTCGCCAAATCTTTTTTGACGACAAACCAACGTCCGCCGTCCGCCTCGCCCTTGATGCCGCCAAGCTCTAAGCCTTTGCGTTGCCCCAACGTGTAATACATCAAGCCGTAATGCTCGCCCACTTCCTTACCGGAAAGGTCTAAAATTTTGCCTTTTTGGGCAGGCAGGTATTCGCTGAGGAACTTTCTGAAATTCCGTTCGCCGATAAAACAAATGCCCGTGCTGTCCTTCTTTTTGGCAGTCGCCAAGCCGTTGTCCAAGGCGATTTGCCGAATTTGCGGCTTTTCCATGTCCTGCAATGGGAACAAAACGTCGGCAAGTTGCGATTGCGAAAGCTGGTTCAAAAAGTAGGTCTGGTCCTTGTTTTGGTCCTTGGCTTTTTGCAGGTAATGCACACCGTTTTCGTGCAGAATTTTGCAATAATGCCCTGTGGCAATGTAGTCCGCGCCCAGCCGCTTCGCCTCTTGCAAAAAAGGCCCGAACTTAATTTCTCGGTTGCAAAGCACGTCGGGGTTGGGGGTTCTGCCTGCCTTGTATTCGGCAAGGAAGTACGAAAAAACGCGGTCCATGTACTCTTTGGCGAAATTGACGGTGTAATAGGGTATATCCAAAACCGAACACACGCGGCGCACGTCGGTGTAATCGTCCTCGGCGGTGCAACAACCGTTTTCGTCATTTTCTTCCCAATTCAGCATAAACAGCCCGATTACGTTATATCCCTGCTCTTTCAAAAGCAGAGCGGCAACGGAGCTGTCCACACCGCCGCTCATGCCAACGACAACCGTTTTCGACATAAAACCTCCCAAAAGTCGCGCTTTGCGCCCAAAAATAGGCGCGGCGCAATAAATTTTTTATAGAATTTGAAAATAGTATACCATAAACGCTTGCAAAAAGCAATCAAATAATAGTAAAATAGAATAGTCTTATAAAAGACGAAGCGCGTATCCGTAGCTCAGCTGGATAGAGCACAAGCCTCCGACGCTTGGTGCCGTTGGTTCGAATCCAATCGGGTACACCACACCCCCCGAATGCTTTTACAAAAGCATTCGGGGGGTTTACTTTGTCTGGGGGATATACATTGAAAATCTCTTGCGGCATGATAAAATAGAAATAAAACGCAGGAGAATGAGTATGCTTTTTAGTGAATTATTAACCCGTTGGCTCAACGAAAAACAGATTTACGAACTAAAACACCGTACCTATTTACGTTATTGCGAACGGATTCAAACGCAAATACTGCCCGAACTCGGAAACATAGACACGGAAGAATTAACAATAAGCGTACTGAACGATTTTCAAAAACAAAAACTTGCTTGCGGAAACTTGGTCAGCGGCGAGCCGCTTGCTTCGAATACGGTGAAAAATATAATGTCGATTATCAAAAACGCTCTGCTTTTCGGAAAAGAAGAATATCTCATAAACACGGCGGATTTCAACAAGGCGTACAATCTAAAATGCAAAGAAACGCCGATTACGGTATTTCGAAAAGACGAACAACGAAAAATCGAAAGCGTCGTAACGAGTAGCACAAAAAGCAACCATTTCGGCATACTGATTTGCTTATATACGGGGCTTCGCCTCGGCGAATTGCTTGCGCTCACTTGGAACGACGTCGATTTTGCCGCCGCAACGATAACCGTAAACAAAACGAGTTATTATTTGAAAGACGATAATGGTGTTTATAAAAAGCAAATCGACACGCCGAAAACGGATAGTTCCGTGCGCATTGTTCCCGTTCCGAAAACCGTGCTTGCAAGGTTGAAACAAATCAAGAAAACGAGCCGTTCTATCTATGTTATTTCCACAAGAAACGGAGAACGAGTTACTAACCGTTCTTATCAAACAACGTATGCGAGGATATTAAAAAAGGCGCGCGTAAAATACAGAAAATTTCACGTACTGCGCCATACTTTTGCCACGCGTGCGTTGGAATGCGGAATGGATATAAAAAGTTTGTCGGAAATTATGGGACACAAAAGTCCTGTCATTACAATGAATCGTTATGTTCATTCGCTTATGTTCACCAAGCAAAAAATGATAAACGTATTGGCAAAAGACTTGATTTTTACAAATAAAAAAAGTGCGTCTTTTTAATATGACTGACGCACTTTTTGAGGAATAATCGCGTAGTTTTTTAGCAGTTCATGGAGAAAATTCTCGAAAAATATCGAAAAACTGTTGCACTTTTTTACAAAATATTATATTATATATCATATAAATG
>CAYRAY010000078.1:0-6607 GCA_964422405.1 uncultured Clostridia bacterium | reverse complement strand
TCGCAAATGACGCAAACAAAATCCCGTTGGCTTTGCCGACGGGATTTTTCCCTTGTGTTTCGATATAAAAAGAGGTGTTTTATGAAGAAGGTTTTGGTGCTTTCGGGGAGTCCCAGAAAGGGTGGTAACTCCGATATTTTATGCGACGAATTTGTGCGTGGTGCGTTGGAGGCAGGCAACGAAGTGGAAAAAATCCGCGTTTCCGAAAAGAATATTGCCATGTGCGCAGGCTGCTATTATTGCCAAAAGCACGGGGGCAGGTGTGCGTTCAATGACGATATGGCGGACATTTTGCAAAAGATGATCGATTGTGACGTGCTGGTTTTGGCAAGCCCCGTGTATTTCTATTCGATTTGCGCGCAATTAAAAGCGGTGCTGGATAGAACGGTGGCACGCTGGACGGAACTGAAAAACAAGGACTTGTACTATATCGCCACGGCGGCAGAGGAAGACAAGGACACCTTGGATACCACCCTCGCTTGCTTCCACGGTTTTGCCAAGTGTATTGACGGATATGACGAAAAAGGCACGCTGTACGGCAAGGGCGTGTACGAAAAAGGGGAAGTGACCAACCACCCCGAACTGACGTTAATCGCCTACGAAATGGGCAACAGCATTCGCTAACTTGCTTTTGTTGCACGGCAAGCGTTTCCGCTTTGCATGGAAGGGGAAATAGTTGCAAATACTGTAACGGACAGGACGATAAACAGCCTCGGCTTGTTTTTCGTCCTGTTTTTTTATCCGACGAAAAATGCGGCTACCATGTACGCGTTGAAAATAAAACGGGCATACCATGTACGCGTTGAATTATTTTTTATGTTCCGCACGGCTCATAAAATGGCGCTACCATGTACGCGTTTAAAAAATAATGACGGATAAGGAGGGGAGATGCTGAACAAAAAGGAATATGCGATTATGGGCGCGGTGTACGCGCTCTGTCACGAAAAGCAAGTCAACCTCGTTTCTTCGGCGGAGATTATGGACCGCCTTCCGCCCCATTGCAAATACACCGAGGAGCAGATTGAAAACGTGCTGGGGGAGTTGGCTTTGGATGACTATTTTGAGTTGCTTTCTTCCGAACGTAAAGGGGAAAAGATGTACGTCATTTCCTTAAAACCCAACGGACACGCCTTCAAACGCGCGTTTGCGCAGCTCCGCCGCGACGCGGCGGTAAAGGTGTTTTGGGCGGTGGCGTCGGCGGTTGTTGCCTTCCTCGTCGGCGTAATTTTGAAGCGGATTTTTTGAAAATTTCCTCTCATCTTGTTTACATTTTTCGCGGAGTGTGCTATAATACAAAAGTAAACATTTGTTTGACGAGTTTTGCCAAAAACGGATAAAAAATCGCCGAAAACAAAAGGAGGTTCGCCATGGAATTCAAATTGCATTCGCCGTTTGCCCCTACGGGGGATCAGCCGCAAGCCATCGAAAAACTGACGGAAGGGGTGCTTGACGGAATCCGTACCCAAGTGCTTGTCGGCGTGACGGGTAGCGGCAAAACGTTCACCATGGCAAACGTCATCAAAAACGTCAACCGTCCCACACTGGTCATTGCGCACAACAAAACGCTTGCGGCGCAGCTTTGTAACGAGTTTCGGGAGTTCTTCCCCGAAAACCGCGTGGAGTACTTCGTTTCTTATTACGATTATTATCAGCCCGAAAGTTACATTCCGTCCACCGATACGTATATCGAAAAAGATTTAAGCATGAACGACGAAATCGACAAATTGCGTAACAGTGCAACGGGTTCGTTGATGGAGCGCAAAGACGTGCTGGTGGTGGCGTCCGTGTCCTGCATATACGGCTTGGGCGCGCCCGAAGAATATTTCCGTCTTTCCCTGTCCCTGCGCCCCGGCATGGAGTGGGAACGCAACGATTTAATGCGCAAACTGATAGAGTTGCAATACGCGCGCAACGACGTGGATTTTAAGCGTTCCACCTTCCGTGTGCGCGGCGATGCATTGGAAATTTTCCCGGCGTCCAACTCGGAAGTGGCAATCCGTGTGGAGTTCTGGGGGGACGAAATCGAAAAGATTTACGAAGTAGAGGCAGTGACGGGCAACCGCTTGAACGAGTTGGCGCACGTGGCAATTTTCCCTGCCAGTCAATACGCCGTCGGCACGGAGAAGCTGCACAGCGCGCTTTCGGTGATCGAAGAGGATTTACGCGGCGAGGTGCGCGCGTTTGAAGAGGATGGCAAGGTGCTGGAAGCACAGCGTTTGAAACAGCGCACGGAGCACGATTTAGAGATGATGCGCGAAATCGGTTATTGTAGCGGCATCGAAAATTACAGCCGCTATTTCGACGGCAGAGAAATCGGGCAACCCTCGTTTACTTTGCTCGACTATTTCCCCGTCGGCGAGTTTTTGGTGTTCATTGACGAAAGCCATATGACCATTCCGCAAATCCGCGCCATGTACCACGGCGACCTGTCCCGTAAAAAGAATTTGGTGGAGTACGGATTCCGTATGCGTTCCGCCTACGACAATCGTCCGCTGACGTTTGAAGAATTCGATGCACGCGTGCCGCAGATGATTTGCGTTTCCGCAACCCCTGCCCCGTACGAGTTAGAGCAGGCAGGACAACGGGTAGAACAGCTTATTCGCCCCACGGGTTTGCTCGATCCGCTCATCGAAGTCAGACCGACGAAGGGGCAAATCGACGACTTGCTTTCCGAACTGAAAAAAACGATAAACGATGGGGGCAGGGTCTTGATTACCACCCTCACCAAG
Source organism: uncultured Clostridia bacterium (assembly GCA_964422405.1). GTDB lineage: Bacteria > Bacillota > Clostridia > Christensenellales > Borkfalkiaceae > Scatosoma. Next base: position 3,878 of record CAYRAY010000078.1, on the reverse strand, counting down.
CGTATGGCGGAGGAGCTGACCGACTACTTAAAAGAGCACGGCATTAAAGTGAAATATATGCACAGCGACGTGGACACGTTGGAGCGTATCGACATTGTGAACGGCTTGCGCCTTGGAGAGTTTGACGCGCTTTGCGGTATCAACCTGTTGCGCGAGGGCTTGGATATGCCCGAAGTGAAGTTGGTGACAATCCTCGATGCGGACAAGGAAGGTTTTTTGCGCAGCGACACGGCGCTGATTCAAACCATCGGCAGAGCGGCGCGCAACAGCGAGGGCAGGGTGATTATGTATGCGGATACGATGACGGACAGCATGAAGCGCGCCATCGGCGAAACGGAGCGCAGACGCAAAATCCAAAACGCGTATAACGAGGCGCACGGCATCGTGCCCAAAACCATCGTCAAAGAGGTGAAATCCACCCTGAATATCACCAAGAAAAAATCGATAACGGACATTAAAATGCAAGAGATTCCCGACGAAATCGAAAAACTGAAAGCATTGATGAAAGTGGCAAGCGGACAGTTGGATTTTGAACGGGCGATTGAAATTCGTGAAAAGATTGCTGAACTGAAACGGAAATTGCATTCGGCAACCAAAAAGTAAGCCAAGACAAAAGCGTAGCCAAAGAAGGACGGAATATGAAAGAATCCATTGTTGTAACAGGCGCAAAAGAGAACAATTTGAAAAACGTAAACGTGACCATTCCCCGCAACAAGTTTACGGTGCTGACGGGGCTTTCGGGCAGTGGCAAATCCACGCTCGCTTTCGATACCATTTTTGCCGAAGGGCAAAGACGGTACGTGGAGAGTTTATCGTCGTACGCACGGCAATTTTTAGGGCAAATGGAAAAGCCGAATGTAGAGAGTATCGAAGGACTTTCCCCCGCCATTTCTATCGACCAAAAAACGACGTCGCGCAACCCCCGTTCCACGGTGGGCACGGTGACGGAAATTTACGATTATTTCCGTCTGTTGTTTGCGCGTATCGGCGTGCCGCATTGCCCCAAGTGCGGCAGGGAAATCCGCCGTCAAACGGTGGACGAAATTTGCGACAAAGTGCTTGCCATGCCCGAGGGCAGTAAAATCCTCGTCAACGCGCCCGTGGTACGCGGCAGAAAAGGGGAGTATGTCAAAGAGCTGAACGGGTTCAAGAAAAGCGGCTACGGCAGGGTGAAAATCGACGGCATCGTGTACGACCTACAAGAAGAGATTAAGCTGGAAAAGAACATCAAGCACAACATTTCCGTGGTGGTCGATCGTTTGGTGGTCAAACCGACGGTGCAAAAGCGTTTGACGGACAGTTTAGAGGCGGCTTTGAAACTTGCCGACGGGCTTGTCGTTATCGATTGCGAGGGAAAGGAGGAGTTGTATTCCGTCAACTATGCCTGTCCCGATTGCGGCGTGTCCTTGGAGGAGGTAGAGCCGCGTATGTTTTCCTTCAACACCGTCTACGGCGCGTGTCCCGTGTGTTCGGGGTTGGGGTTCCGTTCCTTTGTCGATCCCGATTTGGTCTGTCCCGATAAAACCAAGACCCTGCGCGAGGGCGCAATGAAGGTCACGGGTTGGAGTTTGGGTTCGAGTTCTATGGCGCTTATGGAGCTTTCCGCACTTGCCAAAGCGTACAATTTTTCGCTGGACGTACCCGTGAAAGACTTGCCCGAGGGTGTGTACGATATGCTGATGTACGGCAGCAATCGGGCGGTGGATATGCAGTATCAAACCCGTTCCTTTTCGGGCAGTTATAAAAAGACGTGGGAAGGCTACGTCAACAACTTGCAACGCCGCTACGGCACGTCCACGTCCGACGGGGTCAAGGCGGACATCGAGCGGTTAATGCGCAACGCACCCTGTGACGGTTGCCATGGAAAACGCTTAAAAAAAGAGGCTTTGGCAGTCAAAATCGACGGCAAAAACATTTGGGAAGTCTGCGAAATGTCCATTGACAATCTGTACGGGTTTATGGACAATCTGTTGCAAAAACTGACCCCGACCGAGCATTTGATTGCCGATTCTATCATTAAGGAAATTAACAATCGTCTTGGATTTTTGCGGAACGTGGGTCTGAATTACCTGACGTTGACGCGCACGGCGGTCACCCTTTCGGGCGGCGAAAGTCAGCGTATCCGCTTGGCAACGCAAATCGGAAGCGCGCTGACGGGCGTGCTGTATATTTTGGACGAACCGAGCATCGGTCTGCACCAACGCGACAACGAAAAGTTGCTGAATTCGTTGAAGAATTTGCGGGACATCGGCAATACGCTCATCGTGGTGGAACATGACGAGGACACCATGCGCGCGGCGGATTATATCGTGGATATCGGACCGAAAGCAGGTTCGCAGGGCGGCGAAGTGGTGGTCAGCGGCACGTTGCAAGACGTAATGGACGAGCCGCGTTCGCTGACGGGGGATTACCTTTCGGGGCGGCGAAAAATTGCCGTTCCGACCGTGCGGAAATTGCCTGACGGGCGTTGGCTGAAATTGTACGGCTGTCGCCAAAACAACCTAAAAAACATCAACGTGCAGTTGCCTGTGGGACTGATTACGGCGGTTACGGGTGTTTCGGGGAGTGGGAAATCAAGTTTGGTGAACGAGATTGTGTACCCGTTGCTTTCCAACGCGCACAACGGCGCAAAACATAAACAGGGCAATTTTGACAAGGCGGAAGGGGTGGAATATTTCGATAAGGTCATCGCCATTGACCAGTCCCCGATCGGCAGAACGCCGCGCAGCAACCCTGCAACGTATACGGGGGTGTTCAACGCCATTCGCGATCTGTTCGCCATGACCCCCGACGCCAAGGAACGCGGCTATAAATCGGGTCGTTTTTCCTTCAACATCAGCGGCGGTCGGTGCGAACATTGCTTCGGTGACGGCATTATCAAAATCGAAATGCACTTCTTGCCCGATATCTTTGTCCCGTGCGAAGTGTGCGGCGGCAAACGCTATAATCGTGAAACGCTGGAAGTGAAGTATAAGGGCAAATCCATTGCCGACGTGCTGGATATGACCGTGGAGGAAGCGTGCGAATTTTTCGCAGCTGTGCCGACGATTTATAACAAGATTAAGACCTTGAACGACGTAGGGCTTGGTTATATCAAGCTGGGGCAGAGTTCCACCACCCTTTCGGGCGGCGAGGCGCAGCGCGTCAAGCTTGCCACCGAACTTGCTAAACGTTCTACGGGCAAAACGGCGTATATTTTGGACGAACCGACGACGGGTTTGCATAGTTACGACGTGGATAAACTGATTAAAATTTTGTTGCAGTTGCGCGAAGGCGGCAATACCGTCATTGTCATCGAACATAATTTGGACGTGATTAAAACGGCGGATTATATCGTGGATTTGGGCCCCGAAGGTGGCGACGGTGGCGGTACGGTGGTCTGCCAAGGCAGTCCCGAACAAGTCGCGGCAGTCGAAGCAAGTTACACAGGTCAATTCTTAAAGAAAATGTTGTAACGTGTATACCATGTCCGCGTCGAATTAAAAACTAAATAAAAACAAGGGGGCAGGTATGCGATGAATTTCATCACATACCTGCCCTTGTGTTTTTCTGTTTTGTCATACTTAATCGCCGTATTCCTTTTTTTGTGTCATACCGACCGAGCGTGAGCTATCGGAGCGTATCTTAAAAGCAATTACCCATACGGCGGTTACTTTAAAAATTATGGCAAAGTAGTAATTCTGGGTCAAGGCTCAGCCTTGCGGAGCGTATCTTACACATCGTGCAACACCCTCTTTCAAAAAAACTTCAAAAAACCTATAAAAAAGTGGCAGAGTACTATTGACAACAAAAAAATATGTGCTATAATACAAAACCACAAAATGTATAAATCGTTTTTTTAGTTTTAGATACTTACAGAATAACAAGACGCTCAAACG
>CAYRAY010000077.1:0-6782 GCA_964422405.1 uncultured Clostridia bacterium | reverse complement strand
AAGGAAGGTAAGACCTCCGGTAAAGGTAAGAAATAAGGAGCGTTAAAGTATGATTTCTAAAATTGATAAAAATGCAGTCAGACAGAGACGCCACGCACGCGTCAGAAAGACGATTACGGGTACGGCGGAAACCCCTCGTATGAACGTTTACAGAAGCCTTAACCACATCTACGTACAAATCATCGACGACCGTAAGGGCGAAGAGAAGGGCGGCGTAACGTTGGCTGCTGCGTCCACGATGGACAAAGAAGTAAAAGAAAAGATCGTAGGCTTGAGCAAAACGGAAGCTGCTAAGGTTGTCGGCGCTGTTGCCGCTGAAAGAGCAATGGCAAAAGGCGTTCAGGCAGTCGTATTCGACAGAGGCGGTTACCTTTACACTGGACGTGTACAGGCAGTCGCAGACGGCGCAAGAGAAGCCGGACTTAAATTCTAAGGAGTGGGTACAATGGCAGACGAAAAAAGAGAAAGAAGACCTCAAAGAAGACAGGCTGAAGACGACGGGCTTATCAAAAAGCTTATCGAAGTAAACCGCGTTACCAAGGTTGTTAAAGGCGGTAAGAACATGCGTTTCGCAGCGCTTGTTATCGTTGGCGACGGCAAGGGTAAAATCGGTGTAGCTACCGGTAAGGCAAAAGAAGTTCCCGAAGCAATCGAAAAGGCTACTTTGAGAGCAAAGAAGAACATGGTTTCCGTATCCGTTGTAAACGACACCATTCCCCACAAAGTTATCGGTCAATTCGGCCGCGGCTCTGTGCTTATGATGCCCGCTGAAGAAGGTACCGGCGTTATCGCAGGCGGTCCCGTTCGTGCGGTTATGGAAGCAGTAGGTATTAAGAACATCAGAACGAAATCTCACGGCAGCCAAAACCCTGGTAACTGCGTAAAAGCAGCAATCGAAGGTTTGAAAGAATTGAAGACGGCTGAACAGGTTGCAGCACTTCGCGGCAAGACCGTAGAAGAAATTTTGAGCTGAGAAACGGAGGAGATAAGACATGGCTAAAATTAAAGTTACGCTTGTAAAAAGCACGATCGGACAGGTAGATTCCGTAAAGGGTACTATCGCAGCGCTCGGTCTTAAGAAAATCCGTTCTTCCAAAGAACTTGACGATACCCCCGTAATCCAAGGTATGATTGCGAAGGTTAAGCACCTCGTCAAAGTAGAAAACGTTTAAGGAGAGATTACTATGAGAATAGATACTCTTTCTCCCGCACAGGGAGCTACCAAGTCGGTCAAGAGATTGGGCCGCGGTATCGGTTCGGGTACGGGTAAAACCTCCGGTAAGGGTCACAAAGGTCAATGGGCTCGTTCCGGCGGTGGCGTACGTCCCGGTTTTGAAGGCGGTCAAACGACGCTTGCTCGTCGTGTACCGAAGAGAGGCTTTACCAACAACGGTAAAAAGGTATACGTTATCGTAAACCTTTCCGACCTTGCAGAACTTCCTGCAGGTACGGTTGTCGATTACGGCTTCGTTATGGAAAATAACCTTGCGAAAGAAGTAAAGAACAACAGCGGTCTTAAAGTATTGGGCAACGGCGAACTCAAAGTTGCTCTTACGGTAAAAGCGGCGAAGTTCTCCGCATCCGCTAAAGCGGCTATCGAAGCGGCGCAGGGCACGGTGGAGACCCTCTAACACGCGAAAATTGTGACACGGAAAATCGCGTTTAGCGGTTTTCCGTAGTTCGCATTATTTCTCCTCCCCGACGCGTAAGCGGTTTTTCCGCAAGCGCGATACTAACTAAAAACGGAGAAAAAAATGTTACAGACACTAATCAATGCATTTAAAGTAAAGGAGATCAGACGTAAGATCTACATGATGCTCCTGTTGCTGTTGATTTTCCGCATCGGTTGTTTCATTCCCGTTCCCGGGCTGGACGGCAACACGTTTGGCTCCGCAGTAGAAGGTAACGACTTCTTGACGCTGATGAGCAGCATCACCGGTGGCGCGCTTTCTCAAGGTACTTTATTCGCTTTGGGTATCGGACCTTACATCAACGCCTCCATTATCATGCAACTTCTTGCCGTAGGTATTCCTGCGCTTGAAAACTTGTCTAAGCAAGGGGAAGAAGGTCGCAAAAAAATTGCGCAGTATACAAGATACGTAACCATTCTTCTTGCAATTATTCAATCCATCGGTATTATTATCAACTTTGCCAACCAAGGCAGCGGTGCGTTAGATGGTAACGTATTGGCAATCTTCGGCGGGCAAAAGTGGCTTTTGGGCATTTTCATGACCATCGTCTATACGGCTGGCGCATTCATCGTAATGTGGATCGGTGAAAGAATCACCGATTACGGCGTAGGCAACGGTCAGTCCATGATCATCTTCGTCGGTATTATTTCGACGGCAGGGCAACAAATTTTCGCAAAGTTCCGCGGCATTTTCGACGCAAGCTTCCGCGCGAACAACTTCCCCACGTCGTCCGCATCCGATATCGTCATGGAACTCGTATTCTTCGCAATCATTTGCTTGGTCATCTTCCTTGCAATCGTTTACGTAGACCTCTCCGAAAGAAAGGTTCCCGTACAGTATGCGAAGCAGGTCAGAGGCAGAAAGATGTACGGCGGTCAATCTTCCGCAATTCCTATCCGAATTTCGGGCGGTGGCGTTATGCCCCTCATCTTCGCGTTCTCCATTTTGAGTTTCCCTCAGATGATTTGCAGTATGGTAGACCCCGACACCAGCGGTTGGTTCAGTAAATTCTGGAACACGTGGATGTCCGCTTCGGTTTCCAACACCAGCAGCGAATGGTATCATAAACTCGTTTATGCAGTCGTGCTTTGCTTGTTGATTTTTGCATTCTCGTTCTTCTATGCACAGATGCAGTTCAACCCCGAAGACGTTTCTAAGAGTATTCAACAAAACGGCGGCTTTATTCAGGGTATTCGTCCCGGTAAAGCAACGGAAGCTTATCTGAAAAAGATTTCCAACCGTATCACGCTGTTCGGTGCCATTTACTTGTCCTTGGTTGCCTTTATCCCGGCGGTCGCATTCTCGTGGGCAGATTACACGCTCGTAAACGTATTCTCTACGACGGGTATCCTCATCGTAGTTTCGTGCGCGATGGAGCTTGAAAAGCAGCTGCAAGCACAGTTGATGATGAAGAACTACAAAGGCTTCTTGAAATAAGAAATAAGCGGTATTCGCGTTTTGCCTTGCGCAAAGCGCGAAAGCCGACAAGCCTTCGAGTACGTGTAGTATTCTAATAGGAGTGGCAGCTATGAACATCATTTTGCTTGGCGCGCCCGGCGCAGGCAAGGGTACGCAGGCGTCGAAAATAGCCGACGACTACGCCCTCCCCCACATTTCCACGGGGGACATTTTCAGGGAACATATGGCAGCGGAAGACCCCATCGGGGTGCTTGCAAAAACTTACATCGATAAAGGTCAACTCGTCCCCGACGACGTGACTTGCCAAATCGTAGAGGAACGCATTTCCCGACAAGACTGTGCAAACGGTTATATGTTGGACGGTTTCCCCCGCACGATTGCGCAAGCGGAAGAGTTGGACAGAATGACGCACGTAGACCTTGTCGTAAATATCCAAGTGGATCACTCGTTGCTCCTCGATAGAATTTGCGGCAGAAGAGTATGTAAAGATTGCGGCGAAAGCTATCACGTGTCCCGTCTGCAAGGCAAAACCAAGTGCGCGCGTTGCGGCGGTGAGTTGTGCCAACGTAAGGACGACAATCCCGAAACGGTACGCAGCCGTATCAACGTATACAATGCGCAAACCGCGCCTTTGATTGCGTATTACACAAAACAAGGCGTAATCTTTAACGTCGCAGGCAATACGACGCCCGAAGACGTTTATGCGGAAATTTCAAAAAAACTTGACTCGATAAAGTAAGGACGACTATGATTCACGTAAAGAGCGAAAAAGAAATCGAACTTATCCGTGAGGCGTGTCGCGTCGTCAAAGCCACCTTCGCTTTCGTGGAAACGAAAATTTGCGCGGGTATGACGACGAAGGAACTCGATTCGCTCATCGAACGGTTTATCCGTTCGGAAGGCGCAAATCCTTCCTGTCTTGGTTACGGCGGTTTTCCCGCGTCCGCTTGCATTTCCATCAACGAAATGGTGGTGCACGGCATCCCCGACGACCGCGTCATAAAAGACGGCGACATCGTCAGCGTGGATATCGTTGCGGATAAAAACGGATATCACGGCGACGCGTGCAGAACGTACTGCATCGGCAATGTGGATCCCGAAAAAAAATTGCTTGTACAAAGAACGGAAGAATGTTTCTTTAAGGGCGTCGAAGGCTTAAAGGCAGGTACTCCGTTATTCGATATCGGTTACAGAGTGCAAAAGCACGCAGAATCCTTCGGTTACGGCGTTATTCGTTCGTACACCGGTCACGGAATCGGCAGAGAAATGCACGAGGATCCAAGCGTTCCAAACTTCGGAAGGCTTGGCACGGGCGTTCGGCTGAAAGCAGGCACGGTACTTTGTATCGAACCGATGATTGCGCTTGGCGACTGGCGGGTGAAATTGCTCCCCGACGGTTGGGGCGCGGTAACGGCGGACGGCAAAGCGGCGTCCCATTACGAAAACACGGTAGTCGTTCGCGACGACGGTGTTGAAATTCTTACCCTGTAAGAAAGAATAGCAAATAAATTAGGCGAAGGGCTTGCGCCCGACGCGATAAAACAATCGGAGGGAATTTCTGTGTCCAAAGACGACGTAATCGAAACGGAAGGCAAAGTCATCGAAGCATTGCCCAATGCAACTTTCAAGGTGCAGCTTTCCAACGGTCACATAATCACGGCGTATATTTCCGGCAAACTTCGTATGAACTACATTCGTATCATCGAAGGCGATACGGTGAAATTGGAAATGAGTCCGTATGATTTGACGAAAGGCAGAATCACATGGCGTAGCAAGTCGTAATCACGCGACGTTTAAGAGTTTAATTAACAAGGAGAAAATACAATGAAAGTCAGACCTTCTGTAAAACCTATGTGCGATAAGTGCAAAGTTATCAAAAGAAACGGCAGAGTAATGGTAATCTGCTCCAAGAGCAAGAGCCACAAACAAAGACAGGGCTAATCGAAAAATTATTTTGAAAAACCTTGGCAAAACAGTTGACACCCGATTATCGTTTATGGTAAAATATTACTATGCGGTACTATGGGAAATGTTGCGGTTTACCGACGTTTTTTCCAAAGTAAATGACTGTAATCAAACTGAATTTCCGTGTTTTTTGCGGAAATTCAGCTTTGTTGCGTTTATTCGAACCTATATTTTGCCTAAAAATCGGGCAAAAAACGGGCAAGGATAAACGATTCAGGTGAAAACAATACAGCGTGACGGCAGAGGTATTTTCCACTACCGAACCCGACGCGTTCGTTTCAGATATATACCAAAATAACGAAAAATAAAGAATTAAAACAAACGGAGGACAGAAATCTATGGCACGTATTGCCGGTGTGGATTTACCCAGAGAAAAGAGAGTGGAAATCGGTCTTACCTACATCTATGGTATTGGACTTACGACTTCCAAAAAGATTCTCGCGGAAACGGGCATCAATCCCGATACGAGAGTTAAGGATCTCGACGAGAACGACGTTTCCAAATTGAGAGAATATATCGATCACAACCTTAGAGTAGAAGGTGAACTTCGCAGTGAAGTTTCCTTGAACATCAAACGCCTTATGGAAATCGGGTGCTATCGTGGCATTCGTCACAGAAAGGGTTTGCCCGTACGCGGTCAAAGCACCAAGAGAAACGCTCGTACGCGTAAAGGTCCTGCGCGCGCAATCGCAGGCAAGAAGAAGTAATAGGAGGCGATAGAAAGTTATGGCAGAAATGAAAAAGAAAGTCGTTTCCAGAAAGCGCAAAGAACTTAAAAAGATTGACAAAGGTCAAGTGCATATTCAGTCTACGTTCAACAACACGATCGTAACCGTTACCGACGCTTTCGGCAACGCAATTTCCCAATCCAGCGCAGGTGCGCTCGGCTACAAGGGTAGCAGAAAGGGTACTCCCTTCGCAGCGCAAATGGCAGCAGAAACCGCAGCTAAAGCAGCAAAAGAACACGGTTTGAAATCGGTTGAAGTATACGTGAAGGGCCCCGGTGCAGGCAGAGAATCCGCAATCCGCGCACTTTCCGCTTGCGAGCTTGAAATCACGTTGATTTCCGACGTTTCCCCCATCCCCCACAACGGATGCAGACCCCCGAAGCGTCGTAGAGTTTAATCAGGAGGCATTAAATAGTTATGGCTATCAATAAATACAATAAGTTGAAGAGATGCAGATTCCTTGAGTTGGATCCTACCGCAGTAGGTTGCTTCAAGAAGTCCATCAGAACGTCCGGCAGAAAGGGCAAGAAGATCAGCGAATACGGCTTGCAACTTCGCGAAAAGCAAAGAGCAAAGTTCATCTATAACGTAAACGAAAAGCAGTTCCGTCACTACTACGAAATGGCAGAAACCATGAAGGGTGTTACGGGTGAAAACATGCTTGTCCTTTTGGAAAGAAGATTGGACAATGTTATTTACAGAATGGGCTTGGCAACGACCCGTTTGCAAGCAAGACAACTTGTTTCCCACGCACAATTCCAGGTTAACGGCAGAAGAGTAAACATTCCCTCCTTCCTTGTAAAACCCGGCGACGTTATCTGCGTTAAGGAAAGCAAGAAGAACAACGGCTATTTCACGGCTATTAAAGAATCGAAAGCTCCCGGCCTTGTAAAGTGGGTAGAATTCGACAGAGAAAAACTTGAGGGAAAGGTATTGGCTCTTCCTACCAGAGAAGATATCGACAGCCAGATTGCAGAGC